>CAYPUT010000037.1:0-21028 GCA_964413945.1 uncultured Spirochaetaceae bacterium
GAGCTTCCGGCCGCCGACGACTCCCCGGACACCTCGGCCGGGAATCGCCGCGAAATCCGCGACCGGCGATGGAGCTGTACCGCTTCGTTCCTTCGCCGCCTCGACGATCGCCCGGCCGAGGGGATGCTCCGATCCGGCTTCCACTGCAGCGGCGAGGCTGAGAACCTCGTGCGAGTCGGCGCCGTCGAATCCGACAACGTCCGTGACGCTTGGCTTCCCTTCGGTGATGGTTCCCGTCTTGTCGAAGACAATGGTAGTGACGTCCTTCATAATCTGGATGGCCTCGCCTTTGCGGATAAGAACGCCGTTTTCGGCGCCCTTTCCCGAGCCGACCATCAGGGCCGTCGGCGTAGCCAGCCCGAGGGCGCAGGGGCAGGCGATAACGAGAACCGCTATCGCGGCGTAGAAGGCCAGGGCGACGGGTCCGATTCCCGGGTTGACCCAGGGTAGAAAGCCGGAAGCCCAGTCCGCAACCCCGCTGAAAAAGCCGGGGAACACCAGCCAGGCGGCGAGGGTTGCGACGGCCACCAGGATAACGATGGGGACAAAGACCGCGGTAACCCGGTCGGCAAAGGCCTGGATGGGAATCTTAGACCCCTGGGCCTCCTCGACCATCCGGATAACCTGGCTCAGAAAGGTCTCCTTTCCGATCTTGGTCGCCTCGACCTTGAGAAGGCCGTGGACGTTTATCGTCGCCCCAATAACCTCGTCGCCGGGGGACTTGTCGACGGGCATCGACTCTCCGGTGGCCAACGACTCGTCGACGCTGCTCCGACCGTCCCGGACCACGCCGTCGGTGGGAATTTTCTCCCCGGGGCGGACGACCATCAGATCGCCCTTCTCCAGGACCGATATGGGTATGCGTTCTTCGGCGCCCCCCCGTTCGATCGTCGCCTCCTTGGCCCCGAGGGTAAGGAGCTTTTTGATCGCCTGGGACGCCCTGCCCTTCGCCTTGGTTTCGATGTATCGACCGGTAAGGTGAAAGGCCATAATCATCCCGCCGACTCCGGCGAAGCTCGCAAAAGCCGGCGCGAGGCCGTAATGGCTCAAGAGGGAGACCACACCGGTGGAAAGAGACGCCAGCGTACCCATGGCGATAAGGGCGTCCATGTTCGGGGCACCGTGTATGGCCGACTTCCAGGCGCTCCGGATTGTCTCGAAGCCGGGAACGAAGACGACGAAGGCTCCCAAGACGAGCATGCCGATATCCATCCCCAGGTGCCCGAGAAAGACGTAGCCGAAGATCATCTCCGGAATCATCCAGAGGATAATCGGAATCGTCACGCCCCAGGCGCTCCACATCTGCCGCCGAGCCTTTCCCATCTTGCGCTCGTCCCGGTCCTCTGTCTCGGCCGAAACCTCGGCCGAGGCGTCTTCCGGAGACTCGATAACCGCCTTGTACCCGGCGGCGTCGACTGCCCGGACGAAATCATCCAGGGAAACCGACCCCGGGGCGTAGGTAATTCGGGCCGACTCGGTCGCGAGGTTGACCGTCGCGTCGGTTACGCCGTCGATGGTCCGCAAGGCCTTCTCTACGTGGGCCACGCAGCTCGCGCAGTGCATGCCGTCGATCGGGTATGTTTCTGTCTGTATTGTCATCGGTAACTCCCATCCTGAGCGTTGATCATCCGGTCCCCCGGTACTTTCCGATAATGTCCATTACTTCGGCGGTCTTCTCCCGCTGTTGCTCGGGATCGTCGCTCCGCATTGCGTCGGCGACGCAGGTGTTCAGGTGGTTCTCCATCACGATGCTCTCGACCTTCCTGAGCGCAGAGACGACCGCCGCAGTCTGATTGAGAATGTCCACGCAGTAGCGGTCATCCTCGATCATCCTGGCGATACCACCGACCTGCCCCTCGATCCGGCGCAGACGGTTCGCCACCTGTTCCTTTTGCTTTTCGTTCAGCATATGTGTAACATACCCCATAGGGGTATATAAATCAACAGCACGACTACTCGGACCACGTGGAAGCGCTCTGAGGCACCTGCGCCGAAGCACGGCGGGATAGCCCGACGGAACGCCGGACAGGCTCTAGGCGGCCGGTTCAGAGACCTTATCCCCCGGTAAGCTCGGTAAAGGCTGCGATCGCCGTTTCGATGTCCTCAGAAGTTACGTCGAGGTGGGTAACCATACGAATGCGCCCCGTTACGACGCTAACCGAGACCCCGCGGGTCAAAAGGCCTTCGGCAAGCCCGGAGGCCCCACCGAGTTTTTCGTCTACCAAAAGAAAGACCATGTTTGTGGCGGGGTTCGGGTTTGCCACTTCTATTCCCGGAAGCCCGGCGAGTCCCCGGGCGAGGCGGCGGGCGTTCTCGTGGTCTTTAGAGAGACCCGCGACATGGTGATCGAGGGCGTAGAGGGCACCGGCGGCGATAATCCCCGCCTGGCGCATCGCACCGCCGAAGAGGTGCTTAAAGCGACGGGCCGCCGCGATAAACTCCTTACTTCCCGCAAGGGCCGCTCCGACCGGCGCCCCGAGCCCCTTGGAGAAGTCGATCCACACCGAGTCGAAGAGCCTTCCGAAATCCTTCGGGTCGGCTCCTAAAGCCGTCGTGGCGTTCAACAGCCGGGCGCCGTCGAGGTGAGTTGCAAGCCCCTTCTCCCGGGCCGCCTCGACTATCGCCTCCGTTTCGGCTGGGGTCCAGACCGTACCGCCGCCGAAGTTGTGGCTCTGTTCTAAGCAGACCAACCGGGCCGGGGCCGCGTAGGGGTACGGGGCCGACCGGCTCTCCTCCAGAGCCGCAAGGAGGTCCGCGGCGGTAAAGATGCCGGTCTCGGTGGGAATCGCTTCGATAAGAACCCCCGAGGCGAGGGCGGCTCCCGCGGACTCCGCTCGGATAATGTGGGACATACTCTCGGCGAATACGACGTCCCCGGGCGACGTGTGGGCCTTTATCCCGACGAGATTACACATAACTCCCGACGGAAGATAGAGCGCGTCTTCGTGACCCAAAAGCGCGGCCACCCGCTCGCAGAGAGCGTTGACCGTCGGGTCCTCCCGGCGCTGCTCGTCTCCGACTTCGGCCGCCGCCATCGCCTTTCGCATGCCCTCCGTCGGCGTGCTGGCGGTGTCGCTGCCGAGGGGAATCAATCGTTTGTCTGCCATGGTCGCAGTAGAACACTAATGGCACGGGGATTCAAGGGCGGGTTGGAAGATGATACACTCAAGGGCGTGAAGCCTTTCGTCGAGACGCTGTCCCCCGGAGAAACCGGGGAGCTCAGAGAGTTCTTCCTGAACCTGCCGGAGCTTAACCGGAACCTGGCCCTCGCCACCTGTCGGTGGCGCCGGACAACCGTTAGGATGGTTTCGGTGGTTCTCTTTCGGGAACGCCTCTACTTTCAGACGCATGCCGGGTCCACCAAAGCGCGGCAGATCCGGTGGAACGCCCGAGTGGCTCTCTCCGGGGGACCGCTTACCGTCGAAGGCCGGGCACGCTCCTTGGGGCATCCCCTCGACGCTGCCCATGCCGAGATTTCCGATGCCTACCGGGACGCCCACCCGGGCTCGTTTGCCCACTTCTCCCGGCGTCCGGAGCAGCGGCTCTTCGAAATCGTACCGATTCGGTACCTCTATTGGCGCCGGGAGCGCTCCACCCCTTTTAATGAGGTGTGGATGCCTCGGCAGTTGGCTCCGGGCCCGGAGCTTCCGCCGGGCCGCGAGCTTTCGCCGGGCCGGGGGTACCGCGACTACTATCTCGGCCGTATCGACGAGTCAGGCTGACTACAATGCCCCGGAAAACCCTCCCGCCTATCGATATCTACCCGGGAACGGTCGACTCTCACTTCCATCCCGCCGTGATGGCGAGCCGAAGTCTCGACGTCGAGGCCCTCCTCCCGGAATTGTACGCTGCCGGACTCGCTGCAGCCTTGGAAGTCTCTATCTCTCTCGATGATGCGGCGGAACGCCTCGCACGCTTGGAGCGCTATCCCTACCTTCGAGGAACGATGGGCTTCCACCCTTCCCAATCCGGCAGCGTTAGTCCGGACCGGGTGGAAGAGGAGCTCCCGGGGGCTCTCGAGTCGCCCGGCGTCGTCGCCCTCGGGGAGATTGGATTGGACTGGTATCGCGACTACGCACCGCGACGGATGCAGATCGACCTTTTTCTGCTTCAGCTCGAGATAGCCAACCGCCTCGACCTACCGGTTATCATCCACAACCGGGAAGCTACCGCGGACCTCCTCGAGCTTCTCAAAGGGCGCGCTCCGGGCCGAAGAAGCATCATGCACTGTTTCTCGGGAAGCTGGGAGGAGGCACGCTCGTTTATCGACTTGAACTTCGTCGTTTCCTTTGCCGGTAACGTTACCTACAAGAAATCCGCCGATATTCGGGAAGCGGCGGCGAAGGCACCCTCGGACGCGTACCTTATCGAGACGGATTCGCCCTTCCTCGCTCCGCTTCCGTATCGAGGAAAGAATAATCACCCCGGAACCCTGGGTATCGTTGCCCGGACGATCGCCGAGGCCCGGGGCATACCGCCCGAAGAGGTGGTTTCGGAAACCGGGGAAAACTTTCGCCGGCTGGGATTGGACCGATAGGGCTACCTCCCGCCCATCGAGGGCCCGGCGGGTGCCCGAAGATGCGTTAGTTCTTTAGCGGGAGGGTGATCAGGACGGTCGTGCCTTCACGCGGCTCGCTTTCAACGACGATGGAGCCGTCATGGGCCTCGACGATCTGCTTGACGATGACCATCCCCAAGCCGGTACCCGCTTCCCGGGAGGAGCTGTAGAAAGGCTCGAAGATCCGCTCGAGCACCTCTTTCGTCATGCCTTCCCCGGTATCGGCCACCGTCAAGCGGAACCACCCGCTGCTGCCGTGGGCAACCTCTAGGGCTATCTTTCCACCCCGGGGCATCGCTTTTCGGGCATTGTCTACCAGGTTCGCAAGAACACGCAGCAAGCGGTTGTGGTCCAGGAGAACGAGCTCCTCGACCTCGTTCTGTATCTCCAGCGTTATTCCCTTGCTGCGAAGCCGCTCCCGGACCCGCTCCTCGAGATCCTTCAGAAGAGAGGACAGGGAGACCACGGTCACGTCGAGGCGGATCTCTCCCCGGCTGTAGTCGAGAAGCTCCGAGGCGAGGTCGTTCAACCGGTCGGACTCCCGGACGATGTTCTGAGCGTATTTGGCGACGAGCTCCTCGTTCTCCGGTCGCACCTGAATAAGCTCGCCGTAACCCCGGAGAATGGAGAGGGGATTCCGAATATCGTGAAGGATCATCGACGAGAACTTCCCGAGGTTCGAGAGCCGCTCGGCACGGAGCAACTCCTCCTGCGCCTCCTGGAGATTACGGTAGGCTTCTTCGAGCTGCCGGTTCCGGCTCCTGAGGCGCTCGACATAACTCTGGTTGCTCTTTCGGACCATAGCCGAAAGCGATCGGGTAACCGATAGGGCAACCGACGGACTTTCGGTCAGCACGTCATGAAACTGCTCCCGGGTAAGGGAGAGCATATGCCCCGCGGTTCTCGCCACCACACTCGCGCTCCGGGGTTCCTCGTCGACCAGGGCCATTTCCCCGAAGAGATGGCCGGGACCGTGGACCGCAAGAAGGTCGCCGGTCCCCTTGTCGTAGCTCTGCCAGACCTCGACCTGCCCCGAGAGCACGATAAAGAACTTGTCCCCGGGTGTGCCTTCCTGAACGATTATGTCCCCGGGACGGAACTCGGTCTCTTCACAGAGCTCCGAGATTCGTTGGATTTCGTGGTCCTTGAGATCCCTAAAAAAATAGACGTTGCGCAAGAACTCAAAATGGTCGGTCATAACACGTCTTTACAAAAAAGCCCTCTCCAACGAGAGGGCTCTTTCTCTAAGTCGCGGCTCCTACCAGGAGTCGACCATATCGTCGACGTCCCGGGACTGCTCGTTGAACAGATCGGAGAGGACACGAAGGTCGTCGAAATAGACGTAATACTGGCCGTAGGTTTCCAAGAGATCGGGTTCAATGAGGAAACCGACGATCTGGATACCGGTCCGGTGCAGATAGTGTACGTCCCGCTGATTGATCGTAGGAGGCACTGCAACGGTAAGCTGCTTCCACCCCGAAAAGTTCAATCGCCCCATATAGAGCTGGAGCTGCCCTCCAAACTGATCCCGGAGCACCACGTAGAGACGGTGGTTGAAGTTTCTTCCGACCACCCAAACGGAGATAGTCTTCGCGATACCGGGCACCGCGAGGGGACGCCGGGCCTGGACGAAGAGTGAGGTGTCGGAACGGGGCGGGAAGAACTCGGTCTTGACACCCAGGACGTATCGGTCTTGGGGGGTTATGCCCGCCTCTTCCTCCGCGGGAATCGGCTCCCTACCCCGGGGAGCCCCTTCGAGCCGGATGTGGGTAATAACCCCTTGATCGCTTGGGATGTAGACATTCCAGAAGCCGGGGTCCTCGAAGCGGGAAACCGAGACCTCTTGAAGGGCCTGCTGAGCCGTGTCCCGGCCGAGGTCGGCGGGGTCTATCTCGTTCTGTGCGGAAACCATTACGGCCGCGACAGCACCTAACAGAAGAACCAGAAGATATCGTCGCATTACTCGCTACCTCCCCAGAGTTGATCAACGTACTCCGGATCGGCGAGGAGCTCGCCATCGAAGGGATCGTCGAAGGTATCCGTGAAGCACTTTAGGTTATCGAGATAGACGTAGAACTGGTCGACCCGCTCCTCAGGACGTGTCCAGAGGACGAGCTTGACGAGCTCGAGGCCCTGCCGCTGGGGCACATAGGTAACCTCCTGCGGAATATAGGTCGGTATGTCCATCTTGATGTTGTGCCATCCGCGGAAGCCGATCTCGCCGAAGTGGAGGGTATGCGTTATCCCCCGATGATCCCGGAGAATCGCTTCTATGTAATAGCTGCGGTTAGAGCCCCAGACCCACATGTCGAGGTTCCGGACCCGTCCGGGAAGGGGAAGCGCTCGGGGAACCATATCGCCGTCGTCCCCTTCTTCAACCGGCACGATCTCCAAGTAGTTGTAGCCTTGACGGTTAAACGCCGCTCGAATACCGAGGGAACGAAGCTCCTCTCCCTCCGGCGGCCGTCGGTAGACAGCTTCAGGCCACGCCTCGACCAGCTGGTACTCCAGAGGATACGCGTCCTCATTGATGAACTTGCTCCCTAGCACCATCCACTGGCTGGTTTCCGGATCGTCAAAGTCGTCGAGCATAATTGACTCGAAGTTTTGCGGTCGATCCGCGGCCTGCCCGAAGACGGGGGAGACAAGGAGAAACGCAAGTAGCACGAGGCCAAGGGCCTTCAGGCTTCCTTGTATCATTCTCCACTCCTTTGTTTCATAAGTCAAAAGATTCCAAAATGATCTCAGCCGAATTATATTTGCACGGGTTTGCTTTGTCAAATGGTCCTCCGGGGCTTTTGTCCGTATCTCTTGCTTTATTCGGTCGTTATTTGTGCGCCGGAAATCCCCCTGGATCGGCTTACGAACGTCGCCGGAACAACGACCACCGATCTTCCGAGGGCCGTCCCGGGAGACCCGTTTTCCAGCGCCTCGACTCCGCGGCCGATGGCATCGACGTAGTCCCGTTCGACGCTGCCGATGACAAAGCCGTCATACCCCGTTCCGGGACCGAGGTCTTCGGCCACCGCAGGGTCCCCCCGGGAAGCGATCAGATCGAGGGCAAAGGGGCTGTTTCCCCGGAGAAAGAAGGCCCAGAGATAAGTCCCTTCGCCGACCGAAAGAATCTGCCGGCGTATCGTCTCTCGCTCCGGCGCCCGGGAGTAGATAAAGCGCCGGCCCACGGAGGTGGGAGAAATCGCCTCCTCGAAGGCATCAAGCTCCCGGCGTGCCGTCTCACCTTCCACTTGCGAAAAGAGCACCAGCGAGGCGCCGGCCTTTAGCAGGTGGTCTGCCGCGGCGTTTCCGGCTTCCCGGAACGCTTCGACCCGGTCGAAGCGAATCGACGTGAGGTTCGCCCGTTCGTCCGGAGCCTCGGCGAGAAGCAAGAACCCCAACTCCGGGTAGCCGGAGGCAAGGGCCGGAGCTTCGTTAAAGAGAAGAGGCGCCAGAATGACCCCCTTATTCGGGGTTTCCGAGGAGAGGATGGAGTCTATCTGGTTCCCGAGATTCTCGTCGAAGCTCAGCGACGGAGCCCAACCGACCGAGCGATTCCTCTTTTCCTCTATCTGTTTCCGAATGCGTTCCTTCCCGACGTTTTCCGGCGCAAAGAGCGTTTCGAATACCGGGTCGGCGACCAGAAGATAGTCGTCGCTGCAGGAGACAAAGAGGGTCAGAGTAAACAAGAAGAGGGATACGGCCGCCGGTGGAGCAGGACGGCGTCCCGGTGCCCCGCCGGGAGTCCTGCTCACAACCCCTGGCCCGGGAGGTAGATCATACGGAGAAACCGGTACCCCGTGACCCCGGCTACGAAGAGAAAGATCCCCAACAGATGGGCGACGGGAATAAACTTGAGCTCGTGGAGGGTACCGGCTACCGAGAGTAGCCAGGGCATAAGGCTGAGGAGAGCGAGGTAGCCGAAACGCAGGGGTTTCGCCTCCCGGGCCCAGCAGGCCACTAACAGCGGTATGTACCCGATGATGAGAGACCGCGCCATCGGAAGGAGAAAAAGCTCGTAGCCGTCGAGAATCCCTCGGGTACCGATGACCCGGGCGAGGATGTCGACAAAGAGGAAGCCGCCGAGGAAGGCGGAGGCTGCGACGACACTCCCCCGGTCGTCGGTGTGCCCTTTCCGGAAATCCCAGACGAGAAACGCGAGAGTCCCAAGGAGCCCCGGAAGCAAGAACTCCAGAATCGAGATGCGAATCCACAACGACCAGCCGGAAAAGACAAGCGGGATCGCCGAGGTAACAAGGAGCGTCACCGGGAGGAGCAGGAGTCCGGAAACGACCCCCCGGATTGCCGGAAGCACGAGCCTCCCTACGTGAGTGTCCTGGAAGAATGCGGCGATGAGAAAGGCCGTTAACAGAGGCGATGACAACAGATAGAGTCCCATGAGAAGCCAAAAGCTATCACTACCCTCCCCGGCTTGCAAGTACGTCGGCCCGGGAAAACCTCCCGCTATTGACACCGGAGTTTCGCCTCCCTAATCTCCATTGAACCATGGGTCTCGGCATCGTTAGCTATCAGGAGTTCACCTTCGGTTCCCCGGGTACCGGCCTCGTTCTCGACAGCGGCCGGGATTTCGGCCCGATTACCGTCCGGTACGAGACCTATGGCGAGCTCAACGGGAAGCGGGACAATGCGATCCTCGTTCTCCACGCGTTCTCGGGAGACGCCCACGCGGCCGGGTACCATTCCCCGGAGGACACCCACCCCGGCTGGTGGGACGATATGATCGGCCCGGGTAAAGCGTTCGATACCGACCGCTACTGCGTTATCTGCTCCAACGTCCTCGCCGGATGCCAGGGGACCACGGGACCCGGCTCCATCAATACGGAAACCGGAAAACCCTACGCTATCGATTTTCCCGTAGTAACCATCCACGACATGGTCAAGGTGCAGGTACAGCTGGTCGATCACCTGGAGATCGAGAGGCTTCTCGCGGTCGCCGGTGGCTCCATGGGGGGGATGCAGGCTCTCGAATGGGCCGTCGGCTTCCCGGACCGGCTCCGTTCCGCCCTGGTCCTGGCGTCCACCACGCGCCTGACGGCCCAGGGCATCGCCTTCAACGCCGTGGGCCGGAACGCCATCACCTCGGACCCCCGGTGGAATCAGGGGCGCTACTACGACGGCGAGGTTCCTTCCCGGGGTCTCGCGATCGCCAGGATGGTTGGCCACATCACCTATCTCTCGGACGAGTCGATGGGAATGAAGTTCGGCCGCAAACTCCAGGAGAAAGCGCGCTACGAGTTCGATTTTTCCGACCAGTTCGCCGTGGAGAGCTACCTCGAGTATCAGGGGCGGAAGTTCGTCGACCGATTCGACGCCAACTCCTATATCTATCTTTCCAAGGCTATGGACTACTTCGACTTAAGCGAGAGCTACGGCGGTCTCGATGCCGCCTTTAGCAGGGCCCAGTGCCGATTCCTCGTTGTTTCCTTTAGCTCCGATTGGCTCTACCCGCCGTATCAATCCAAAGAGATGGTCTTTTCGATGATGAAGAACGACAAGGACGTCTCCTACACCGAGCTTTCGAGCCCCTACGGACACGACTCCTTTTTGTTGGAGACCGGTCGCCAAGAGGGCGTAATCAAGGCGTTTCTCGAGACTACCTATGATCAAATCTGAACGACTCCACGGCGACTACGACACCATCGTCTCCCTCGTTGAACCCGGGTCGACGGCCCTCGACCTCGGGTGCGGAGACGGCGAGCTTCTTTCGCGCCTCAAAGCCGAGCGAAACGTTCACGGACGAGGTGTCGATATCGAAGAGGCGATGATTCTTAAGTGTATCGACCGGGGAATCAGCGTATTCCAGGGAGACCTTGACGAGGGGCTTAAAGACTACGGGAGTGGAAGCTACGACTACGTAATCCTCAACCAAACGCTCCAAATGATCCACCGGCCGGTCATGCTCCTCAAGGAGATGCTTCGGGTAGGCAAGCGGGTTATCGTCAACTTTCCGAACTTCGGCTATATCGTCAACAGAGTCCAACTCGGGATTGGGGGCAGGATGCCGGTAAACAAGCACATTCCCTTCCAGTGGCACGACACGCCGAACATTCACTTCTGTACCCGAAGGGACTTTGTGGAGCTCTGCCGAGAGCTCTCGGTGGATATACTGGACGAGATTGCCCTCCGTCACGGCCGAGTTCTCTGGGTTCCGGGGCGAAACGTACTTGCAACTGAGATCTTGATCGTGCTCCGGGGGGAGCAGGGCTAGATGAGCGCCTCGAGGTCGTACCGGTCCTTGGCCAACCAGACGTGTTTTTGACAATCTTCGGCCATGCGCTTGAAGGTGAACCGGGTGTCGTCGTCCGAAGCGGCCGATTCGAGGGCCTCGTACCGTTCGGCGACGGCTTGCTCCCTTCGGAGTATCATTTGAAGGAAGTCCCGGTACGCCATGTTGGCGTCGAAGGCGTACTCGACCTCCGGAAAGGAAGCAGGAAGGACGGCTGCTTTTTCAGAAGAGAATAGACTCGTCATACTGGGATCGTCGAGAATCTCGTTGACCGTCTTTATGTGGGACTTTACGTCCTCTTCGAGGGTGAGCAAGAGTCTCTTGAGCCCGAAGTGATCGGTAATGTCACCGTAGATCTGGTATGTATTGAGGCTCTCCTCTTCGAGTTGCTTAATGCTCCGAAGCAGAATGATAACCGGTTCCATAAGGTACCCGTATATCATATGCCATAAACGAAGAGGAGTTCTACCGTTTGACTCTGTCGGCGGCGAATGATACATTGCGAAATTCGTAGGCTGTTGGCAAAACGTTATAAGGAGGCATATTGGCTAACAAGGAACTGCGTACCAACGATGCAATTCGGGTGCGGGAGGTTCGCTTAATCGACGAAGACGGCGGACAAAAGGGAATTGTGCCCACCGTCGAGGCTCTCCAGATGGCCCGAGATAGAGGCGTCGATTTGGTGGAAGTTGCCCCCCAGGCACGTCCCCCGGTCTGTAAGCTACTCGACTACGGTAAGTACAAGTTCGAACTGGAGAAACGGAACCGGGATTCCAAGCGAAAGCAGAAACAGCTCAAGCTCAAGGAAATCCGGATGCAGCCCAAGATCGAGGAGCACGATCTTCAGTTCAAAACGAAGCACGTCCAGGAATTTCTGGATGAGGGGAATAAGGTCAAGGTAACGATCCGCTTCCGGGGAAGAGAAATGGCCCACACCGAGCTCGGGAGGGTGGTTCTCGATAAAGTCCTCGAAATGCTGGATCCCACCGTCCATGTCGATAGGGCGCCCGTCATGGAGGGTCGGTTTATGTCGATGATTCTGAGCCCCGGCGCGAAGAAGGCGGCGGCGAAGGAACCGGAGCCCGAAGAAACGTAAGAAAGAACCATGTTCACATACAGGAGCAGACGATGCCCAAGATGAAGACGCGCAGGAGCGCCGCAAAACGGTATAAGTTGACCGCAAACGGAAAGGTAAAGTACAAGAAACAGGGCCTACGCCACATTCTGACCAAGAAGAGCACGAAGCGAAAACGATCCCTCCGCCATGCAGACATTCTGAGCAAGGCAGAGACCGAGCGCGCCCGGAAGCTCCTCCCCTACGGATAGGCCCAAAGGATAGGAGAGACAGATGCCACGTGCAGTAGACGGAAGTAGAAGAAAGAATCGCCGAAAAAAGATTCTAAAGGACGCCAAGGGTTTCTGGGGACGGAGGAGCAAGCTTTTCCGAACGGCCAAGGACGCGGTAGCCAAGAGCCAGAGCTACGCGTACCGGGACCGCAAGACCAAGAAGCGCGATTTTCGCTCGCTCTGGATAACCCGTATTTCCGCGGCAACCAAGAGTCACGGGATAAACTACTCTCAGTTTATCCATGGCCTGAACAAGGCGGAAGTAACGATGAACCGAAAGGCTCTTTCCAATCTGGCCATTGAGGATCCCAAAGCCTTCGAAGCCCTGGTGGACAAGGCCAAGAGCGCCCTCTAACAGGCAGCATGATCACCCTCGAGCAGATACGACTACTCGAAGAGCGGGTCCGCCGCGCGGTCGACCGAATCGCCGGGCTCCAGGAAGAAAACCGGGAGCTCCGGACTAAGGCCGGCCAATACGAAGAGCGGGTGTCGGAGTTAGAGACGCGGATCGATCGGTTTACCAAGGACCAGAATCAGATAGAAGACGGCATAAAGAAGGCCCTCGACCGCCTCGAGGGCCTCGATGCGGAAGACGCCGAGTCGACGGCGACGATCCCCGAAGCATCGGAGGCACCCGCCGTCCCGGACACCGTTTCGGAGCCCGAAAACGACACCGATGGAAGCGACACCCTTGCCGCGCCCACCGACGAAGCCAACGAGCTCGACATCTTTTAGAGCACTATGGAGCGACTCCGCGTAGAACTTTTAGGGTCCTCCTTTTACCTCCAGACCGACGAGGACCCGGTCTACGTTACCGAGTTGATCGATTACTTTCACACCAAGATTCAGGACATCCAAGGGAGCGTCCAAACCTCGGATCCTCTCAAGGTCGCGATTCTCTCGGGACTTCTCGCGGTCGACGAGCTGTTTCGCGCTCGGAAAAGCCTCGAGGGCTACGAATCCGCCGACGCCGAGGCCGCCGAGAGAATCGCCGGCCAACTAATCGAAAAGCTCGACCGCTCCCTCGATTCGGAAACACCCCGGCCGCCGGATGCCGGGCGGTAGCCGGCGGCCGGCTCGCAGGCCTCGCGTCACCCGTCTATGACTCTCCGGACCCACTCCGCGTCGATCTCGGAATAGGTGCATCCTTCGACGCCGACGATCGCCGCGGCGAGGCGGTTGGCAAGACCGGCGGCGGCTTCGAGGGGCAGATTCTTCAGAAGACCGAAGAGAAATCCTCCGGCGAAGGCGTCCCCGGCTCCGGTAGTGTCAATTACCCGGGTCGGTTCCCCGGTGACCTGGCGTATAGCGCCGTCGTGCGCGACGTAACAGCCGTCGGCGCCAACCTTCATCACTACCCGAGGAGCAAAACGCTCGGCCCGTCGCACGACGGCTTCCCGGGAGCCTGCTTCGCCGGTAAGCCGCCGCAACTCTTCTTCGTTCGCAAAGAGTAGGTCGACGTTCCCGGGAATCCATTGGACGAGGCTCTCCCGGTAGCGTTCGACGACGAAGGGATCCGCGATGTCGAAGGAGATCAGAGCCCCCCTCTTTCGGGCGGCTTCGACGCTCGCCTCGGTGGCCTGACGCTGGTTTTCCGTGTCCCACATGTAACCCGTCGTGTGCAGAATGGTGCTGCTTTCGATGGCCTCGGGATGGATATCGGAGAGCTCGAGAGCCCGGCACGCCGAGAGGTTGGTAAACATGGTGCGCTCGGAGTCGGGGGTCACGGCTATGGCCGATGTACCCGTCGGCAGGCCCTTCTTCGCCAGGAGAGGCTCGACCCCTTCGGAAACGAGAAGCTCCTCGAATTTGACGGCTGCCTCGTCCTCTCCAACGGCGCCGGTGTAACAGGGAGCTTCGAAGAAGTCGCCCCCATTCCACAGCCATCCGACACCTCGAATGGTGTTCGCGCAGCTCCCTCCGGCCCGCATAGACCTAACGTGGCACTTCTCGATGACCTTCCGCTGTGCGTCGGAATCGACGAGATTCATGCTCCCCGGAGGCGCACCGATCTCCTCGAGAGCGTCGAAGGTCGCGCTCATAATAATGTCCAGAAGGGGGTTTCCGATCCCGTAGACCGAAGGCATGGCTCCTCCAAGGTTGACATCCCACACGGACCGCCGTACTATCCGCTTGTCGATGCCCGTCTCCACCAGCCAGCAGATCTCACGCTACTACGATCAGTTTAGCAACATCGAAGTAACGTTTACGAAAGAGGTCACCCAGGCCATTCTCCTCTACCCCAAACAGGTATACTTGCGCTGTCTGGGCTATCAGTGGCCCTGTATCGTCTACTCCAGTTCGCTGGTGGGTGCGAGGATCATAGCAAACATCACCGGTTCTCTCAACGAAACCGTCCGGAAGGCCAATAACCTGGTATCCTTGCGGTTTAGCTTTTTCCAGAAGGACAAGCCGGATCCCCTCTCGTTTTTTGTGTCCTCGAAGGTCACCGGGTATACGCCCTACGGAAAGGACAAACCGGACTTGAGCTTTATGAGCCTGGCCTACACCCAGCGTCCTCCCGACGACCTCATCGAGATTCTCGGGCAGCTGCTCGAGGCCAACGTTCTATCCCAGAAGCGCAAGGAGGAGCGGGTCGTCTTGACGGTCCGGACGGCGGCGATTATGGGGATCGACCCGAAGGAGTGCCGACTGACCATCGACGGCGTACCGAGGAAGTGCATTATTCGGGACCTCTCCTTCGGCGGCGCCAAGGTTATCCTGATGGGGCTTGCAAAATTCCTGGTGAACAAGAGCGCGGAGCTCCGGCTTCCGCTTACGGAAAAACAGGGAGCCCTGGTTATCCCGGGAACGGTCGTTCGTTTCGACCCGGTAGAAGGACGAAACGACATCGCCGCCTTCGCCCTCCAATACGACGAGGACAAGGTGCCCCTCGATTACAAGGTGCGTATGAACAATTTGATAAAGGCCAACAAGAACGCACGAAAGGAACCAACCCAGTGACGCATCCGGAGCTGGAAAGCATCATCTATATCTCCCTGCCCGAAGGAACCGAGAAAACCATCGAAGACTTTCAGCTCGACCCGGAGATTCTGCTTCCGGTCGAAGTGGCCGGTGGGTTCGACCAATGGGATCCCCAAGATCTGCGGTGGGAGCAGATTATTTCCGCCATGCTCAAAATTCTCGCCTACGACGAGGAGCACGAGCACGCCGAATACTACCGCTCCTTTATTCTGGCGGCCCGACCGGACCTGGTGGACGAGCTATCCGAGACGGGCATAATAAAGGCCCGGAACCAAGACTATGTGATCGCCGAGGAGATATTCCGTGCGCTAAAGGGGCTTCTACCGGAGGATCCCCGGCCGCGGCTCAACCTCGCCCTGCTCTACGAGCAGCGGGGAGCCCAGGCATCCGCCGTCGAGGACGCAGAACAGGCGGAGAGCTACATCAACCGGGCCTTCGAAACCTACCGGGAGCTCCTCCGGCAGGACGACGTAATTCCCGAAGCCTACCTGAACGCCGGCTACTTCTTTCTAAAGCAACAAAACTTTTCCGACGCCAGGACCAACCTTACCGCCTACATGGCCTCCTCGGAGGACACAGAGAAAATTGCAGAGGTAAAGAAGGTTGTCGATAGAATCGATTCTCAGAACCTCGCGGACCAGCTCTTTAAGGAAGCCTACGACTTTATCCAACTCGGGCAGGAAGAAGAAGGGATAAAACGCGCCCGGGCCTTCTTGAACGAGCATCCCAAGGTGTGGAACGCGTGGTTTCTCCTCGGGTGGGGCTACCGCCGCCTCGGCCGGTACGAGGACGCCCGAGACGCCTTTATCCGGGCCCTCGAGCTCGCACCGAAGGAAGTCGATTCCCTCAACGAGCTTGCGATTTGCAACATGGAGCTCGAAAACTACGCGGACGCGGCGGAAGCACTCCGAAAAGCCCTGCAGTTAGAGCCGGAGAACCCAAAGGTTATCTCGAACCTCGGAGTCCTCGCCCTCAAGACCGGTCGGCAGGAAGAGGCGATGGGCTACTTCCGGACCGTTCTCGAGCTCGAGCCGGAAGATCCGGTCGCCAAGCGCTACCTCGATCTCCTGAGCGAGTAGATCTCGGCAGGAGACCGGTTGCATACCGAATTTTTTCCCGTCTTTCCATTTTTTTTCCTCAAGCCGACGACTGGTGTCGCCGATTATAGGACGGAAGAGGTCGGTTCCCTTCGGTAGGTTCTATCGGTAGTGGGACTCCCTCCTTCGATTATCGGCGCATAACTCCGGTGGTTTAGCACCCTGCCGGGGAAAAGCGAAGAGGAGGATGCTCGACCAACAAGACACGAAGGTTCCGGGGGCACGGATGCCGCCGGACAGGAAATTCACGGAGGAAAATGAATGATTATCAATCACAACTTAAGCGCAATGTTTGCCCAGCGCGTCCGCGGTGTAGTCGACCGACGGGTTACCGGCAATATCGAAAAGCTCTCCTCGGGCATGCGGATCAACCGGGCGGGCGACGACGCTTCCGGCCTCGCCGTCTCCGAAAAGATGCGCTCCCAGATCAGAGGGCTCAATCAGGCGTCTCGAAACGCCTCCAACGGTATCAACTTCATCCAAACGAGCGAAGGCTATCTCCAGGAGAGCCAGGACATCATGCAGAGGCTCCGGGAGCTCGCCGTACAGTCCTCGAACGGTATCTACTCCGCCGAAGACCGGATGCAGATCCAAGTCGAGGTTTCCCAGCTCGTCGACGAAATTGACCGGATCGCGTCTCACGCCCAGTTCAACGGGATGAACCTCCTTACCGGACGGTTTGCCCGGGCCACCGGCGAGAACGTGGTTACCGCGAGCATGTACTTCCACATCGGCGCCAACATGGACCAGCGGGAACGGGTATTCATCGGAACGATGACCGCCCTCGCCCTCGGCGTGAAGGATTTCAACAACGATCCTCTTTCGTTGTCGGCTCCTGATCTCGCCAACCGGTCGATCGGCGTCGTCGATGCAGCCCTCAAAACCATCAACAAGCAGCGCGCGGACCTCGGTGCCTACCAGAACCGCCTGGAGATGGCCATTAAGGGTATCGACATCGCCGCCGAGAACATGCAGGCCTCCGAATCCCAGATTCGGGACGTCGACATGGCGAACGAGGTAGTGAAGTACACGACGAATCAGATTCTGGTTCAGTCGAGTACGGCTATGCTGGCCCAGGCAAACGTCAAGAACCAGTCCGTCTTGCAATTGCTGGGTTAGCGGGGTAGTATTAAGTAGGCAGAATTCTGTCTACCGATCTTTGACAAGCATCCTCCTTGAAGGTCGAGAACAGTGGGACTGCCCGGTTCTTTTTAGAGCCGGGCTTGTCTCTCTGGTTATGGAACAGGCACTGGGGTACCGCGCACCTCCGGGGCAGTCCAATCGACCTAGAGACGAAGGGCACGGATTGCCCTTCGAAATCGTATCAGGGAGGTATATATGATTATTAATCACAACATGAGTGCCGAGTTCGCAAACCGGACTCTCGGCTTCAGAACCCGGGAAATCACGGGTAACATCGAAGCGTTGAGCTCGGGTATGCGGATCAATCGCGCAGGCGATGATGCGTCGGGACTCGCGGTGTCGGAGAAGCTTCGGAGCCAAGTCCGTGGCCTAAACCAGGCAGAACGGAATATCCAGAATGCGGTCAGCTTCATTCAAACGACTGAAGGCTACCTGCAGGAAACCCAAGACATTTTGGGGCGGATACGAGAGCTGTCGGTTCAGTCGGCTAACGGAATCTACACGGCCGAAGACCGGATGCAAATCCAGGTCGAGGTCTCCCAGTTGGTAGATGAGGTAAACCGAATCGCTTCCCACGCGCAGTTCAACGGAATGAACCTCCTTACCGGGCGGTTCGCCGGCGATGCGGCGGAGGCTGTCGGGGTCCAGTTCCAGGTTGGAGCGAACATGGATCAGAATGAGACCGCCTTTATCGGCACTATGAACGCTGCCGCTCTGGGTCTCCAGGGTGCACAAGGCGAAGAGGGAACCATTTCCATCTCCAACGCCGACGCAGCGAACCGAGCCATCGGTGTGGTTGACGCCGCGCTTCGTACCGTTTCGAAGCAGCGTGCCGACCTTGGCGCCTATCAAAACCGTTTTGAGATGGCCCAAGAAGGGGTTGCGATTGCCGCGGAAAACCTAGCCGCTGCGGAATCGCAGATTCGAGACGTCAACATGGCTTCCGAGGTAGTGGACTTTGTAAAGAATCAGATTCTGATTCAGTCCAACACCGCCATGCTGGCTCAGGCGAATACCCAGCCCCAGGCTGTTCTACAGCTTCTCGGTTAGGGTTTGATCTTCCGTCCGAGGAAAGAGATTTCTGGACGTCATCTGCTTTCCCACGGATTGACGGGGGGAGGGGCGCGCCTCCCTCTGTCTTGGAAGAACACGGAGGTACTGTATGTCCATGGATGTGACACGCATTACGCAGGACCCAGGCATGGCGGATCGGGCACAAAGCTCGGTGCGTCGAAACTCTTCGGAGGCCGTGCCGGCTCCCCAGATCGATCCACCAAAGCCCGACGTGCCGGAGATCGAGATCGTAACGAGCGAGCTTCAGACCGTAGCAAACCTTCTGAACCGCAGGCTAAAATTCTCCATTAACGACGACCTCGGTCAGGTTGTGGTAAGAGTCATAGACACGCGGACCGATAAGGTTATTAAGGAGCTTCCTCCCAAGGCGCTTCAACGACTGCACGTCAAAATTCGGGAAGCCGTCGGCCTTTTGATTGACGAACAGATCTGAGAGGACGATAGACGCCCCTGCGATCGTCGCCTTGGGAGGGGAGACGACATGAAATCGATATTTTCTCTCGCATTCTTATTCATAAGCGGCGTCCTCGCGTTTTCGCAGATCTCCGTTCCCGGAATATCCTCCTCCGACGGCCGCCTCGATACCGAGCGGGTAATCGAAGAGCTGATGGAGGTGGAGCGCCTTCCGTTGAACCGGATGGAAGACAGTGTAGCGCGTTACGAGACCGAGCGGCAGGTCTGGCAGGACCTTGGAACCTCCCTCGAGGCGCTCCGGGAAAGCGCCCGGTTTCTCTTCGGCTTTCAGACCCCTTTTAACGACCGGATCGCCTCCTCCTCCGACGAGTCCGTTTTGACGGCTACCGCGGTTCGAAGCGCCGAGGAACAGACGGCCGAGATCGAGGTTTTTTCGGTGGCCACCGCCGACCGTTTCCATTCGGAGCCCCTGCCCCTCGACTACCGCGTCCCTCCGGGGCGGTACGTATTCCGGGTCGGCGAGGAACGTATTGCGTTTACCTTTTCCGGAGGCCGGTTGGCAGCCTTCGCAGAAGAGATTAACGAACGGGGAGCCGGCATCCTTCGGGCCCGGGTCGTCCGGTCCACCCGGGACCGGGAGATTCTCTCTCTCGAGAGTCAGATTACCGGCGCCGCAAACTCTCTTCTCTTCGAGGAAGCGGCCCTCGCCTTTGCCCTTTCCGCCGGCATCGTGGAGACGGTCTCCGACAGCCGGCGGGACCTCTCGGCCTCCCCGGAGTTACTGCAGCCCTGGACCCGCCCCGTCTCCTCGGAGCGTGTTTCGGTCCAAGAAGACAGAATAGTCGTCGGACCCGGGGGGGAAGTATCGCTTCCGGTTGCCCCTGCGCTCTCGATAAGCCCCACCATCGTGCTTGAGGGGGAGGTGCGGCTTAGCGACGCCGAAGAGGACTGGTCTCCCTCCCCTCCTCCGCCGGGCCCCGAGGTGCCGCCGGGAGAGGGCGTTACTCTGGAAGACATCACCATCCAAAACGCGCCATCCCGGGCGCCCTTGGCGGAAGTCGAGCCGGAAGGGCCTCCTCCGGTGGTACGGGATAATCAGATTCTCTTCGCCCAGGAGGGAAGCAACGTCGTGCCTCTGCCGGAGATTTCGGAAACCGAAGAGTTCGTACCCCTGCGTCTGAGCTTGAGCGACTTTGTGGACTCTATCCGGGGCCTGAACATCCGAAACCGGAACACCTACCGCACGCTCGAGCTTCGCAATCTGGAAATCTATGACACCGCGGCTCGCGGAGACACCCGGCCGGTCAACGCCGTCGACACGGCCGCAGACGCCGAACTCTTGATCGATGGTGTCCGGGTTACCCGGGATTCGAACACCATAGAGGACGCTATTCCCGGTGTTACCCTGACGTTGAACAATCCAGGACGCGTTCCCTTAACCCTTTCGGTCGAGCCCGACCGGGAAGGGGCGAAAGAGGCGGTGATCGGCTTTATCGGCCAATACAACCAGATCGTTCGAGACGTAAACATCCTTACGCGGAACAACGAATCGCTCGTCAACGAGGTCGGCTATTTTACCGACGAAGAACGGGAAGTCGCCCGGGAGCGCCTCGGGCTGTTTCAGGGAGAATCGACGCTTAACCAACTCCGGCAGAGTCTCCAGAACATCATGATGAATCCCTACGAGACAAGCGCAGGGAGACGGCTCTCGCTTCTCGCCCAGGCGGGTATCTCTACCAACGCCGCGGGGGCGAACACCGGAGGGTATACCGCCTCCCGCCTCCGGGGATACCTCGAAATTAGCGAACAGGACCTCGATCGCGTTCTCGCTTCGGATTTTCGGGCAATGAAAGAGCTTTTCGGCTGGGATACCGACGGCGATCAAGTCGTCGATTCGGGCGCCGCCTTCGAAGTTGAACGCTACGTCGCTCCCTACGTCCAGATCGGTGGGATAATCGCGAGTCGTACTCAGGGTATCGACGCCCGGATTGCCCGTACCGAAAACGACATGGACCGCATGAACGACCGCCTCGACCGCAGAGAACAACAGCTCCGGACCGAGTTTGGTCGGATGCAAAGCGCTATCGACTCCATGGACGAAGCCACCAGAGCCCCCAGCGCCCTGAGTGCCAGGGCTGGGCTCGCGGCTCACGCTGGTTTTTGGAGGTC
>CAYPUT010000038.1:0-4098 GCA_964413945.1 uncultured Spirochaetaceae bacterium
TCGGCGCCTTTGTGCCTTCGTTGAGAAGGCCAAGTTTGCAAGCCGGTCTCTGCGTGGCAGAGTCCGGTCGGCGCCTCTATGCCTACTAGATGAGTAGGCCGGAGTTGCAAGCCGGTCATCGCGTAGCGATGTCCGGTCGGCGCCTCTATGTCCACTAAGTGAGTGGACCATTGTTTCAAGCCGGTCATCGCGTAGCGATGTCCGGTCGGCGCCTTTGTGCGGTTTATGGGGCGGCTTGGGCGTGGCGGTCGAAGAGAATTCGCAGATCGGCGGGCGTAAGGGCTCCGGTCTGCTCGTCGACGAGCTCCCCATCACCATCGATAAACAAAAGCGTGGCGCGCCGAGCGGTCGTGTACTCCGCGGCAAAGGCCAGGCCTTCTTCCGTGGCTACGTCGGCTACGCGAATAAGAAGCTCCCGATCCGAATAGTCTCCGCTTATTCGTTCGACATTTCGCCTGAGCTCCGTGCAGACTGGACAGGTTATGTCGTGAACCTGCACCACCGCAGGCGTTCCCGTACCGACGACGGAAAGGTCAAGAACCTTTTCTTCCCGCATATTCAAGGCAAAAAGAGCACCACCCCCGACGGCCAAAACCGCCGCGGCGATGAGAGCCCCCCGTAGAGCCCGGATTCGTTTCCGGCGCTTCGCCCGCTGCGCCTTCTCCTCTCGCTGCTTCTCCCGATTGGCGGGAGATCCTTTGAGGGTGCTCTTCTTCGAACGTGGTCTGGACATGGCCTCAAACCTCACCATTAGAGTAAGCTATATCTAAGGTAACCCAGGTCTGCCGGGAGGCCAAGTTGTTTCGAGAGAGAGGCTAGTGGGTGGGAGGAGCCTTGCGGTCGGACCACCGCCCTTCGAGGTACTCCCGGTACCAGTACAGCGCGCTCACCATCACAGCGTGGTTGAGGAACTCCTTCCGTTCCCCGGAGATAACCTCCGCCACCGGAATCAATTCGGCGTCGACAATCTCGTTCTGATCGAGAGACTGAGACGACCGCGGTTTTACGTTCCGGGCGAGGAAGGTAAGGGCTTCGTTGTTCATAAACGCGGGGTTCGGGTTTACCGCGCCGAGAAAGAGGGCATCGGCGGCCGTGTAGCCGGTCTCCTCTTCGAGCTCCCGCAACGCCGCGAGCTTCGGGTCCTCCCCGGGGTCGACGACGCCACCGGGAAACTCCAGGGTGACGAAACCGCCCCCCTGCCGGTACTGTCGCACCATCACCAGGCACTCGACGCCGTCGGCCCGAGTTACCGGGGCGATAACGTTGGCCCAGTTCGGGCTGTCCAGGTAGACGAAACTATGACGCCGGCCGTCGGAGGCTTCCCGGTCGGCCTTCATCACCTGAAAAATGTGGGCGTCGTAGATGTGTTCTACGCCGTGCTCTTTCCAATGGAGGTGTTCGTGTTCTTGCGACATAGAATCCGGCTAGTTGGCGGTTCGGAGCGGGTACTCTTCCGAGATGTAGCTTCCGGAGAAGTCGTTTATCTCCCGAATCCAATCGAGAAATTTGGACGCTTCCGATTTATCGCTATACGGGCCGACGCGCAGCCGATAGAAATCTCGCCCTTCGACACTCTTGGACGTTATCCGGCCACTGAGGCGCTCCTCCTCGAGACGAAGCTTCGCCTGCTCTACCGTATCACGACTCGGCGAAGAGATCACCTGAATCCAGTACTCGGTAACCCTGACGCGCCGGGGCTCGGTTACCGTCGGCGCCGCGCGAACCGGCTGGGGCCGGGCAGGTGCTTCTGCCGGTGCGGGCCTCGCTTCGGGCGTCTCGGGTGCCGCGGTGGTTACCGGCGGGTTGTCCCGATCCCGAGCCGCATCGGCGTCGTCCTCCGGACCCGGAGCAGGACCCTGCGCCGGCAGCTCCTCGGATACCGCCTCATCTTCGTCGCCGTAGATGATAATAATCGGTTCGTCCTCGTCGGGGTCCGGAGGACGAAACTCCGGCGGCGCCGCGTCCGGGGCCCGCAGATACTCGATCGGGTCGAATTCTTCGTCGTCTCCCCGGGCCGCTGCGAGCACCCCACCTTCATCTGTCCGGGGATACAACAAAAAGAGGCCGACGCCCAAGACGAGGGCTACGAAAAAAGCAATGCTGGCGATGACTATAAGACTTCGGTACCGTTCCACCGTCTCCCACCTATCTATCGAGAAGGCCAATTGATTGGAGCCGCCCCTCGAGACGTTCCCGTGCCCCTTCGTTCTTTACAATATAAATATCGACACTTTCGGAGTAAGAATGAGGCCCCAGGTGCCGTTGCGTCCAAAATCGCCGGAGGATATCCAGCGTCGTAAGTCCATCCCTCTTCCGGGCCCGGAGCAAGCGCCGGAACCACGATGCCTCGACCCAGACGACGAGATCGCAGAGGGTGTGGAGTCCCATGTAGAAGATGAGGGCGGCGTTGATGATGATGTCTACCTCGCCCGGGGCGGGGTCGGAGGTCCGGGCAGGGTCGGAGGTCCGGGCCGCGATTTCCGCGGCCAGAAGGCGCTTCATTTCGGGGTGAACAATGGCTTCGAGAGCTTTACGGGCCTTCGTATTGGAAAAGACGATCCGACCGAGGGCCTTCCGGTCGATCCGGGAGTCCGAGGCAAGAATACCCGGGCCGAACTCCCGCACCACCTCGTCTCTCCGGCTCTCCAGGGCGCGGTGCCCCAGGGCGTCGACCGAAATCTCCTCGTAGCCGGCCCTTTTCAGAGCATCGGCAAGCGTGTCTTTCCCGGCGCAGCACTTGCCCCCGACCCCGACGATCATTCGTGGAAGCTTCCCCAGTTCTCCCCGGTCTCTACGTTTACCTTCAACGGTACCGAAAGCTCCACGGCGCTCACCATCTCCTCCCGGAGAAGCGCCTCGACGGCCGTAAGCTCCTCCGGTGGCGCTTCGATGATCAACTCATCGTGGACCTGGAGAAGGAGCTGTGCCGCGAGCCCCTCGTCTGCCAAGCGGCGGGACACCCTGAGCATCGCCCGCTTTACGATGTCGGCGGCGGTACCCTGGATCGGGGTGTTGACGGCGATTCGCTGGGCCTGCATCCGTACCGGCCGGTTCCGGCTGTCGATATCCGGCAGGGCCCGTCGGCGCCCCAACAGCGTCGTGACGTAGCCGTTCTTTTCGGCGGCTGCGACGGTCTCGTCGAGAAAGCGGCGGACGCCGGAGTAGGTCTCGAAGTAACGCTCGATAAAGGCGTCGGCCTCCCCCCGGGGAAGACCGAGGTCCCGGGAGAGCCGGTAAGCCGACATCCCGTACATAACCCCGAAGTTGATAGTCTTCGCCATCCGCCGCTGCTCGGAGCTAATCTCCCCGGCGTCGACCCCGAAGATGAGGGCGCCTGTCGCCCGGTGCACGTCCTCCCCTGCGGCGAAGGCACCGGAGAGGGCCTCGTCCCCCGACAGCGCCGCGAGGACCACCAGCTCGATCTGCGAGTAGTCGGCGCTGACGAAGCGCCAACCCTCCCGGGGGACAAAGGCCTGACGGATTTTCCGTCCGGCCTCGTCTCGAATGGGGATGTTCTGAAGGTTGGGGTCCCGGCTCGACAGCCGGCCGGTTGCGGTACCGGTCTGATGAAAATTGGTGTGGAGCCGCCCGGTCTCCGGGTGAACGAGCTTCGGCAACGCGTCGACGTAGGTGGATTTAAGCTTCGCGAGGGTTCGGTGCCGGAGGATCAGCTCCGGGACCGGATCCTCCCGGGCGAGCTCCTGGAGAACCGCGACATCGGTGGAGAAGCCGGTCTTGGTCTTCCGGACGGGCTTGAGCTTTCGCTCGGTAAAGAGCACTTCCTGGAGTTGCTGGGTAGAGGCAAGGTTGAACTCGTGGCCCACGAGGTCGTAGACCTGTCGCTCGAGCTCACCGAGCTCTTCGGCGAGATGGGTGCCGTACTCGTAAAGGCTCTCCTCGTCGAGAGAGATGCCGACGAGCTCCATCTCCGCGAGCACCGGAATCAGCGGCGCCTCGAGATCGACGAGAAGGGAATCCAAGCCCTCCTCGACAAGCTTAGGCATCAAGTAGTTGTGGAGCCGGAGGGCGATATCCGCGTCTTCCGCGGCGTAGACCACCGCCTTGTCCAAGGGCACGTCGGTAAACGACGGCGGCTTC
>CAYPUT010000038.1:4198-21006 GCA_964413945.1 uncultured Spirochaetaceae bacterium
CAGGTCCCCGAAGAGGGGCGTAGTACCCTTCGCCCTCTTTGAAGGAGAAGGAAAAGCCGACGAGAGAGGCGGTTATCGGATCGAGAGAGTCGGTTTCTACGTCGAAGGCGACAAGCCCCGCTTTCCGGGCCTCTGCGACGGCCGCCGCGAGGGCCCCGGGCGTGTCGAGAAGGTGGTAGCGTCCCGGAACGGCCGTCGGCGGGCGGGCTGAGGCCGGCTCCCCGGGTGGATCGTCCGGTTCGCCGTCCGGGATAACGTCGGAGGGCGGCGTGGCGGTGGCGCCGGCGGTGGCCACCTGGGGAAGCGCCTTGAGCTCGTCGATCAGCGACTTCATCCCTTCGTTCTCGAGAAGCGGTACCGCAGACTCCGCCGGCAGGGAGCCCAACGCCAAACCATCCCCTTCGAGACCTACCGGCGCATCGAAACGCAAGGTAACCAAGTCCCTGCTCAGGTAGGCGTTCTCCCGATCTTGGGTCAGCTTTTCGCGTTGGCTCTTGGAGGAGATCTCTTCGAGGCTCTCGTAGATGCCGTCGAGGTTGTCGAACTGGGACAGGAGGCTCACGGCGGTTTTGGCCCCGACACCCTTGACCCCCGGCACGTTGTCCGAAGAATCCCCGGTCAACGAGAGGTAGTCCCGAATCTGATCCGGTCGGACGCCCCATTTTTCCTGCACCTCTTCGGGTCCGAGAACCTGGAAGCTCCCGGAATCGGGCCGCATTATTCGAACGCCATCCCCGACGAGTTGGAGAAGGTCCTTGTCGCCTGTTATAAGATACGCGGTGCCTCCCTCGGAGGCGCAGCGACGCGCTAGGGTCGCCATCACATCGTCGGCCTCGTACCCTTCGACCCGGATCATCGGTATTCCCAAGGCCCCGAGAATCGCTTCGATCTTGGGAATCTGGGCGGTCAGGTCCCGGGGGGTCTCCTCCCGGGTGGCCTTGTATTCGGGGTATTCCTCGTGGCGGAATGTCGGACCGATGGAGTCGAGAACGACGGCGAAATGTTCCGGCCGGTACTCTCGGAAGAGGCTGAAGAGGCTCCTGAGAAACCCGAAGACCGCCGAAGAATTCTCCCCGGCGGGATTCCTTAAAGGATTCCGGATAAAGGCGAAGTAGGAACGATAGACAAGGCTATAGCCGTCGAGTAGATAGAAATCCATGCACCTACAGCATGGTGATGTCAGGCCGTTAGATCAATAAGCGGTGCCGCGGAATCCCGGGTCTCGGCGGAGAAAACGGCCTGGACGTCCGGCATCCGAAGTCGGTGCACCTCCGCCCGAAGCTCTTCGACATGCTGAGTCAACAGGCGGCGGTTTTCGAAGTTACGTCGCAGAACCTGCCCCTTAAGGCGGGTAAGGGAGCCCTGAAGGCCTTCGATCTCTTTGGCTTCCGTGGCGCCAACCTTCTCGTAGAGAGAGGCGAGGGGATCGATGACTCTCTGAACTCGGAGGATGTCCCGAAGGATGGTTCTCTCCAACTCCACCGAGCGTTCGAGTTGCTCCGCGTCGGACTCCATAATGGCCTGCTCTTGATCCTCCAAGACGACGAGGTACGAATAGAAGGAGTCCCGCTGCTCCACGAGAGCTCGGCGCAATTTCTTAAGGGTTCTGACGCGTTCGGCGTAGGTTAACTCTCTCATCGCTCCTGTTCCCTAAAAGGAAATGTTGACGCCCCGGGCGGCCGTCCCGCTGGTATTTCCCACCTTCGAGGAAATCTGCGACCAGGCTTCCCGGAGGTCCCCGAGGAAGGCGCGCACCTGGGTAAGACGCTTGGTGTCCTTCTCGATATTCGCCTGGGTAAGCTGGTTGTTAAAGAACATGTAGAGGCTAAAGAGGTTCTGGGCCATCTCTCCCCCTTGCTCGAAGTCGAGAGAGACCGTCAGCTCGGTCAAGACATCTTGAGCCTTCCCGATGGCGTTGTTGACCTTATCGAGCTCTTTGGTCCCTTCATCGAGGAGTTGCTTCGCGTAGTCGAGTTGCTTAACCGCCTCGTCGTAGAGCATCACGATTATTTGGCCTTGATTGGCGGTCTTTACCGTTGTCTGCTTGTAGGCATTTACCGGGTTTCCGTTCATGAATCTGTTCCCTCCCTGTCCTTACTGAACTCTTTCCAGCAGCGTCGAAACCGGAACCACCGAGTAGCCCCTTTCGATCAAGCGGTTGATCAGGACGTCGAGGCGCTGAAAGAGATAGTCATCTCGGCCGCCATAGGGCCTGTCCGCCAAGGGGCGGCCGATAGTCATCGATACAATAGATCCCGGCTTCTTCTCTTCGAGAACGCGCTCGACAATCTGAGAGGCCGGCTCGTAAAGCCGGGAAATCCCGCTCTCGTCCAAGCGAGGTACCCAGTCCAGGCTGTCGACGTCCCGGCCGATGTACACGTAGTCGAGCGCCCGGGAGGCTTCGAGAATCAGGGGACTCACGAAATAGTACGGAGCGTGCCAGATAAGCGAAAGCTCCCGTCCGGTGGCATCGAAGTACTCGTCCTCGTTTCGCGCCAAACCCTGTTGGATAAACTCTTCGGTAATCTGGTACCGGGAGTCGGTCATGTTGAAGTGGGTGTAGAAGAGCGACCCCACTTCGTGACCCGATTCGGCGATCTCCCGGACGGCGTCGGGGTGCCGGCGGACAAAGTCGCCGTTTACGAAGAAGGTCGTCTGGACGCCGTACTCCGCGAGCACGTTCAGTATTTCCGTCAGGCCTTCCACCGAAGAGGTGGCGTTAAAGGCGAAGGCCACTTCCCGCCTGCGGATGCGGCTCCCGTGGTTGAAGTTGGCGAGGCTTATCGGCTCGTCCTCCTCCGGGAAGAGCTCGTACTGCCGAGCCGGCGGGAGAAAGAGCCGGGTCGTGTCCACCCCTTGGATGTTCCGGACCATCACGATATTCCGGTAGATCCCGGAATTGAGGGTCTCTAAGTAGACCCGGTAGCGATTCGACGCAACCCGCCGTTCCGGGAGCACGAACCGGTCCCCTTGTTGCCAGACACCGTCCTCGTAGCGAAAGAACTCATCGTCCTCCGATGCCACGACCTGGACTCCCTGGTCCTCCGCCGAAGCGCTGCCGTCAACCTGCGGGAGAAACCCGAAGGTCTCGGCCTGACTCAGAAAGAGCGTCTCAGGTTGCCGATTTCCCACCAGGGAGACCCGGAGCCCTCGGTAGCCTCCGGCGATAATCAGTTCCTCGCCGTCGATCCAGACGGCGGTCCGGGCGTCCCGGAGGGGAAACCGGCGGATTACCCGCCAGCTGTCGTAGGCCCGGACCGTCACCTCGTCGTCGGCCACCAGAGCCAAAGATCGGCCGTCGGGAGAGAGACTCAACTCCCGAATCCGGGCATCCTCTTCCTGCCGGAAGGCAAGCTCCTGCGGGTCGGAGGTATCGAGGCGGTACACGAGCGTCTCCCGGGCTCCCCGGCGAATGCTCCCCGTTAAGAGCGTGAGGTCTCCGGCGTTGCTCCACACCACCTGACGGACCCGGGTGTTCCGGGGAAGCAGGAGGTAGGGCAATTCGATGGAGTCCCCGGTCGAGAGATAGTCCTCGTTCTGCAACAGGTAGAGAAAGAGGTTCCGGCCGCCCTTGCTCAAGAGAATCTGGTTCCCGTCGGGGGATATCCAGAAGCGGTCGAAGTTGGGGTCGAAAGCAAAGGGAAGCTTCCCGGCGATCGAGCCGAAGCTCAAGAGCTCTTGGTAGAGCGACCGGGCGAAAAACTCCACTCCGAGGACCCGGTAGACCAAGAAGCCGGAGATGTAGAAGAGCTCTCCCGCCCGACTCCACTGAGCGCTGTCGATGGTCCCTTCGGCGAGACGCCGAAACCCTTCGTCAAGAAGCCGCCCCTCTTCGAGCTGCTGGATCGAGTAGTAATAGATACTACCGCCCTTCGAATAGACAAAGAACTGGGAGTCCGGCGACCAGCGGACGGGAGGGTCGCTCAAGGAGAACTCCACCGCGTTACTCACCGTGTATTCGGCATCTTCCCTCAGATCGCCGAGAACCAAGCGCCCGTACCCGGGAGACGTGCTCCGGATGTAAACGATGTACCGCCCGTCGGGAGAGGAGCGTATCGGCGTAATCTTTCCCGCTTCCACCTGGCGCCCGGTAACGAACCCGGGAAACTGTGGAATCGGGGCGAAGCGCCGGAGCGTCTGGTCGGACCTGAATACGCCGAAATGGTTCTGGAGCTGAAGCTGTCCCGTCTGATTCAAATAAGAAAGGGCCTCGGGATAGTAGGTCAGCTGTTCGAGACTGCGCGTTTCCACGTCGGCCCGGAAGAGGGCGCTGTAGCCCGGTTCCCCGGGTACTTCGATGGTCGCCCTGAACAGCAGCTGATCCTCCGAAGAGAGGTCGAGGTCGGAGAACTCTACTTCGCCAAAACCGTGTGCCGCCGCAAGAAGGACTACCAGCAGCAAAGAGGCGCGTCTTAACACGATTCGTGCTCCTTCTTTCTTACCATCGGCATTATCCAAGAACCCTTAAGCGGTATGTGTTGATCTTTGATGAGCGTTAAAGCAGCTCGGCTGCCAACTCGGCGAGTCTACTGCGTTCGCTCTTGGTAAGGGTAACATGACCGAAGATCTCCTGGCCCTTGAACGTCTCTATCAGAAACGACAGTCCGTTGGAGCTCGAGTCGAGGTACGGACTGTCGATCTGGTACGGATCCCCCGTAAGGACGACCTTCGACGCCTCCCCTGCCCGGGAAACGATCGTCTTTATCTCGTGGGGTGAGAGGTTCTGGGCCTCGTCGATAATAATAAACTGCCCCGGGAGGGAGCGTCCCCGAATGTAGGAGAGCGCCTCGAGCTCGATGACCCGGGTATTGAGCAGTTGCTCGACGTTCTTGACGTTCTGCCGCTTGTACACCGACAGCAGGTATTCCAGGTTGTCGAAGAGGGGCTGCATCCAATGGGAGAGCTTTTCGTTCTTGGCACCTGGGAGGTATCCGATATCCTTTCCTAAGGGGATGACGGGCCGACTGACCAGTACCCGGGTATACTTTCGGTCCTCCATCGTCATCTTCAGCCCCGCAGCTATCGCGAGGAGGGTCTTCCCGGTTCCGGCCTTCCCTACAAGACTCACCAGGTTGACCGATTCGTCGAGAAGAAGCTCCATCGCCATACGCTGCTGGTCGTTCAGGGCCCGGATTCCGGCGACGGCGGGCATCTTGTAGTCGACGTAGTGGAGCTCCCCGGTCTCGTGATGGTACCGAGTCAGGACGGTGTCCGCCTGATGACGGTCCCGAAAGAGCACGAAGTGGTTCGGCAACAGCTGATCCAACCAGGGAATGACGTGTTCGTGCCGGAGAGTTCGCAGGTTGTCTTCCCCCCCGTCAAGCTCCGTAAAGCCGGAGTAGAGCTTGTCGATGTTTATCTTCTGCTTTTCGTAGTCGACGGCTTTTATGCCCAAGGCGGTGGCTTTGACCCGGGCGTTTATGTCCTTCGAAACGAAAAAGACTTGGCGGCCCTCGGTCATCATGTTGTAGGCGGTCAAGATAATCTTGTTATCCGCCTTGTCTTCCAAGAGCGCCTGGTCCGCCGGCTCCGGCCGGGTAAGGCTAACCCGGAGGGTAATGTTGTTCTCTATCTTGACGCCTTGGCTCAGGTTGCCCTGACGCCCGGCTTGGTCGAGAAAGCGGATTGCGTGCCGGGCGTTCCGTCCCCGCTCGTCGCTGTAGGTCTTCAGACGGTCGAGTTCCTCGAGAACCCAGAGAGGCACCACCACCTCGTTGTCCCGAAAGCTCAAGATCGCGTCGGGACGGTGGATAAGAACGTTTGTGTCTATGACGAAGATTTTGTCGGAGTTGGGCACGGCCTCGATCACTATACTCCCTGGAGCGACTACTTCCAAGCTGTTGGCGACCGATTGTCGCAGTTCCGGCGGTAAAGTATGGTATGGAAGTGGATCCCGAAGCACTCTTTCGTCATGCCGAGGCCCTCGCCGATCGGTTGATCTCTTTCCGGCACGACCTCCATCGGTTTCCCGAGCTCTCTTTCCAGGAAGAGCGGACCGCCGGGAAGATAGAAGAGGCCCTCTCGGAGGCCGGAATCCCCGCCCGGCGCCTGGGAAAGACCGGTGTGGTCGCGGACCTTCCGGGGTCGAAGGGCATGGAGCCCTGCGTCGCCCTGCGGGCCGACATCGACGCCTTGCCGATTAAGGAGCTCACCGGGCTCCCCTTCGAGAGCAAGAACCCCGGCGTGATGCACGCCTGCGGCCACGACATCCACACGAGCTGTCTCCTCGGGGCCGGGCTCTTGCTATCCCGAGGGAACCGGGAAGGCGGTATCCGCCTGATTTTCCAGCCGGGGGAGGAACAGGTTCCCGGGGGCGCCACGGCGCTGATCGAAGAGGGCGTCCTCGAGAATCCCCGGCCGATCGCCATACTGGGAGAGCACATCGATACGGCCCTCCCGGTAGGTGGCTTCGGCTTCCGAAAGGGGCCGTTCATGGCCTCCGTCGACGACCTGTCGATCGTCGTACGGGGCCGGGGTGGACACGCCGCCCATCCCGACCGCCTCGCGGATCCGGTTATCGCCTCCGGAGCGCTCTTAGTCGCTCTGCAGCATCTCGCCGGGCGGATGTCGCCACCGTCGGTCCCCTCGGTCCTCTCGATCGGAAGAGTCGTCGCCGACGGAGCGACCAATATTGTCCCGGACACGGTCTTTCTCGAGGGGACCTTCCGTACGCTTTCGGAAGAGTGGCGGGAGGCGGCCGGGACGGAGATTCCCCGGATAGCCCGGGAGGTAACCGCCGCCTACGGATGCACCGCCGAGGTGGAGGTCCGCCGGGGCTACCCCTCGCTGTCGAACGATTCGGCTCTTACGGACCGGGCGGAGCAGATTGCCGCGGCCCTCCCCTGGGTCGAAGCCACCTCGGAACCGTCTGTAACCCTCGGCGGCGAGGATTTCGCCTACTATGCCCGGCGTATTCCGGGCTGTTTCTACCACCTCGGTGTCTGGGAGCCCTCCCTCGGAGATGCCGCGGAGCCGCTCCATTCCCCACGGCTCCGCGCTTCGGACCGGGCCATTCCCCTCGGCGCGGCAACCATGGCGGCTCTGGCTCTCTCCGTGCTGAAACAGGCGACCCTGGAACGGGCGATCAGAGAAGGGCCCCGCAGTTGATCTTGCCCACCGTGATGGGTACTCTCTAGGTGTTTGTGGATCGGCAAACGGGCCCCCTTATAGTACAGAGTGACAAGACGGTTCTCCTTGACGTCCACGACGAAGGTTACGAGGCCGGTCGTGACGGCATAGCTCCCTTCGCCGAGCTGGTCAAAAGTCCGGAGCACCTCCACACCTATCGTATTACCCCCCTTTCTCTCTGGAACGCCGCGGCGGTTGGGTTGACCGCCGATTACGTGATAGAAACACTCCGGGGCCTTTCGCGGTATCCGGTTCCCGGAAGCATCGAATACGACATTCGCGAAACCATCGACCGGTTTGGGACCGTCCGCCTGCGCCCCGAAGAAGAGGACGGTCTTCTTTCCCTCGAGGTGGACGATCCGGATGTGCGACGGGAGCTTGCCAACCAGAAGGATCTCGCGAAGCTCTTCCGGGGCGAATGGGACCGGGGGTTCCGGATCGCCTTGGAGGATCGAGGAACGGTCAAACAGCGGATGATGGAGCACGGCTACCCCGTCAAGGACGAAGCCCCCTTGATAACGGGAGACCCCCTCGCCATACCCCTCAAGGATACCCTCCCGAACGGTGCGCCCTTTACCATCCGCGACTACCAGGCCCAGGCGACGGCGAGCTTTCTCGGAGACGGGCGCCCGGGAAGCGGCTACGGCAGCGTGGTGCTCCCCTGCGGCGCCGGCAAGACCATCGTCGGGCTCTCGGTAATGTCGGCCCTGGCGACGAACACGCTGATCCTTACGTCGAACGTCTCGGCGACCCATCAGTGGATTCGGGAGCTCCTGGAAAAGACCGACCTTACTGAGGAGGATATCGGAGAGTACTCCGGGGATGTAAAGGAGGTCCGTCCCATCACCATCGCGACCTACCAAATTCTCGTCTGGCGGCGAGACACCGACGGACCCTTTCCCCATTTCGATCTGTTTCGAAAGCGGAACTGGGGGCTGATCGTCTACGACGAGGTTCACCTGCTTCCGGCGCCGGTCTTCCGGATTACCGCCGAAATTCAGGCCCGGCGGCGCCTCGGTCTTACCGCAACCCTGGTCCGGGAAGACGGGCGGGAGGGGGATGTCTTCGCTTTGGTCGGACCGAAACGCTACGATGCGCCCTGGAAACAGCTCGAGCAACAAGGCTGGATCGCCGAAGCGGTCTGCCAGGAGATCCGCCTCGACCTACCGGAGGATTTCCGAGGCCGTTACTCGGTCGCCAATCGTCGGGAGAAGTTCCGGATGGCCAGCGAGAATCCCGACAAGATTCAGATTACTCGGCAGCTCGTGGAAAAGCACGCCGAGCGTTCGATTCTGGTAATCGGCCAGTACCTGTCACAACTCAAGACCATCTCCGAAAGCCTTGGCGCGCCCATCATCACCGGGCAGACTCCCAACAGAACCCGGGACGAAATGTACCAGCTCTTTCGAGAGGGGGAGATTCGGGTCCTCGTCGTATCCAAGGTGGCCAATTTTGCCATCGACTTGCCGGATGCCTCGGTCGCCGTTCAGCTCTCGGGGACCTTCGGCTCCCGGCAGGAGGAAGCTCAAAGACTCGGCCGTATTCTACGGCCGAAGAACGGCCCGGCCTTTTTCTATACGCTGGTCACCAGATACACCGTCGAAGAGGAGTTTGCAGCGAACCGCCAAAAGTTCCTTACGGAACAGGGGTATCGCTACAGCATTGCGCTATGGGAAACGAACCACATTTAGAAGCGTGGCGAAGCCGCCTCTTGCGCCTCTCCGACAGCGCGTTCCTCGACCTGATGCGGAACTATCTCGGAAAGGTGGAGACGCCGTACAACAAACACGATCTCATCAACCGGCTCACCCGGTATCTCAAAGGGGAAGACGTTCAAGAGACGATTCTGGAGGCTATCGACGAAGAGGACGCCCGGGCCATTACCGCTGTCGCCCTCCTTTCGCGGCCGACCCTCGCGGACTTAAGCGACCTCTTTCCCGAATCAGTCTCTTTCCTCAGCCTCCACGAACAACTGCGGAATCTGGAGGATCGTCTCCTCCTCTTTAGGGACCTCGACACCGAGGTTCTCTACCTGAATCCGATTCTCGAGCCTCGGCTTTCCGAGGCGGTTCTCGATCCGACGCTCCTGATCGAGGTAAGGAAGGCCCCGGCGACACAACCGCCCCTCCCCTGGGTGACCGACAGCCTTCTTCTGGCCCTCGTTTCGGTCGCCGGCACCTCGGTCGGCCCGGCCGTCGCAAAGAGGAGTCTGACGAAGCGGGAGCACGCGGACGTGTGCGAGGCGGTCCCGGCCCTTGCCGAGGAGGAACCCGAGACGGTCGCGAGCCTTATCCGGGCCCTGGGATCCCTTGGGCTCATGGAGGAGGAAGACGGCGCCCTCGTACCGAGCCTTCCGGTTCTCCGGCGCTTCGGCGACCTGGACTATTTGGAACGCCTGGCTCTTCTGGTGGCGGCGCTGGCGGGAGAACCGGGAGAGCCCGACGAAGCGGTTGCCGATGCGGTGGTTGCCATCGTGGAGGAGCTCTCCCCGGACCAGGAGTACAAGGAGAGCGCCCTCCGGGTCGTCCATCATCTCCGGAGCCGCCGGCGGGTCAGCTGGGAGAGCCTTGGGGAGCACCTGGTAACGGTCGGGCTTCTGACTCACTCGAAGTCGAAGGGTGATTGGCTCAGGCCGTCCCGGGGGACGCCGGAGACGACCGAAAGCCCCTTGACGATTCAAGCGGGAAACGAAGTTACCCTTGCGGCGGGCATACGCTTTGCGGAGGGACTGCCGGTGGCCGTCTGCGGTGTCTTGAGGAGACACGACCTGGTGGGGACCTACGAGATAACCCGGGAGTCCATCGCGATGGCCGACCAACGGGGCTTTCCGATTCAGGAGCTTCCGGGGATGCTTGCGGAGCTGGCGACCAGAGAGCTCCCTCAGAGTCTCGCCTTTAACCTAGACTCCTGGCTTTCCGAACGGGCGAGGCTCAGCCTTACCTTTGCCGCGGTGTTGACGGTGGATCAGAATCGGCGGGCGTTTCTTGACGGAAACCAAGCCTTTAACGACTACGTACTGAGCACACCCGCCCCGGGAGTCTACCTCCTCGATCCCCGAAGAGAGCAGGAGTGGCGCCGCCTTCTCGCGGACCTCGGGTTTCCCCACCTGCCGAGGAATCGCTCGGCGGGAAACGAGTACGCCCAATGGGCAAAGCCCCAGCCGGCCGGAAGCTCCTCCCGTCTTCAACGGCTCCTATCGAACGCCGGGGAGACCCGACGACGGGACCGGGCCCCGAAGAGCAAGAGCAAGTCACTGTTGAAGGAGCTCGACGACCGGGGCCTCCCCCCGGAGGTGGCCAAGGAGATGGCCCTGCGCATCGAGAAGAAGCTGATCCTCTTTTCCAAACAGCTCTCCTTCGACATCGGGAGCCGGGACCGGCAGGAGGCCCGGGGTCTCGACTACGTCGGTAAGGTGCGGGTTATCGAGCAGGCGCTCCGAGAGGGTGACGAGACCCTCGAAGTTGTCGTTAAGCGCAGCAGCGGCGAGCCGGTGCAGATGCGCCTTCGTCCGGAGGAGCTACAGAAACGGGGTACACGGCTCCTACTCAAGGCGTGGAATAGCGACGGGGAGAAAGTCTCTCTTCCGGTAGAGAAGATCTCCTTGGTCCGGCGCCTTCGGGGCTTCCTGATTTCCCGGTAGCCCCTTTGGGGGGAGCTCGTCCCCGGGGCAGCTCGTTAGAACCGGGTGCGGAATAGCTTCTGTTGGAGCTCCGCCTGCCGGCGGAACATGGCCATTCCCGAGAGAACGGAGCACCCGGCTTCTTTCGCCCGGGCGAGGAATCGCGTCTCCGGCGGGGTGTAGACCAGGTCGTAGACAATCTCGAAACCGTCGAAACAGAGCTCCGGGAGGGGATCTCCGTCGCCATTCGGCGTCATCCCGACGCTGGTGGTTTGCACCACAACATCCCGATAGCTTTTGGAGCGGGTAATGCCCTCGGAGTCCATCCCGGCGACGGCGATGGAGCCTTCGATGTCCCGGGCGAGGAGCACCGCCTTTCCGGCGGTGCGGTTCAGGATGAGGACGTCGGCACCGGCACCGGTCAGCGCGGAGACGGCCCCCCGGGCCGCGCCCCCGGCACCCAGAACCGTTACCCGAATGCCTCGGAGATCCGGCTTCCCCCGGAGGTTCCGGATGGTCTCCAAGAGGGGCTCGAGGAAGCCCGGGACGTCGGTATTGGTGCCCCGCCATCCGTTGGATGTTCGAAGAATGGTGTTGCAGGCCCCGGCGCCGGCGACCGCCGGGTCCTCCGAAGCAAGGAAGCGGCGCACCGCCTCTTTATGGGGAATCGTAACCGACAGCCCCTGAAGCCCGATGAGCTCCGCCGTCCGGAAGAAGGCGTCCAGGTCGTCGGCGGGAAAGGGAATATAGAGCCCGTTGAGCCCGGCACCCCGAAAGGCGCCGGTATGGTACGCCGGAGACTTCGAATGGAGCACCGGGTTTCCGATTATCCCGAAGAGCTTCGTCTCCCCGTCTATTTGAGGGTAGTAAAACGTTTCCGAGAGAACCCGGGGGGAGAGATGCCCCGGAGCCGCCTCGAGGGTCCCTGGTATGTCGAGATCCGAGGTGTAACTCAAAAAACAGCCGAATCGCTTCCCCAGTATCCGCGTCGGGAAGCCGAACTCTCCCATTCCCAGGATTATTCGCGGCCGTCCTGCGGTTCGAACCATCAATTCGATAACCCGATGAACGTCATGCGACCCGGCGACCCGGACCGCGAGCTTCGGTATCTCGTTCCGGTACGTCGAGAGCCGGGCGTAGAGTGCCGGAAGGTCTTGCGGGGTTCCACCGGTATCGTGGAAGGAGCGGATTACGCGCCCGGGAAAGGCGGAGACCAACCGTTTCGCCTCAGGGTCTTCGAGAAGGTCCTCCTCGAGGTCGAGAAAATCGAATCCGCCCTCCGACACTACGGCCTCGAGAAAACTCATACGCTCGGCGTCGCTTCCGTCGTAGTGACCGCCGTCCCGCCTCCGGCGGAGTGTGCAGATCACGGGTACCCGCCGCCCGAGGGCCTTCGCCGCGAGCCCGGGGAAGTCAACGATCCTTCGTTGCTCTCCCTCGGTAAGGAAGTCGGCCCGCAGCTCGACGAGATCCAGCCACGCGGCGTTCCGGCGGAGGGCGCCGATTGCCTCGTCGATCGTAGAATGAGTGGTGCTCAGGCAGATCATCCCTTGAGAATCCCCGGGCCCGCGAGGGGCTCCTGCTCGGTCAAGTAGCGCTGGAACTGAATAACGTCCACCGGAGGCGAAAAGTAATAGCCCTGAATCTTGTCGCACCCCGCATCGAAGAGAAAGGCCACTTCGTCCGCGGTTTCTGCGCCCTCGGCAAGCGTCTCAATACCCAGGTTTTGCGCCATCGAGACGACGGCGCGAATAATCGCCTGGTTGCCCCGGTTCGTTACCACGTCGGCGACAAAGGAACGGTCTATCTTCAGCGTGTCTATGGGAAACTGTTTGAGGTAGCTCAAGGAAGAATAGCCGGTTCCAAAGTCGTCGATGGAGATGCGGATACCTCCGTCCCGAAGGCTTTGCAGTTTCCGAATCGATTCTTCCGGACTCTGCATGGCCGCCCCTTCGGTAATCTCCAACCGGAGCGCCTCCGATTCGATACCCGTCGCTTCTACCATCGAGAAGATCCGTTCGACGACGTCGGGCTGCTTGAACTGAGCCGGAGAGAGGTTGACCGAAACATAGACGTCCCGGCGACCGGCCTGGTGCCACCTCTTCAAATCTCGGCACGCGTTGTACAGGGTCCACTGTCCGACGAAGCGAATGTCGCCACTCTGCTCGGCAAGGGGAATGAAGCGCCCCGGGGCAACGTGCCCCATCCGTTCGTGGTGCCACCGAACAAGCGCCTCGGCGCCGGATATCCGGGACTCGGCATCGACAAAGGGTTGGTAGACCATCCGGAAACCGGGAAAGCCTTCTTGAATGGACGACCGGAGATACTGGGTTATTCGCTCCCGTTCCCGAAAGCGCGTGCCGAGGTCGTCGTCGTAGAGGACGAAGCTCCGGCCCGTCGTCTCGGCCTCCTCGAGGGCGACGAAGGCGTTCTCCACCAGATCATGCCGGGACATATTCCGCCGCAACTGTGTCGAGAGCCCGAGGTAGCAGCCGAATATGATGTCCTGAGCCGGCGGCTCGTGAGGCCGGCTGATCTCCTCGAGGAGCCGGGAGGCAACGATCCGGAGGGCGTCTCCGTCGCCCGTAGCGGGCATTACCAGGAGAAACTCGTCGAAGCGGTCGGATTGGTAGATGTTCTCTCCGATGACGTTCCGGATACGGACGGCTGTCTTGAAGAGGAGCGCCCGGCTCCGGTCCCGGCTATTGCGGATCCGGTCGTAGTCCCGATCCAGCCGCAGGACCGCGATGGCAACCCGTCGGTGTTTCCCCTCGGTTTCCTCGAGCAATCCCTCGAGGCGTCGCTCGAACCGCCGTCGGATCGGCAATCCGGTCTGGGGATCGTGCTCGACGAGGTGCTCGAGCTCTCGACAACGTTCCTCTGCCGCCTGCAATTGGGTTTCCAGCTCTCTTGCGTCTTCGTTAATCGTGGACATCTGGCACAGTGCCGCTCAGGCTATTGTAGTTAAAACTCCCAGTCAAGGCCGGGATACGGCAGACGGAGCCGGGTCGACAGCGCGGTAATAAGCCCGGGTTCCCCGGAAAGCCCGTCGGTTACACTCAGGGATTCGGCGGTCGCGACCCCGAGCCACAATCTTGTCAACGCGTTGACGCTGCACCGAAGCTCCGGAAGACCCGCTTCGGCTCCCCGAACCGCCCGGGAGCTCTTTCCCAGGCGGATCGTATACTCCCCCGCGACTCCCCGCCACCGGGAGTCTGTGTGTAGGTACTTTTCGAGAGGGTCGCTCAACCGCAGAGAAAAGGCGATCTCTCCTTCTCCCGGCAGCACGAGCCGCTCCATCGCCGTCTCGACATTCAGAAGCCGCGCCTGCCAGTAGGCCTGGGCCGTCACTCCGTGGGATTGTTTGCTCTCGGCGGTCTGATCGAATCGCCGGAACGGACGATTAAGCGCTACCTGCAGCTGGAGCCACATCGGCTCCCGGAGCTCGACGCTGTGGTATTGATCCCCTAAGGTCGCCAGAAGAGAGAGAAGCTCCCGGAGCTCTTCGATGGTCCGGAAAACCATCCAGTAGACAACCAAGGGTCCCGACTCCCCCCGAAAAACACACCAGACGTAGTGGGACGGGGCACCTCCCGGACCGTCCCGGTAACCGAGGCCGAAGGAGTTCTTGAAGTAGAGCATCTCGTGCTCGGTAATCCCGCTCGGCAGGATGTTGCAGCCTCCGTGGCGCCGCATTCGCCGGAGCCGGGCCCGATGGAGCGCCTCTGCGTCCTCCGCCGAAAAACGCACCGGTCTCCGGGGCCTCCCGGCTGCGAAGCCCAGGCGCTTCGAGAGCAGGTCACTCGGATCAAACCGGACCTGCCGTTCGTAGGAGCCGGTGCCAAAGCCAAGGGCGTCGTAGAAGCCCTGCTCGAAGGCGCCGAGAACGGCGACGACGGCACCGGCGGCTTCCGCCCGTTGGAGAGCGTGGGTCAGAACGGATCGGGCCAACCCCTGGCGGCGTCCGACGATTCCCGTCGTTACGCTGGTGACGGCGCAAAACGGGAGATCGGCCCCAAGGTACCGCATCTCCCCGGGGACCGTCGAGACGGCGCATTCGACGCCGCCGGGGGCGTCGTCCACCCAGGCGTCCGCCGAGGAGAGAAAGGCCCGGAGAGCCCTGCCCTCGCTCTGGTCGTCCATAAGCCAACCGGCTTCATGCCAGATACGCCGTACGTCGTCGAAATCACGTTCGAGGTCAAAAGGTCGAACTCCACTCAAGAGCGCTCCTCCTCGGAGGCCTCGGAGACCTCCCCCAGATCGATCGCCCGGGCGCCGTAGGGAACCGGCTCGGTAAAACAGGCCCCGGGAGAGACCAGGACAAGCCGGGGCAGACGCCCCAGGAAAACCAACCGAACCGGGCCGTCGGACAGGGCTCCCAATTGTTCGACCAGCACGATCTCGATGCAATGGTACCACGCGTCTACGCCGTCCACAGCACCCGTCGCGCAGGAACCGCTCTCCATCCACGCGGTTCGGGAATAGAGGGAAAGCGGAACTGAATACCGGGGTTCGACGGCCACCTCGACCAGGACCGCGTCTCCCGGCAGAGGCCTCTCGCCGGACAAGAAGAGGGGCAGCGCCGAATCCAAAACCCGGGCGTTTTCCGGAACGACCGTGGTCTCCTCGACTCCCCGTTCTTCGAGAAGGGCGGCAAGGAGCTCTGCGGCTCCCCGGGCCCCGGGAGAAGCGAAGGAATAGGCGATCCTTACTTCCGACGGCAACCGACGGTCCGGGCCCGGGGAGCCGGCCTTGCCGGGCCCGCCGGACTCGGGGGCGCTGTGGCGGGGCAAAGCCCCTTCCCATGGCAGAAGCAGGAGCCCGGATCCGGCACCCGGCCCTCGGGCTGTATCCCGGAATTCTTCGAGGACCCCGGAGGCGTCCACGTCCGAGGCTGCCAGGAGCACCAGCCCCCGCTCTCCGGCTCCGGTCGACGCCAAGAGTCCTCCGGGTTGATCGGCTTCGGCAAGGGCCGGAATCGAATCCGCTGGGCCGGCTGCGTCGCCGGATCGCCGAAGGGTGGGAATTTCCTCCTTAGCCGTCTCGAGATCGAAGAGCACGTCGAGGTTCCCCTCGGCGAGGGAGGCGATTCGAGGCTCGCCGAGAGGCAGGGGCGGCACCGCGAGGATCGACAAAGGATCGAGTGGCACGGTCTCGAAGGTCACCTCGATGGTTACCTCGTCGAGGACGTTCCAGACCGCGCCTCCGGCTTCGGTCTGCGCTTTGAGGGGCGACTGCACACCGGGGAGTTGATAGATCTGCTGTACGGCGGCCACCCAGTCGGTCGCGGAGGCCGGGGTCCCGTCGGACCAGACAAGGCCTTCCCGGAGCCGGACGGTCAGCCTCGCTTCGGTAACATCCAAGTCTGCCGATGCCGCAGCGTCTGGCCGCCAGCCTCCGGTCGAGGGGTCCCGGCGAAAGAGGAACCGAGAGCGCGATTCCATAAGCCGCATCCACCGCTCGTTCTCCTCCGGGTCCACCGGAAGAAACGAAGGCATCTCCGGCTCCCAGGGCGGCCGGAGGCGGTAGGCGTCGACGAACTCCCGGCTCAGAGGGACCGGCCCGAGGGTAACCTCCCCACCACCGAGAGAGCAGCGCAAGAAGCCTTCGGCCGTCGCCGCCGGGAGATCGAGGACCCCGGGATAGACCTCCGGAGGCCGGGGAGAAACAGCTTCCTCGGCCCCCTGCCGGCGGTCTTCCCCGCCGGCCCCACACCCGGCCAAGGCCACCGCAAAAGCCGAGAGCAAGAAAAGGGCTATCCCAAAGGATAGCCCGGTAGAGTCTTTCTGTGGTCGGTCGGTGGGTCTCTGAATCACCTACCGAGTATACAACGGCCGCGCGGTGTAATGGGTATGGAGGTACTGGTGCGACTTTTCCGACAGGGGCTTCTCGAGGAAGTCCTGATAGAGCTTCTGTACCGCCGGGTTGTGATGCGACGCGCGCAAGGTCTGGTTCTCGTCGTCTTGGTAGAGCCCGGCCGTCCGCCGTGCCCGAACCGCGTCGTCGCCGCCGTAGGGCTGGCCGCCACCGGCGATGCACCCGCCGCGACACGCCATAACCT
>CAYPUT010000039.1:0-20585 GCA_964413945.1 uncultured Spirochaetaceae bacterium
AGGTTCTGCTCCACCTGGTCGGTGCCCATGTCGTCAAACAGCGTCTTGGAGGATTCCCGCAAAACCAAGTCCAGAGAGACGTGCTCCTCGATTCCGGCGGCGGCCCGGTTGAGCGTAGCCTCGAGGTTCGCGTAGTTGAAGGCTTCCTTCTTTCCCGACCGCTTGGTGACGTTGAGCTTACCGGCGCCGGCGAGTCGGATACGCTCCTGCCGGAGGGCCTCCCGGCGTTGCCGCCGCTCCTCACGGTAGAGGATGTAGCGCTTCGACACCTCATAGAGTCCGTGAACGACTAAGTGTCTCTCGACGAGATCCTGGATTTCTTCGACCCCGGGGCTGGTTTCGGTAAAATTCTCCCGGACGCTCTCCACGATTGCATCAACAACCTCGTCGAAACGGTTCTCTTCCTTCGAGACTCCCGCGGCGTCGTACGCCTTGGCCACCGCCGCGGCAATCCGTGATGCTTCGAAGGGGACCTGCTTTCCATCGCGCTTTTGTACTACCAACTGAGCCATCGCTTCCTCCCGAATGCTTACCAAATAGCTTTATAAAAGACTCGACGTTTAGCTTATCGGATGAATCGGGAATCAATCAAGAGAATCCCGAAAAAAAGCACTAGATATAGCGCTGTCTTAAGGCTCCCAATTCTAAACAACGCTACATGTGTCATTGTGACGCAGCCCCTGTTATGCTTTTGTGTACGCCCCGCCGGGGACTAACACAAAGGGGTTATAGTTACCCGTTCTGTGGCGGATCTACCCATGCCCAGGTCCGGCGGGGGGCTGCGCTTTACCGACGAGGATGTCCGGGGGCTCGTGGGACCGATACCGCTGGGGAATTGGGGCGAAGCTCTGCTTTACTCCGACGCCCCGGATGGGTATTCTTCCCTCATGATCATACCCTTAGACCTCCTCGTGAACGACGAGAACAATAACTACGAGCTTACCAACGCGTCGGTCCGGAGAGCGTACCAGATTACCATGACCGGCGACGAAGAGCTCGACGAGAACAACGGAAAGGTGGTCTCGACGGCCATTCGCCAGATTCTCACGAAGAAAGTGCAGTATCAGCTAGAAGAGTAGTGCTTCCCCCCTTCGCCTGCGTCTTCGGACCCACGGCGGTCGGCAAGACCGGAATGCTCGTCGAGCTTCTCGAGGGGCGCGGTGAGATCGTCGTTGCGGATTCCATGCAGGTCTACCGGGGGCTCTCCATCGGTACCGCCAAACCGGATGCCGGGGAGAGAGCCCGGGTTCCTCATCACCTACTAGACATTCGAAACCCCGACGAGCAGTTCCACGCCGGTCACTTCGTCGAAGCCGCTCAGGCGGCCGTGACCGACATCGCGGGCCGCGGAGGCCGGCCGGTGGTGTCCGGCGGCACCGTCTTCTACTTTCGGTCCCTCCTGATGGGGCTCCCCGAGACCCCGCCTTCCGAACCGGAGCGCCTCGTCGCGCTACGGGAGCAGCTTGCCAAGCACGGCCTAGAGTCGCTTCGCGGGCGGCTTGCCGAGGTGGATCCGGAATCCGCCGGGCGGATATCGCCGAAAGACGAGTACCGGACCTTGCGAGCCCTCGAGGTCTACGAGGCCTCCGGGCGCCCGTTGTCGAGCTTTCCCGCACCGAAGGAGCTCCGAAAAGACCTCAGCCTTGCTCTTATCGGCCTCGAGCGTCCCCGGGTGGAGCTCTACCGCCGTATCGAGGAGCGTGTTGATAAGATGCTGGGTGCGGGGCTGCCGGCGGAGGTCGAAGGTCTCTTGGCGGCGGGTTACAGGCCGACGGATCCCGGCCTTCGGGGAATCGGCTACCGCGAGTTCTGCGAAGCCTACCTCGAGGAGCCCTCCCGGGGGACGGCCTTTTCGACGTATTCCGGCGCTCTTCTTGGGGATATCGCCGAAGCGATCAAGACCAATACCCGCCATTACGCCAAACGGCAAGTGACTTTCTTGCGAAGTATACCGACGGTTAGGTGGGTCGGCGCCGACGACGAGGCGGGTATCTTCGAGGTCCTGGAGAGCTTTTTCGCCTCCCGGCATCCTTGACAGGGAAAGCCGGAATGACTATGTTAACGGCTCGGCGCACGGTTTTATTCCGCGACACAGAATTGATATATGAGGATATGCTAGATGCCTTGTGGGCGTAAGCGAAAACGCAAAAAGATAGCGACGCATAAGCGCAAGAAGAAGCTTCGAAAGAACCGACACAAGAAGAAGTAGCGACTCCCGCCGGAGCGTTACACGCGTGTCATCTCTCAGCTCGAACAACTATACCTACGGAAAAGAAACTCTCAAGATAACCGGCCCTCTTGTCATGGGGATCCTCAACGTGACGCCGGACTCCTTCTTTCCCGGGAGCAGGGTTTTCGATCCGGATCGGGCCGTGGAGCAGGGTCTTCGTATGATCGACGAGGGTGCCGACATCCTCGATGTCGGGGGCGAATCGACCCGTCCGGGGAGCGATCCGGTAAACGCGGCGGCGGAGATGAAGCGGGTCGTACCGGTCATTTCCGGGCTCCGCCGTTCGACGGACCTGCCGATTTCGATCGACACGCAGAAGGCCGTCGTCGCCGAAGCGGCGATTGAGGCCGGGGCGGACATTGTGAACGACGTCTCGGCCCTGCGGCACGACCCTCAGATGGGGCCCCTGGTCTCGGAAAAGCGAGTGTCGGTGGTTCTGATGCACATGCGGGGAACCCCGAAAACCATGCAAGCCTCTCCCGGCTACGATGAGGTGGTGGAAGAGGTTCGGTCGGAGCTATCGGACTATGCCGAGGCGGCGAAGCGGGCGGGAATTCGACCGGACCGGATAATCCTCGACCCGGGAATCGGTTTCGGAAAGCGTCAAAAAGACAACATTGCGTTAATTCGAGAGCTTCCGCGGCTCGTTGCCCTCGGCTATCCCCTGCTTCTCGGAGCCTCCCGGAAATCCTTTATCGGGCGCATCTTAGCCTCCGAAGGCGATCCGCGGCCGGTAGAGGAGCGATTGGCGGGAACCCTCGCCGTGCACCTATTTGCATCGCTCTTAGGTGCCGATATTCTGAGAGTACATGACGTCCGAGAAACCCGGGACGCGCTGCGGGTACTCTCGACGCTCTTGGATGAGGATACCGAGTGACTTGGCTAGAGGAAATCTGGATATTTCGAACGATCATTCTTCCCACCCTCGACGTCCTTATCTTGAGCTTTGTCATTTACAAGGGCTATCAGATTCTGGTGCAGACCCGGGCCGTCCAGCTGGCAAAGGGCGCCCTCTTTATCGGGCTCGCCTACGCGGTGGCCTTCCTTCTGAATCTCCAAACACTTCTGTGGCTCATGAACCTTCTCGCACCGAGCCTCGTCATCGCGATCGCCATCATTTTCCAACCGGAGCTCCGAAAAATCTTCACGCGGATCGGCCAAGGGCGGCTTCTCTCCTTTTCCGGGAGCTCACAGGGGGTCGAGCTTGACGCGGTCGTAAGCGCCGCCGAGGTCCTTTCCTACCGTCGCCGGGGGGCGCTTCTGGTCTTCGTCCGGGGCGTCGGTCTCAAGAACATCATCGAGACCGGGACCCGAATGGATGCCGCGCTCTCGTCTCCGCTGTTGCTTACCATCTTCGCTCACGATACGGCCCTCCACGACGGTGCAGTGGTTATAGACGACGGCAAGATTGTCGCCGCCGGCTGTTTCCTCCCGCTCTCGGAGCAGCTGGACGTTAGGCGCAGCTTCGGAACCCGGCACCGGGCGGCCTTGGGGCTGGTTGAGGAGACCGACGCGGTGGTCCTCGTCGTCTCGGAAGAGAGCGGTGCCCTGTCCCTGGCTCACGATGCGAACCTCTACTACGACTTGACGGTGGACGAGATTCGCTACCGGCTGTTTCAACTGCTCCAGTCCCGGGAACCGACGGAACTAAAAGAGGAGGTCGCCGTCCTTGGAGAGTAGACCCTTGCTGCGGCGCCTGGTCAGCAACTGGCCGGCCAAGGTTCTTTCGGTAGTCGCCGCCCTGCTATTGGTCGTCTTTAACAACATCTCCCGCTTGGAGGAGCGCTACATCAGCGTCCCCCTCGAGCTCCAACTTCCGAACGACCTGGTGGCCGCATCCTCCTATCCGAGTAGGGTTCGCGTGACCCTCCGGGGGGAATCGGAGGGGGTCCAGAGGATTCTCGACGAAGACGTCGAAGCCTATCTGGACCTTCGGAACGTCGAGACCGAAGGGGTGGTTACCACTTCGGTTCGGGTTAACCGAACCGGGACTGCACTCGGGGTGGACCCGCTGGAGGTCTACGTCGAGCCGGCAGAGGTTACCCTGGCGGTCGAGCAGAAGGCGCAGAAGAGCCTGGAGGTCGAGCCGACCCTCTCCGGGTTCGTTCCGGTAGGATATCAGCTGACGGGCTACCAGATCTCCCCATCCTCGGTAGAGGTCGAGGGCCCTGAGAGCGAGGTGGCGCCCTTAGAGGTGGTTCGAACCGAAGAGATCGAGCTTGCGGGCCGCCGGAACGACTTCTCCGTCAGGGTGCGTCTGGTGCGCCCCTCTCCGGGCATCACCTTTCTCGGGGGCGACGTCGTCGAGTTTCGTGGAATAGTCGAGGAGGCGGTCATTCTGAACACCTTCGAGCCGGTGGAGACCGTCGTCATCAACCTCGCTCCCGGCCTAACGCTCTCTACGGCACTCCCAACCGGAACCATCCGGGTGCAGGGAAACCAGCTCGATCTCGACGTCGTTACCGTCGACCAGGTCCAGATCGTCGCCGACGCCTCGCGCGTAACGGCTCCGGGGCGCTACACCCTTTCGACCCGCCCGGAGGTGCCCTCGGGGCTCGCGGTCTTGCGATATGAACCGCAGACGGTTGACGTGCAGGTGGTCCGTAGCGGAGAGTAGACGGGTGATAAGCGGCATCGGCATCGACGTGGTTCAGGTGAGTCGCATGCGCCATTGGGTCGACGACCCGGGACTCCTCGAGCGCTTCTTTCATCCCTTCGAAATCCGTACTGCCATGGAGCGAGGAGAGTCGGCGGTTCTCTCTCTCGCCGCCCGCTTCGCCGCCAAAGAGGCCTTCGGTAAGGCCCTTGGTACCGGCCTCCGGGGTATCTCTCTGAAGGAAATCCGCATCTCCAACAATCATCTCGGAAAGCCCGACGTGGCCCTTGCCGGAACGGCCCTCGAGGCCTTCGAGCGCTCCGGAGGGCGGCGGATTCTCTGCTCCCTGACCCACGAGGTCGACAACGCCATCGCGGTGGTCGTGATAGAGGGGAATCCGGTTGAGTGACCTGACCTTCTTCTCCAAGAAGCCGGTCTTCTGTCCGGTTTGCGAAACCAGCTTCTTCCGGGAGGAGATGCGGACCGGCCGGGGCCGGCTTATCGCCGGTTCGGTAACCCAGGAGCTCCGGCGCACCTACGAGCCGTCTCAGAAGTACGGCGAAGTGTTCCCGTCTATCTACACCATTATGGTCTGCCCGAATTGCTACTACGCGGCATTCCCGGCGGATTTTCTCAACGTTCCGGAAGACGTCGCCCAGAGACTCAAGCAGGACATGATGAACCGGTTCGAAACCATCAGGCCGGTCTTCGACCGGATCGAGTTTGCCGAGCCGCGTACCCTGCGAGAGGGCATCGCCTCCTACTACTTTGCCCTTCACTGTTACGACTCTTTCCCGAAGGACTTCTCTCCAACCCTCAAGCAGGGAATCGCCGGCCTCCGGGCGGCGTGGCTCTCGAGCGATCTGCATCGCCTCGAGCCCGGGGAAAACTTCGACGTCCTCGCCAACCTCTTTTATCGTAAGGCCCGGTTTTTCTACGCTTACGCGATCGAGCAGGAACAAACCGGCGCCGAGACTATTCCGAACGACTTTCATCTCGGTCCGGACATCGACAAGAACTACGGCTACGACGGCGTGCTCTATCTCTCGGGGCTCCTCGAATACCGGCACGGACCCCGGGGAGACGCCGAACGGCGGCGGGTCGCCCTCGAGCGGGCAAAACGTACCGTCGCCAAGATTTTCGGCATGGGCCGCGCCAGCAAGAACAAGCCGGCGATTATTCTCGACAACGCCCGGGAGGTGTACGAAGAGATAGCCAAGGAGCTCGGCCTCGAAAACCGGGACCCTGAGGCTGCCTCGAGTGAGTAACCGGTCGATCCTCCTGACGCTCGCCTACGACGGTACCGACTACGTCGGCTGGCAGGTCCAACCGAACGGCCGGAGCGTCCAGGGGGTCCTCGAAGACGCTCTGAAGCAGATCCACAAGGTTCGGACCAAGACGGTGGCCGCCGGGAGAACCGACTCAGGGGTCCACGCCCGGGGCCAACGTGTCAGCTTTTCTGCCGACGGCGCCACGGTGCCCCCGGAGAAGTATCGAGAGGCGCTCAACAGCCTTTTGCCTGCGGATATTCGGGTGCTTCGGAGCAGGCAGGTCCGCCCGGGTTTTAGCGCCCGGCACGACGCCCGGCTCCGGAGCTACCGTTACTACCTGCTTCCGGCCCCGGTGGTCGCCCCGGAGCACACGCGCTATTGCCTTCGGGTCCGGGAGGACCTGAACGTATCCAAGCTAAACCGGATGGCCGCCCGGTTGGTCGGAGAGCGGGATTTTACCACCTTTGCGGCGACGAACGACGAAGTTGACCACGCCGTCCGCCGGGTCTTTGACGCCGGCTTCGTCCCGGAGGGACCTTTCCTGACCTTTCGGATATCCGCGAACGCCTTCTTGTGGAAGATGGTCCGGTCCATTGTCGGAACGCTTCTCGAATGCCAAAATGAGAGCGCCGGTGCCTTCGCCGAGCGCATAGCTTCCTGCGACCGCAACGCCGCGGGGACGACGGCACCGCCCCGGGGGCTCTTCTTCCAGGAGGTACGCTACGATGCAGTCGAAGCCGTCGACTGATTTTCAGGAATTTCTCGAGCTCTTCGAGGACTATGTCCGTTACGGCTACACACGACGACGCCCCGGCGGACGGCCGGCCCAAGCGCGGTCCCCGGACGCCGGAGCCGGCGCCCCGCCGCCGGATACCGCCGCCGACAACCTCGAGGCGGTCCGGGAGGAGGTTCTCGTCTGCACCAAGTGTCCCTTGGCCGAAACCCGGACCCACGCCGTCCCCGGAGAGGGAGTCTCGGACCATCCCTTGGTAATGGTTATCGGGGAGGGCCCCGGGGCCGACGAAGATGCCCAGGGGCGCCCCTTCGTCGGGAAGGCGGGGCAGTACCTCGACAAGTGGCTCGCCGCCGTCGACCTTTCCCGGGCACAGAACGTCTTTATCACGAACATCGTAAAGTGCCGTCCGCCGAACAACCGGGACCCGAAGCCCGACGAAATCTTTGCCTGTCGTCCCTACCTCCGGAGGCAGATTGCCCTTATCAAACCGAAGGCCATTCTGACCCTCGGGCGCTTCGCCTCGGCGGAAATCTGTAACCGGCAGGAGGGGATCGGGAAGATCCGGGGCAAGGTCTACTCCTTCGAGGGCGTCCCGGTGGTTCCTACGTATCACCCGAGCGGGGTCTTAAGGAATCCGGAGTGGCGCCGTCCGGTCTGGGACGATCTCCGGAAGCTCCGGGAGCTTCTTTAGTAACCTACCGTGTCCAGACTCGTTAACCTTGCCGTACCCATTCCAAACACCGAGACCTTTACCTACAGGCTCCCGGAGGGCATCGAGGCCCCCGTCGGGGTCCGGGCCGTCGCCCCTTTCGGCCGTCGCGAGCTGACCGGGTTCGTCGTCGGCCACCCGGAATCCGGGCCCCCGGGGGTTTCGATCAAGGAGATCCGCCGGATCGTCGATTCGGAGCCCCTCTTCGACGGCGAGTTCCTCGATCTGGCGAGGTGGGTCGGCGGCTTCTACTTCTGTTCCCTCGGGGAGAGCCTCCAGGCGATGATCCCTTCAGGCCGTCGAGAGGTGGGGCTCGCGGGGGTTGGGGACGACCCCGGGGTGTCGCCGGTTCCCCTGACTCTTTCCGGGGAGCAAGAGGCGGCGATCGACCAGGTTCTCGAAAAGCCGGAGGCGATGCACTACATCTTCGGACCCACCGGGAGCGGCAAGACCGAAGTCTACCTGAGGATCGCCGCCAAGCTTCTCGCCGAAGGCAAGGCCGTTATCTATTTAGTTCCCGAGATCGCCCTGACCCACCAGGTGGAAAAGACGATTCGACAACGATTCGGCGACACGGTCGCCGTCTTGCATTCCCGGCTTACCGCCTCCCAGCGGCTTACCGAATGGAACCGGATACGCAAGAAAAAGGCCCTCTTCGTCGTCGGCGCGCGAAGCGCCGTCTTTGCGCCGGTTCCCCGCCTCGGGGCCATCGTTATCGACGAGGAGCACGAGGGCTCCTACAAGAGCGGAAACGTACCCCGGTACCACGCCCGGCAGGTAGCCACGAAGCGGTGCCGGGACGCCGGGGCCCCCCTGATTCTCGGAAGCGCGACGCCGTCCCTGGAAGCGTGGTACCAGATGGAGCAGGGGAAGATTCTCCCGGGCGTCCTGACCAAGCGGCTTGCCGGGGGCCATATGCCGCGTATCGAAGTGGCCGGTCTCCGGGGCGCCCCCGGAGTTCTGACGGAGCAATTGGTTACCGCGATACGGGAGACCGCGGAAGAAGGGTATCAGAGCATTCTGTTTCTAAACCGCCGGGGGCACTCCTACTTCTACCACTGCCGCAGCTGCGGCTACGTCCTCTCCTGTCCCCGGTGCTCGGTAACCCTTACCTACCACAGAAGTGCCGGCGCGGCGGTCTGCCACTACTGCGGCCACCGGGAGCCCCTGCCGGAGGCGTGCCCGAGCTGCGGCAGCCTGGATGTGGGCTCCGGGGGCCTCGGAACCGAGGGGGTGGAAGAGGAGGTGATGCGCACCTTTCACACCTTAGGGTAGCCCGCCTCGATACCGACGCGGTGCGTAAGCGCGGGGCCCTCGCCGAGACGCTTCGGGCTTTCGAGGCCCGGGAGATCGATATTCTCCTCGGGACCCAGATGGTCGCCAAGGGGCTTAACTTCCCCGGGGTAAAGCTCGTCGGGATTATCAGCGGGGACACGGGTCTGATGCTCCCGGACTTCCGGGCCGCCGAGAGGACCTTCAGCTTGATTACCCAGGTCGCCGGGAGGGCCGGGCGGTTTATCCCCGACGGGCGGGTTATCATCCAGACCCTCCATCCGAGCGCCCCTGCCATCCGCCGGGCCGTTAACCGGGAAGACCGCGCCTTCTACGAGGAGGAAACGGAAGTACGACGGGCTCTCCTCTTCCCGCCCCACGCCCGGGTCTTTCGCTTCGTCTTGCGGGGCCGATCCAAGGCCAAGGTAACCGAAGCGGCCCACGCCCTCTCCGCCGCCCTCTCCGCCGTTCCCCGGGACGACACCCTAGGCCCCGCCGACTGCCCCCTCGCCAAGATCGCCGGAAACCACCGGATGCACCTGATGCTCCTGACCCGGCAATTCGGCCGGACCCACGGGGCGCTGGCGCCGGTCCTGCGGAGCTTCAAGACCCCAACCGGCGTCTATCTGGAGATCGACGTGGACCCGGTGAGTATGCTCTGAGGGCGATTGGAGTGACCATGTCGGAGCTGGAACCCCTGGCCGCGGCTTAACGCCCCGGGGAGAAACCGCACCTTCTGTGATTGACGCCATGTATCTAGGCGATTATCATGATAATCGCTATGACTATTGGCGATGCGCACTACATTCGTCGCGACCTCGATCTCAGCTCCTAGGTATCCCGGCTATCGCGTACAGTCTCCTCGATCAACGCCTCCTGCTATCGATTCTCGCCGACCCGTCTCTCATCCGCCAGGAAATCGAGGCGAGGGGAATCCGGGATGAGGTGGTCGTGATCGACGAGATTCAGAAATGCCCGGCGTTGATGGACGAGGTGCACCTCCGAGGGCTCAAGGCCCTCCAAGAGGAGGGCACAATCCGCCGGGCGATTGTCGTTTGCCGCGAGGACCGCCCTCGACGCACCGGGGGGATCGACATCCTCCCCTGGGAGCTCTTTCTGGATCAGCTTTGGGGAACCGGGCTCTAGCTTGGGCTAAGCAAAACCAATGCAGCGCTCTCGGGTGGGGGCGGCCCTCCTTTTCGCATCATGGGTTCTTCACAACAATCGAATCTGATACTATCGAAACGCGGTTGCACAAAGTGGCAGCTTCTCTTAGAGCAGAATCCACATGAAAATAGTCGACATTCGCGAGGCAGTAGTTGCGATCTCCTCCGACATACGAAACGCGTTTATCGATTTTAGCAAGATGAGCGCAAGCGTCGTTGCCGTGGTAACCGACGTAATCCGCGACGGAAAGCCCGTAGTCGGTTACGGGTTCAACTCGAACGGGCGGTATGCCGCAAGCGGCTTGCTCCGAGAGAGGTTGCTCCCGCGGCTCCGGGACGCGGACCCGGGCGGCCTGCTCACCGCCGCCGGCGACAACCTCGACCCCCACAGAATCTGGCAGATCATGATGACGAACGAGAAGCCCGGGGGACACGGGGAGCGATCCGTAGCCGTCGGGACCGTCGATATGGCGCTCTGGGACGCCGTGGCGAAGATTCAAGGCGTTCCTCTGTATCAGCTGATTGCGGAACGGTTCGGTGATGGGAAGCCGAACGAAAAGGTCTTCGTCTACGCGGCCGGCGGCTACTACTATCCGGGGAAAGGGGTTGATGCACTAAAAGAAGAGATGCAGGGCTACCTCGACCTTGGATATTCGGTCGTCAAGATGAAAATCGGCGGCGTGGACCTCTCCGAGGATCTCCGCCGAATAGAAGCGGTCATCGAGGTTGCCGGCTCCGGTCGGAGGGTCGCGGTCGATGCCAACGGGCGTTTCGACCTGGAGACAGCTCTCCGGTACGCCGAAGCTCTCCTTCCCTACGAGCTGTTTTGGTACGAGGAAGCCGGGGACCCCCTGGATTACGCACTCCAGGCGGAGCTTGCCAAGCACTACCATAGACCGATGGCCACCGGGGAGAATCTCTTCTCCCATCAAGACGCGCGAAACCTTCTCCGCTACGGGGGGCTCAGGCCGGATCGTGATTGGCTTCAGTTCGACTGTGCGCTGTCTTATGGTCTCGTCGAGTACCTGCGAATCCTCGATCTTCTTCCCGACTACGGCTTTTCCTCCCGAAACTGCATTCCCCACGGCGGGCACCAAATGTCTTTAAATATTGCGGCCGGGCTCCATCTCGGGGGTAACGAGAGCTATCCACATGTATTCGCGCCCTTCGGTGGTTTCGCGGATGACAAAAGAATAATAGATGGGTTTGTAACGCTCCCCGAGGCTCCCGGAATAGGGTTCGAGCTCAAGTCGAGGCTTATCGATGAAATGCGCCGCGCAACCGAGACCTAAGGCGCTCGCTGCAAACCGTCGCGTGGCCGACACGCAGGGCGGTGACTGTTTTTTCTTGACAACTGAGTTATCCGTGATAGTATGAGCTTAAGTTGCACTAAGAGAAAAGCACGATGCACTTAGTGAAACTGACCCAAGCTGTGTTGCCCGCGACCCGAGTTTTGGGGAGCTCGGCGGCAACAGCGAATGAATATGAGAAAAGAAAACCAAAAGAAAGGAGAGAGAAGATGAAAAGAGCACTAACTCTTTTGCTAGTGGTGTTGATGGCCGTTTCGGCCTTCAACGCGTTTGCCGGCGGCGCCCAAGAGGGCGCAGGCGGACAGGGCGAGACGGAGGGGCCCGAGCAGATTCTCCGATACGCCTGTACGTCGGACTTTGCGGACTTTCACCCCGTCGTCCGGGAAGGCGGCGGCCCCTCCCAAGTCGTGGCAACCTTGTACAACGCCCTGATTGCGTTGCCGACGAACCTGGATGAGCTGCGGGACGGAAACTACAAACCCTCTTTGGCACAGAGCTGGGAAGTGAGCGAAGACGGACGCACCTGGACCTTCAATCTGCGAAGGGGTGTTCAGTTTCACAAGGGCTACGGAGAGCTTACCGCGGAAGACGTCGCCTTTACCTACGGTGAAGTAAACTCGGATCCGGCTTGGGGGGCAAACCACAACGCATACAGCGAGTTGGAAATCGAAGTTATTGACGATTATACCGTCGCCATAACGACTCCCGTGCCGAATCCCAACTTTCCGATCTTCGTAGCGAATGTCGGAGCCGGGCACGTTATCTCGAAGGCCGCCTTCGAAGAAAAGGGAATGGCAAACTACAGAAAGGATCCCATCGGTACCGGACCCTTCCAGTTCGTCGAGCACATCCCCAATGATGTCGTCCTTGTCGAGCGGTTCGACGACTACTTCGAAGGCACGCCGATTCTCGAGCGCATCGAGTTTATCCCGATGGACGTAAACAGCGGAGAGCTGGCGCTTCGAAGAGGTTCGGTGCACTTCCTCAACAACGGTGTTGAGAGCCAGGACTGGGTCGAGAAGATGGAAGGCTTCGGAATCGACGCCATGGCCGTCTTCCGCGAGTCGATTATGTTCCTGCAGCTCGACACGGAGCACGAGCCCTTGGACGACATCCGGGTGCGACGGGCCATCCAGCATGCTATCAATCCGGACGACGTTGTCGAGCTCTACGGCCGCGACATTGCCCGACGCCTTCGAGGACCGGTACCCGATACGTTTAACGGTGCCACCGAAGAGGTGCCCCAGTATGAGTACAATCCGGATCGGGCCCGGCAGCTTCTGGCGGAGGCCGGGTATCCCAACGGGTTCAGCCTCGAAGGGATCATTACCGAGCGGGATTCCATTCGCAACGCCATGATTGTCGTCCAGGAGCACCTTAGAGACGTCGGTATCGATTTCGAGTTGTCGGTTCATCCTCATTCGACTTGGCACGACCTGATGAGGAGCGGTGAAGGTACCATCAACAACCGGGCGACCGGGCGGCTGCCCTTTGCCGATATCATTCTGACGGAGAACTTCCACGCGGACGCGATCGTCACCCGAGACACCGGCATTCGGAACATGATGAACTACGACAATCCGTTGGTGAACCGCAACATCGAGGAGGCTCGGTTCGAGATGAACGACGAGCGTCGGCAAGAGATGTACAAGGAGGCACTTGTCCAGATTATGGAGGACGCCGTTGCGGTGCCCCTGGTCGTTCGGGCGTCGGTCGTCGCACGCCATCCGAGTTTCGATCCCGGTTACGATCTGGAAGACTACTATCAGGCCGACGGACACATCGTGATCGACCACAGGGCAAGGATTGTGGAGGACTAACGCACCGAGACGATCCTTCAATTCAACATTCCAAGAAGAGAGGTCATCCGGCCTCTCTTCTGTTTTCAACGGGCGCGCGTTTCAACGGGTGCGCGAGAAGGGAGTAGGCATTGGTAAGTTACATCGTTAGGAAATTTCTGTTGATATTTCCTATTCTCTTGTTGGTTCTCACCGTCGTCTTTATCGGGGTGCGACTGGTGCCGGGGAACGCCGCGGTGGCGATACTGGGCGACCGGGCCACGGCGGAGACCATAGCGGCGTTGGAAGCACAGATGGGGTTAAACGATCCCGTTTGGCTTCAATATATCAACTACATAAAAGGAGCGGTTACCGGCGACTTAGGTGAGTCGATTATCTCGAACCGGTCGGTTTCCGCTGAAATCCTGCGGGTGCTCCCCTTTACGATCGAGCTCATTCTAGCCGGGACCCTGATATCCGCGATGATTGCGCTTCCGGTAGGCACGATATCAGCGCTCAAGCAGAACTCGATGTTCGACTATTCGAGCCGAGTGATTGCCTTCGTGGGGATTACGATGCCGGCCTTTCTCTTGGCGATCTTGATACTGATACTCTTTGCCCTTGTCTGGCCGATCTTTCCGATAATGGGGGGAGGCAGCCGCGGCAATCCGGTAAGTCTGCTCTACCATCTGGCTCTTCCCGCCCTGACGCTGGGCTTAAGTCGTGGCGTTCTCCTTACCCGGGCGACGCGCTCCTCTATTCTCGAGGTAATTAATAAGGAGTACATCGTTACCGCTCGGGCCAAGGGGCTTACCGAGAGAAAGGTCTTCATCAAGCACGCACTGCGGAACGCGCTTATTCCCGTGGTTACGATTATGGGACTCGACGTGGCGCGTTCTTTTGGAGGGGGCGTAATCATCGCAAACGTCTTCTCTCGACCGGGACTGGGCAAGCTCTTGGTTGACGCCATCCGTCAGCACGACTACCCGCTGATCCAAGGCGGGGTCTTGACGTTGGCATTCCTCGTGTTACTCGCCAACACTACGGTTGACATCCTCTATTCGCTGATCGACCCGAGGATTAAGTACTCATGAACAAGCCAGATACGCTACTCCAGCGTCAAACGAGAATCTTTCTGAAGAGTAAGACCGGTGTTATCGGCCTGGCGGTCGTTCTTTTGGTGGTGATGGCGGCCATCTTTGCGCCCCTGGTGGCCCCCTACGATCCCTTCGATCAGAACATGGCCAACCGATTGCAGGGCATGTCGAGGGAGCATTGGATGGGGACCGACTTCTTTGGAAGAGACATCATCTCGAGATCGATCTACGGCGCCCGCGTCTCTCTTATGGTCGGCTTTCTGTCGGTCGTCATTTCCGCAGCGCTGGGCACCTTCCTGGGAATTGTCGCGGGGTTAAAGGGAGGCAAGTTCGACCAGGTGATCTCCGCGGGGGTTAATATCGTACTCTCCTTTCCGACTCTGATCATGGGTCTTATGATCATTGCCGTTTTAGGGTCGGGGTTGGTCAACGTCATTATCGCGTTGGCGCTGACACTTACGCCTCGGTTTATCCGAGTAGCCCGGGGACAGACGATCAGCCTCAAGGAGAACGAGTTTATCCTCGCCAGCCGGGCCATCGGAAAGAGCGATCTTCAGATCATCTTCGACCATATAGTCCCGAACATCATCGGGACCATTGTAGTCGTCGCGACGCTGTGGATGTGCACAGCAATCCGGATCGAGGCGAGCCTGAGCTTTCTCGGGCTTGGCGTTAACCCGCCGCGTCCCACCTGGGGAAACATGATCCGAGACGGCTTTCAATCGCTTTTCGATGCGCCGTGGATAATCGCTGCACCGGCCATTACCATGATGATCACCCTCTTGAGCCTGAACCTCGTGGGTGACACGTTGCGGGACGTATTGGACCCGCGATCCAACTAGACTTTTTAGGGAGTGCACAGCTTGCCGGACGATATACTGTTATCTGTCAAAGACCTCAAGACATACTTCTATACGGACATCGGTGTGGTGAAGGCCGTGGACGGGGTCTCCTTCGACATCCACGCCGGTGACTCGATCGGTGTTGTGGGTGAGAGCGGCTGCGGGAAGAGCATTACTTCGCTCTCGATTCTCCGGCTCGTTCCGAAACCGAAAGGGAAAATAGTCGGGGGAGAGATCCACTATTACGGCACCGGAGAAGACGTCGATATCACTGCTCTCCATCCGTCGGGGGAGGAAATTCGCAAGATTAGAGGCAACGAGATTGCCTACATCTTCCAAGAGCCGATGACCGCGCTCAACCCGGTATACACCATCGGCGATCAGATTACGGAGGCTATTCTCCGGCACCAGCCGGTGGACAAGCGGGAGGCGCGAAAGCAGGCCATCGGCATGCTCAAGATGGTCGGCATTGCGGCCGCGGAGCAGCGGGTGGACGAGTATCCTCACGAGTTCAGCGGTGGTATGCGCCAGCGGGCGATGATTGCCATGGCGTTGAGCTGCAAGCCCAAGTTGTTGATTGCCGACGAGCCGACAACCGCCCTCGACGTAACCATCGAGGCGCAGATACTCGAACTGATCAAGGATCTTCAGCAAGAGTTCGGGATGGCGCTGATGATCATTACCCACGACCTTGGTGTAATCGGAGAGATGGCGAAGAATACTATCGTGATGTACACCGGCAAGGTCGTCGAGAAGGCCGCCACCGACGTTATTCTGACCAAACCCGAGCATCCCTACACAAAGGGGCTCTTGAAGTCGATTCCGGTGATCGGAGAGAAGGGTGACCTTTCGCCCATCGAGGGAACGGTGCCCGACATGAACAACCTTCCGCAGGGGTGTTACTTCGCCCCGCGATGCCCCTACGTTATGGACATCTGTCGCACCGACGAGCCGGGGATGTTTGACGTCGGGACCGAACACATAGCCAAGTGCTGGCTGCACAGCAAGAAGGGTAGTACCGTTGGACAATAACACCTTGGTCGAGGTCAGAAAGCTCAAGAAATACTTTCCGATCCGAAAGGGAGTCTTCAAGCGTGTCGTCGGACACGTGAAGGCGGTCGACGACGTGAGCTTCACGATCCGAAAGGGAGAGACCCTCGGCGTCGTGGGCGAAAGCGGGTGCGGCAAAACAACCACCGGACGGTCTGTCATCCGCCTGATAGAGGCAACGGCGGGCTCGATTGTCTACAACGTCGGAGGTCGAGAGGTGGATATCGCCAAGCTCTCCCCGAGAGAGCTAAAGGCCGCGCGTCGGGAGTTCCAGATTATCTTTCAGGATCCCTACTCCTCCTTGGATCCCCGGAAGGTCGTCGGGGACATTATTCTCGACCCGATAAGGGTGCATCAAAGCTTGAGCAGGCAGGAACAGCAAGATCTTCTCCTCGAAACGGCCCAAAAGGTGGGGCTCAAGGCGGAGCATATGAACCGCTATCCCCACGAGTTCAGCGGTGGGCAACGCCAACGCATCGGAATCGCCCGGGCGCTTATCCTGCGGCCCGAGCTAATCGTCTGCGACGAGCCGGTCTCCGCCCTCGACGTGTCGGTCCAGGCGCAGATTCTCAATCTGCTTGCGCAGCTCCAGGAAGAATTCAACCTGACCTATCTCTTTGTCGCCCACGACCTGAGCGTGATTAGCCACATCAGCGATAGAGTGATGGTGATGTACCTGGGAAAGGTCGCCGAGATTGCCTCGGCGGACCGGATCTACACGGAGCCCAAGCACCCGTATACCGAGGCCCTGCTTTCTTCCATCTCTGCGCCGGGGGCAAAGCGAAAGCGGAAAGTCCTCGCCGGGGACGTGCCCGACCCGTCGGATCCACCCACAGGATGCGTCTTCCACACCCGCTGCCCCTACGCCCAGGATATCTGTAGGACCAAGATACCCGAGTTGCGACAGCTCGACCCCTCCACAGACGACCATGTCGCGTGTCACTTTGCAGACACGCTAGAATTGCAGGGGTTCGAACGGCAGTTGCCGAAGACCGGTTAAGGGAGGGTCGTTGCGGTGAAGATCAGCGCCGTTCGCACGAGGCTTATCGACAAGTTTCTCTTTGTCGAGGTCGAAACGGACAACGGACTCGTCGGGCTCGGAGAGTCCGGAGCGTGGGGGTATCTCGAAGCATCGGGGAAAGCTGTCGAGCTCTTCGGAGAGTATCTCCTGGGAGAAGATCCCCTGCGGATCGAGCACCATTGGCAGTACATGTACCGGAGCACGCATTTTCGGGGCGCCGCCGTTATGGGTGCGATAAGCGCCATCGACGTGGCGCTCTGGGACATCGCCGGGCAATACTACCAGGCTCCGGTCTATCAGCTCTTGGGGGGCAAGTGCCGGGGCAAGGCCCGGGTCTACTACCACGTTAAGGCGCCGACCAAGGAGGAGCAGATCGAGAAGTGTTTAGCCGCCCAAAAGGCAGGCTACACCGCCGTCGGGCATCTGAACCCCTTTCTCGACGAGCCGCACTCGAAGCCGACCTCGAGGACCCACGCGGCAAGCATGGCGCACGCAGTCTCCGTCGTCCGGGACATCCGAAAGGCCGTGGGTGACGAGTTGGATCTTTGTCTGGAGCTCCACCGGCGCCTTACGCCCGCAGAGGCGGTTGTCTTGGCTGGGCAGATCGAGGAGTATCGTCCCTACTTCTTCGAAGACCCCGTCCGGGCGGATAATCTCGACGTAATGGGAGAGGTGGCGGCAAAGATCAATCTGCCGGTTGCCACCGGCGAGCGGCTCCACACGATCTTCGAGTTCGAGATGCTTTTGGAAAGACGCGCGGCCCAATTCGTCCGGCCGAACGTCTGTCTGGCCGGCGGCTTTACCGCCTGCAAAAAGATCGCCGGTATGGCCGAGGCGCGATACGTCTCCGTGGTCGCTCACAACCCCCAGAGCATGGCGCCGGTGTCGACGGCGGTTGCGGCGCAGCTGGCGGCGGCGATCCCCAACTTCGCAATTCAGGAGTACCCAGCGGACGAAGGTCGACCCGGCAAGGACGACATCGTAGACCGACGCCTGGAAGTCGAAGACGGCTTTCTTCTCATTCCGGACACGCCGGGGATCGGCATCAAGCTTGTGGAAGGTGCGGAAGAGAAATACCCGTTCCGCCAGCGGGAGGTGAGGACCCGTCTCCACATCGACGGGTCGGTGGTAGACAGGTAGAATAACACAACCCGCCCCGCCCGGGGAAATAGAGACCCTGGGCAAGACCAACCCAAGAGTGCTCTTCTTTACCTAAACGAGGCAGGAAACAATGCCCGCATTACAGAAGATGCTTCTCCGGGCAGTGGAAGAAGCTTGATAACGATGGCACCTAATCCAGAGCCCGAAAAGGCCTTTAGTCTTCGGAGCTTTGTCCCGGCGTACTACGCCCCGGCCTTTCTCTGGGCGACCGGTGCCGGCGTCATCATGCCGATGGTGCCCCTCCATATCCGCTTCTTGGGAGCGAGCTTCGCCGAAACCGGGGTAATCGTCGGGATGTTCGGCCTTGGTGCCCTGGTCGGCAACATACCCGGCGGCATGGTTATCGGGCACCTGGGAAAGAAGCGCGCGATGCTGCTGGCTCTTCTTCTGGAGGTAGCTCTCGGCGTGGTTGCTGCAACCATCCGCCATCCCTGGCTGATGGCGCCCATCATGCTGTGCCTCGGGGTTACACACACCCTCTTTTTTGTGGCGCGCCTCGCCGCCTTTCAGGAGTTGGTGCCGAACAATATCCGGGGTAGGGCCCTCTCCTTTCTCGGAGGGGAATCTCGCATGGGATCGTCCCTGGGACCGGTAATCGGGGGGCTCGTTGCCGATAAGCTGGGATTCCCGGCGATCTACCTGGTTTTCGGATCCTTTAGCCTTCTGGTACTCATTCTCGTTACGATCTTCGTTCCCGGCGACGCGCCTCCCGCTCGGCAACCGGGGGCCCCGGCGCCGGAGACTCGCTTCTCGCTGGCGGAGACCAACCGGCTCTTGAAAGGAAACCGCAGAGCGATTCTGCCGGCGACCATTTCCTCTGTCATCCTGACCCTGGTACGGCGTAGTCGCCGGGTTCTTTTTCCGCTCTGGGGCGATTTTATCGGGATGGCTCCCTCGGGTATCGGCTTTCTCTTCGGGGCCTCCTACCTCGTGGAATTGGCGCTGGTCTATCCCGGGGGATGGATTATGGACCACTGGGGTCGCAAGAAATCGGCGCTGCCGTGCCTGCTACTCTTCGTGGTCGGTTTCGTGATTCTTCCCTTCGCCCGGACGCCGCTTCTATTTGGAGGCGTAGCAGCTCTGGTGGCGGTCGGAAACGGTCTGGGGTCCGGGATAAACATGACCCTCAGTACCGACCTGGCCCCTCCGGGGAGGGTGGTGGAGTTCTTGGCAGTCTGGCGAACCCTGATGGAAACCGGCGGAGCGGCGAGTCCCATTATCGTCGGCTACGCCGCCGCTGCTCTCGGGCTAGTCGGCGCGGGGCCGACCCTCGCCGCCATCGGGGCCGTCGGAGCGGTTATTATGGCCTTCGGGATGAAAGAGACGCTGAAGCGACCGAAGTCGTAGGGTGAAATTCATCGGCGGAGAGGTGCGCTATGTTCTAGGGCTTCCGATATAGTATTCTGGACGCGTGAGTCCAACGGTGTTCCGACAGGGTCCTTTTCGCTTCTTTTTCTTTTCTCGGGAAGAGCCTCGGCTTCACGTTCATGTTCTTTGCCCGGATGGAGAGGCGAAGTTCTGGTTAGAGCCTTCGGTGGAGCTCGCTGTTGCGAAAGGTTTGTCCGACCGTTCTGTGAAACGGGTCGAGCAGATTATCTGGGACCGAAAAGAGGAGATAATTGATGCATGGAACCGCTACTTCCCCGGTTGAAGTGGTACAGCTGACACCCCAAGGTCTGTGGCTCGCTTATCACGACCGTGAATTCTTTCTTGATCACGACGATTTTCCTTGGTTCAGGGAAGCCACCGCAGGGCAGGTTTTTAACGTTACGGAGGTTTCCTTGGGGCACTTCTACTGGCCGGATATCGATATTGACTTGGATGTGGAAAGAATTGAGCATCCGGAACGCTTCCCGCTTGTAGCACATCCAGGATCCCAGTAGAAGCCGGCGTCCGTCTCCGGTCGCTACCCTAAAAGACTCAGAAGCACCCCGGCGGCCACCGCCGACCCGATGACACCCGCCACGTTGGGGCCCATGGCGTGCATCAGGAGAAAGTTCTGCGGGTTGTTCTGTTGCCCCACCTTGTTGACGACCCGGGCGGCCATGGGGACCGCCGAGACCCCCGCGGCGCCGATCAAGGGATTGACCGGGGTCTTGGTCATCCGGTTCATGATCTTCGCCAGGATAATGCCGGTGGCCGTCCCGATGGCGAAGGCGACGAGGCCCAGGAGCAGGATGCCGAGGGTCTCGAGACGCAGGAAGACCTCGGCTTCGAGCTTCGATCCGACGACCAGCCCCAGCAGGATGGTCACGATGTTGACGAACTCGTTCTGCAGGGTGTGGGAGAGACGCTCGACGACGAGGGACTCCCGGACCAAGTTCCCGAACATCAAGGACCCGATCA
>CAYPUT010000040.1:0-20444 GCA_964413945.1 uncultured Spirochaetaceae bacterium
TTTGGCCGAGCAAGTGCCGATTCGCGATATGCGCACGATTGCCGAATCGTTGGCGGAGCAGGGCGCACGGACGCAAGATCCGGCAGCGTTGACGGCTGGCGTGCGGGTGGCGTTGGCGCGTTCCATCATGCAACAGGTCGCCGGAAATATGGCGGAGGTACCGTTGATCACGTTAGATCCGGCGCTGGAGCAGTTATTGCATAAATCCACCCAAGGCGGTGGCGCGCCGACGTTGGAGCCGGGTCTGGCGGATCGCATGCAGCGAGCGTTGACGGATGCGGCATCGCAGCAGGAAATGCAAGGTCATCCCGCGGTCTTGGTGGTGGCGCCGGAGCTTAGGTCCTGGCTCGCACGGTGGTTACGGTCGAGTCTGCGCAGTCTGACGGTGCTATCCTACAACGAGATCCCGGATAATCGCCGTATCCGCGTGGTCGCCACCATCGGTCAAAAAGACGTATCGGGACGTGCTTAAAGCCCGAGCCAATCGGCTTGCGGTGACGGCGAGGAAAGGGTGTCAACATGAAAATCAAGCGTTTCTTTGCGCCCGATATGCGTACGGCAATCCGCAAAGTCAGGGAGGCGCAGGGGGCCGACGCGGTGATCCTGTCGAGTCGCAATCTCGAGGATGGCGTCGAGATCATCTCGGCAATCGACTTCGATCAAAATAAAGTCAATGAAATGGCCGATCAACGCCGGCAGCCGTCGGCGCGGGCGTCGGCGCCTTATCTGGCGTGGAGTGATGGGCCGGATTTTGGGACCGGTACGGGGGCACCGGATGCCGTGGATAACGATGGACCGGATTGGACTTCGGCAATATCGGCCCAATCGACTTCGCCGCGAGCACGAAACCAAGCGAGTGCAGCCGATCAGAACCTTGCCTCGGCACGTTGGGGTACGGCGTCCGCTCGCGTTAAGGACGATCTGCCGGCAGGGACCGGAAAACGCAAGAGGAAGCTCGGAGAGGCGCCTAAGAAGAGCTCGAGCTCCTCCGAGAGGGTTATCGAATAGACGTAGGGAACCGAGAGAATAAGGCCTAAGGAGCCGGCGATGGGGCCCACGGCGGTGCCGGTTTCGATCTGAGTGGGCACCACCTTTCCGGACTCGGTTAAGAGGTACTCCTGCCAGAAAAAGTCGACGGCCGGGTTCAGCGTCACCCCTGGGACAATCTCCACCAAGGTCCCGACTCCTCCGGCGAGGTTCAAGGGGCTTACGTCGCTTCCCTGAATCGGGTCCCCGGCTTCGTCTTCCTTGTAGGCGTTTCCAATCCAGAGTTGACCGAAGTTTACGTCGAGGGTCTGAAACTCTAGCGCTGTGGCATTCGGGGGCGAAAGACACGAGACGAGAAAAAACAGTGTTCCAAGAATCCTGGTCGTGCGCCCCATCACCCTAACTATACCACGGATCGGTTAGTAGCTCTTGGCAAAGACGGCGATGTGCCGCGCCGGTTCTCCGGTGACGGCGCAGGTCTTTCCCTTCGCCTCCTCTTCGTTTCCGAAGGGAAGGACCCGAATGGTCGCCTTGGTCTCTTCTTTGACCTTCGCCTCCGACTCCGGAGAGCCGCACCAGGGAACCCGGGCAAATCCTCCGTCGCCGGCGAAGAAGGCCTTTAGCTCCTCGTAGTCCTCGATGGTCCGGGTGTTCTCCTCTCGGAAGGCGAGGGCCTTCCGGTAGAGATCTTCCTGCATCTTCTCGAGGGTCTTTCCGACGGTATCCGCCGCCGCTTCCCGGGACACAAAGGCCTTCTCCCGGTTGTCCCTTCGGACGACCACCACCTGATTCTTCTCCATGTCCTTCGGGCCGCACTCGATCCGGACCGGGACCCCGACCATCTCCCACTGGCTGAACTTCCACCCCGGGGAGTTGTTCTCGTCGTCGTCCAGGATAACCCGGTAGGTCCCGGCGAGCTCCTCTTTGAGCTTCCCGGCGTAGGCGAGAACCTCGGCCTTGTTTTGATTCTTGAAGATGGGGACGATAACCACCTCCGTCGGGGCGAGCTTCGGCGGGACGACGAGTCCGTTGTCGTCGCTGTGGGCCATAATCAGCGCTCCGATCAGCCGGGTCGAGGACCCCCAGGAGGTCGCCCAGACGTACTCCAGGCTCCCCTCGGTGTTCTGAAACTGCACGTCGAACGCCTTGGCAAAGTTCTGCCCGAGAAAATGCGAGGTCCCCGCCTGGAGCGCCTTCTTGTCCTGCATCAGCGCCTCGATCGCGTAGGTGTTGATAGCTCCGGCAAATTTCTCGCCGTCGGTCTTGACCCCGGTCAGAACCGGAATCGCCATAAACTCCTCTGCAAACCGGCGGTAGACGTCGAGCATCCGCAGGGTCTCCTCCTGCGCCTCCTCGGCGGTGGCGTGGGCCGTGTGGCCCTCCTGCCAGAGAAACTCGGTGGTCCGCAGAAAGAGCCGGGTCCGCTTCTCCCACCGTAGGACGTTGGCCCACTGGTTTATCAGAATCGGCAGATCCCGGTAGGACTGGATCCACTTCTTGTACATGCTCCAGATGATGGTTTCCGAGGTCGGACGAATGACCAGCGGCTCCTCTAGGAGCTCCCCGCCGCCGTGGGTAACCACCGCAAGCTCCGGGGCGAACCCTTCGACGTGCTCCGCTTCCTTCTTGATAAAGCTCTCGGGGATCAGGAGGGGAAAATAGGCGTTGACATGGCCGGTTTCCTTGAACATGTCGTCCAATCCCCGTTGAATCCGCTCCCAGAGGGCGTAGCCCCGGGGACGGATAACCATGGTTCCCTTAACGGGACTGTAGTCTGCAAGCTGTGCCTGCAGAACGATGTCGATATACCAATCGGCGTAGCTCTCCGACCGGGGTGTAATGCGTTCTGCCATGTGTGCGATCTTAGAAGGGGGTTAGGGGCGCGTCAACCGCTACTTAAGAGAAGCCGTCTCCACCATGTAGCGAACCGCTCGACCGTTCTCGGTCGGCCGGCGCATCTCTACGACAAAGACGATCCCCGACTCGTCCGGGGTTAGAAGAATCTGCCGGATCAGGTAGCTGCCGACCCCCTCCCGGTAGAGCTCCGGCAAACCGATCCGGCGGGTCTGCACCCGGCCGTCGCCGTAGTCGACCCGGAGCTCGATGTGGAAGGCCGCGGATACGTCGGTGCCCCGTCCCCGGGCGTTCTGCCGGAGCTCGACGTCGTAGCGAACATCCCGCTGGAAGTCCCGGAAGGAGAGGTTCGGGGCGGGAGTAGCCCCGTCGATCAGCACGTAGATCATACGCCCCTGGTCGAGATGGTCCACCTCGTGGCTGCTGATAAGCGCCGCCTGTTCCCGCACCAACCGATGGAGGGCCGCGCTCCCGTCGTGTCCTAAAGAGACCGGGGTCTCGAAGACCCGGCGGTGTACGCCGTTTCGAACAAAGTCGTTGGAAGGGATATCGACAAGATAGAATTCTGCATAGGGGTGGGCGCTTTCGTCGAGAATTCCGTACTGCCCGAACATAAAGATGTCGGCGTCTTCGGAGAATCCAAGGTTTACGAACTGAGCGACATCACCGGCGAAGGTTACCGAGGCAACGAGAAATACGCATGCCGCTGTCACCCACTTCTTGTTCATGCAGAATTCCCTCCCTGCTACGTTTAGTATCGAACGATTTTCGAATTCCTGTAGTTCTTTCTCGCGAATTGATATACTCAAGGCTTAGTGACAATATCGGTACGAAACAGCCTGCTTACCGCTCTCGCCGGCGTCTCCGGGATCATCCTCGTTCTGTTTCTGTGGTTTGCCCACCGGGTAACCCAGATGACCGTCGACCTCGGGGCGATGAACCTTCTGACCGAGAGCCGAGCTCTCTTCTGGACTCTCACGGGTCGGCCGGGAAGCACCCCCTGGCGCCTGGGGGCCCTCGTTTCCCTGGGGGCGCTGAGCCTCGCCGGTCAGATCGTGATTCTCCGCCTGTTTCGCCGAACCTCTTCTGCCACCATCCTCTTCCTGGCGCTTTTTTTGGTCTCGTTGATCCTCGACCTGGGGAAGGTCGGGTACCTCTACTTTATCACCCGGGGGATGACACCGATGCGCTTGGTTATCCTGTCGAGGACCATCCGCTTCGGGCATTTCTTCGGGCTCTTCGCGCTCCTGGCGTCTTCCCTCTACCACGCCGGGGTCGACTATCCCAAAACCGGGTCCGTGGCACTCGTTATGGGCGTCGTGACCGCTTCCCTGGTCTACATGTTGCCGATCGACTCTCTCTCCCTCGAGCCGCATCTCGTTCACAGCGCCGGGGGGCAGAACAGCCTCCGGATGGTCGAAACGGCCCTCGGGCTTATCGTCGTGGCCAACGGCGTCTTCGGTGCCCTCCAGCTGCCCGAGAGCCGGCTTTGGCTCGTTTCGCTTGCCTTCGCCTCGCTGGTAGTGGGGCGGGAGTTGGTCTTCTTCCTGCCGAGTCCGGCGTTGACCTTTCTCGGCGTCGGGCTCCTGGCGGCAGGGACCGCCCTGGCGATATACAGAACGAGGAAGCTGGTTTTGTGGCAGTAGGTCGGTCTAAAGAGTCGGTCTAAGACAGTGCGAGCACGACCGACAGCCCCGAGGTCAGCGGCAGGGCCAGATTGTCGAGGTCCCGAAGCGGCAAGAGTTCGGTAAGGGCGGCTACGAGGGCTACCGAAACGGCGGCTATCGGGTTCAAGCCGAAGCGAGCGGCAACCAACAGAACCGCGACGAAGCAGCCGAAGGCGCCTTCGAGGGTCTTTCCTTGGGTCCCTCTAATACGGCGCATCCCGGCAAACTTGCCGATAATGCTCGCCGCGGAATCCCCGAAGGCCAGGGCGTAGATTGCGATTGTCGCCGCCGGGTCCGGATAGATTAGGAGAGCGACCATCGCACCGAGGCCCAGGGTAACGGGTCCCAGGACAAAGTGTCCGTTGTCCCGGGTGCGCGCGGCTTCTTCGGTAATCCGGGAAATCAGAAAAACGCTGTGCCCCTGGAGGCGCAAGGTTTCGGCTACGGTGTAGACCACGGTGCCGGCACCGAGGAGGCCCATGGTGACCCCCCGACCGAGTGTCCCGGCGAGGAGCGGAACTAAAGCGATGAGGAGGTGTATTCCTTTTCGTAACAGCTCCCGGCGTAGCTCCTCGGTAAGACCAAAGGGCCGGGTAACGAGGACTGTTCTGCTTTCCGCTAAGACTAATCTCATACTACTATGTGTACCAGGACGAATGAACTGCGCTGACAATATTCAAAATAACACCAATAAGTCAACCGGATCGCCGAAGAAACTGCGTCGCTTCTTTCCGGCGATTATCCTCGTTCTATCCGTACTATCGGCCTGTTCTACAGCGAAGACCATAACGCATTCGCCCGACGAAATCCAGCCCACCCGGCAGGCCCGGCAAACTACCCCGGAGTACATCGAAAAACCCATCCCCGATTCCTATTGGGTCCGCCGGGAGGCCGCGATCGACCGGGCCCTAAAAGAGATGCCTCTAGACGCCAAGATCGCCCACCTCATCGTCCTCGAAGTGCCCCCCCTCGGGGGGCAACCGGACCAGAGCGTTGAGTATCTCCGGCGTTACTTCTCATTCTACTACAGCCGGAGCGATTTCGGCGGCTTTATTCTCTTCGGGAACAACCTGCGGAGCCGTGAGCAGCTCCGGGAGCTTTCGGCAACCCTCGCGGCGCTCCCCGAGATTCCGGCGTGGGTCATGGTCGACGAGGAAGGGGGCGCCGTATCCCGCCTCGCCAACGCCGGAATCGGGGCCTCGGTTCTCCCGGCGCCCCGGGCCGTCGGCGCCTTTGAGAGCTCGGCGGAGGTCCGGCTCCTCGGGAGCCTCGTCGGACGGGAGCTCCGCTCCCTCGGCATCACCATGAACTTAGCCCCGGTGGCCGACGTCTCCCCGACCGGGGCCGAGAGAAGCTACGGCAACGAGCCCTACGGGGTGGCCGCGGCGGTCACCGCCTTCGCCGAAGGGCTCCAATCGGAAGACGTCGCGGCGGTGGCAAAGCACTTTCCCGGTATGGGGGCCGTCTCCGGAGATCCCCACCTCGGCCCTGTCTACTCCACCGACGGTCTCGCCGACTTGCGGAGGCGGGATCTCGTCCCCTTCGAAGCCGCCGTCGCCGCCGGAATAGACGGCATCATGACCTCCCACGTCATCTACCCCGAGGCCTGCGACGAGAACCCCGCGGGGCTCTCGGAGTGCCTCATCACCGACCTCCTCCGAAACCGCCTTGGATTCTCCGGGGTCGTCATAACCGACGCCCTGAGCATGGGGGCCCTCGCGGGGGAGGATTCGGTTGCCCTCAGGGCGATTCTCGCCGGGACGGACATCCTGCTTATGCCCGAGGATCCCGGGGCTACCGTCGAGAGCCTTCTCTCGGCGGTGGAAGCCGGGGAGCTTTCCGAAGAGCGAATAGACGAGTCGCTCCGGCGGATACTCCGGCTCAAGATCGACCGGTACGTCTGGGTACCCCGGGACCCGTACTTCGAAGCACGGTGGGAAGCACGATGAAGCGGGTTGGTATCGTCGGCGCCGGTCTCGGGGGCCTCGCGGCGGCTATCCGCCTGGCCTCCGGCGGCTACGAAGTCGATATCTACGACAAGCAGCCGGGTCCCGGGGGAAAGGCCTTCGTCGAGAAGCTCTCCGGCTACCGATTCGACACCGGACCCTCCCTGGTAACCATGCCCTGGGTCTTCGAGGAGCTCTTTGCCGCCGCCGGCCGCCGTCTCGCCGACTACCTCACGCTCATCTCCCTCGAGACCATCTGCACCTACTTCTGGAGCGACGCAGGACCCCTGCGGGCCTACGCCGACATCGACCGCTTCGCCGACGAGATGGAGCGGGTCCTCGGAGAGCCCGGGGAGAACGTAGTCCGTCATCTCTCCTACTGCCGGAAAATCGAGAATATCGCCGGGGAGCTCTTTCTGACCAAGAGCCTCCACGAGGCCTCAACTCTTACCACGGGGCTCTTCTGGCGATCCCTCTTCCGGATCGGGGGGATCGACCCCTTCCGGACCATGGCCGGAGCCGGGAAGCGCCACTTCCAAACCGACAAGGCCCGGCAGCTCTTTAACCGCTACGCCACCTACAACGGCTCGAGCCCCTACCGGACCCCGGCAACCTTGAACATCGTCCCGAGCGTCGAGTACCACGGCGGCGCCTACGCCGTCCGGGGTGGCATCTACGCCATCCCGGAAGCCCTCGACCGTCTCGCCGGAGAGCTCGGGGTCCGGCGCTTCTACTCGACGCAGGTGGACCGGATCCTCTCCCGGGGCGACCGGGTCGTCCGGGGGCTCGAGGTCCACGGGGAGACCCTGCCCTACGACATCGTCGTCTCCGACGCCGACGCCATCGCCACCTACGAGGGGCTCTTGCTCGACACCGATGCCCCGGACTACCGCCGCTACCACCGGTTGGAACCCTCCTCGAGCGGCCTGGTCCACTACTGGGGCATCTCCCGGCCCTCGCACGTTCTCGGGCTCCACAACATCTTCTTTAGCGACGACTACCCCCGGGAGTTCGCCGAGATATTCGATGCCCTCGAGGTACCGCACGACCCGACCGTCTACGTAAACATTACCTCCAAGGTCGATCCCGGGGACGCGCCGAAGGGAAGCGAGAACTGGTTTGTTCTGATCAACGCCCCCCACAGCCGGGGGCAGGACTGGGCCCGGGAGGTCCCCCGGGCCCGAGAGGCCATCATAGGGCGGGTCAGCCGGGCCCTCGGTTTCGACGTCGGGGCCGCCATCGACGTCGAGGGGGTCATGACCCCGGCGGACATCGAAGCCAAGACCGACAGCCACGGCGGGAGCCTCTACGGAATCTCCTCTAACAGTGTCACCGCCGCTTTCTCCCGGCACCGTAACCGCTCCCGGCGCTACCCGGGCCTCTATCTCTGCGGCGGAAGCACCCACCCCGGCGGCGGCATGCCCCTGGTTGTCCTCTCCGGGCGCATCGTCTCGGAGCTTGTGGCCCGTCATCACCCGATACGTTGATTTTGCTCCTCCGTGGGCTACACTTTAGTCCTAGGAGGAGCAGAGTGAAACGACTTACCGCGCTATTGATTGTTCTAACGCTTGTCGCCGGCGGGGCCTTCGCCCTGGAGCTGACCCTTGGTCTGAAGGGCGGCGTCGGCCACTTCGACGCCTGGGGCAGCGACTATTCGGATCTGTTGGATGAGAATGATGGTTCTCGCGCGCTATCGCTTGGCGGCTCGATCGGCGCCTTCGGCCGCTTCGGTCTGGTACGCCGGTGGTCCCTGCAGCCGGAAATTCTCTTTACCTCCGGGGGGCAGAAGTTCGATCTCGACGCGGGCGCCGGAGACGACCCGTTCCGCATCGTCCGGCGGACCATCGAGGTTCCGATCCTCGTCCGGCGGCAGTTCAACCTCGGCCCGCTGACCCTCGCGGCCTTTGCCGGTCCCAACGCCCAGTTCAAAGTTGGCGAATTTAAGCGGGTCCAAGACGACAACGAAACCGAGCTTGAGGATCAGAAACCCATGGCCTTCGGCGCCGACGTCGGGGTCGGGATGGACTTCCAAATTCTTCGGGGCGTCCTGACGACGGACTTGCGCTACAGCCTCGGTTTGACCTCCTGGGACGACAGCGACGCCGAAGACAACACCAAACCCCAGGCTGTGAGGCTCTTCGTCGGATACGGAATCGCTTTTCTGTAATGGCCACCCAGAAGAAGGCCGCCGGCAAGGCGGCCCCGGCCAAGAAGGCGCCCGCTGCGAAGAAGCCCGCGACAGGCAAGAAGACGGCCGCCGCCAAGAACCCTATCGCAAAAGAGATCATCGCCCTCATGGAAAAGATGAGCGACGACGCCCTGGCGATGCTCAAACGACAGGCGGAGGTCTTGGCCTACGCCGAAGAGCTGGAAGCGGCCCGGAGTAAGATGAAGGAAGCGGTCGACAAGGGGTTCGAGGAGAGGGCCGTCGCCAAAGAGCCCACCGAAGAGACCTACATCGACCAATCCGGACCGGCGAGTTTCTTTATCGGCGCTCGGGGGAAGCGCATCTTTTTCTCCCGGGAGGAGCTCAGGAACCTGACGAGGCTCTCCCACGGGGCGGAGGACGCCTTGGCCGGGGCCCGGAGAATCTTTACCTGGTTGGAGCGGGAGAGACAGGACTTCTTGAACGACACCGGAATCTCGCAGCCTGGGGACCGATCCCTTCAACGGCTCTGGGAGATTATCGTGACGACCTACAAGGCTCCGTAGCCTCCCCGGTCTCTCGAGAGGCGGGCCAGGTAGTCGGCGAGCACATCCGGCGCGATCGGCTTTACCAGCACCTCGTCGAATCCCGCCTCGATAAACTGTACTTTCTGCTCGTCCAGGGCGTAGGCGGTAACGGCGAATACCGGTAGCCGCTCCCCGCCGTTCTCCGTCTCTCGAATCCGCTTTACCACTTCAACGCCGTCCATATTCGGCATCTGGACGTCCAACAGAGCCACGTCGAAGCTTCCCTCCGTGTAGCCCTCCAGCGCCTCGAAGCCGTCCCGGGCGACGGTAACCTTGTGACCCGCCCGTTCGAGCTGAACCTTCATAGCGAGAAGGTTAATCTCGTTGTCCTCCGCGAGAAGAATCTTCAAACCTTCGCTCAGCTCTAGATTCATCTGTTTATCCTCTTCGCGTGGCCTACTTCGTCTATCCATAACAGCGTCCACGGTAAAGGTAAAGGTGCTCCCAACCCCCGGGGTGCTTTCGACCACGATCGTCCCCCCCATCATCTCCACCAAGCGTTTGCTTACCGCAAGCCCCACCCCGGCGCCGCCGTACCGCTTGGCGTATCCTTCCTCGACCTGCTGAAAGAACCCGAAGAGCTTTTCCCGGTTCTCTTCGGAGATCCCGATCCCGGTATCCCGGACCGCGAAACCGACGGTCACCCCGGCATTCGGGTCCTCGGCATCTTGGTCCCCGGCGTGCCGGAACGCCCTGACCGTTACGCCCCCGACATCGGTGTACTTGACCGCGTTCCCGATCAGGTTGGTAAGCACCTGTTGGAGGCGGATCCGATCGGTAACGATGGTGTCCGGGGTCGCCTCGTCGATCTCGACGGAAAGGGAAATACCCTTTCGTTCCACATCCGCGGCGAAGAAGGAGCTGACGTGCCGGAGGAGCTCCCGGACCGAAAAGGCCTGGGGCATCAGCGTAAGTCGGTCCGCCTCTATCCGGGAGAGATCGAGAATGTCGTCGATAAGCTGTACCAGGGACGAGGATGCCTCCTCGATAAGGCGGTAGTAGGTTTCTTGAGTCTCCGGGTCGGCATCCGGAAGGAGCCGGAGAAGCCCGAGCACGCCGTTTATCGGCGTCCGGATCTCGTGGCTCATGTTGGCCAAAAAGACGCTCTTCGCCCGGCTTGCCTCCTCGGCCTGCTGCTTCGCCCGGATAAGCTGCGCTTCGTAACGCCTCTCCTTGTCCAGGTCGAAGTGGATAAGGATAGTGCCGATTACGGTGCCGGCGGAATCGACGATGTTGCTTCCCCGGACCAGGACGGCGTGCTCCCGGCCCCTCCGGTCCCGGACAAATTGTTCCGTTACCAAGGGGCTCTCTCGGAGGAGGCGCTCGGTGTCGGCGTGCGCCTTCTCCCGGTCGACGTAAAGGGAAGTCAGGGTCCTGCGCCCCTGAAGGTCCGCCAAGCTGCAGCCGGTTAGCTCTTCCATTGCCCGGTTTACGAAGATGAGCTCCCCGGCGCCGTTGGTTATGACGACCGCGTCGTTGGTCTGCTCGATCCCCCGCTTAAAGAGGGTCAGGCTATGCTCGAGCTCTTTGCTCTCGGCGCCCTGCCGCCGGACGCCCGGCAACAGAAGCCCGATGACGGGGGAAAGAAGCAACACGGCGCCGGCCGAAATCCAGAGCCATAGAGGGCTTGGAACCTCCACGCCTGCAGCCCAAGCGATCGCCGGGAAAGAGAGAAAGACGGCGCCGATGGTCGGAAGAAGCATCAGGTGAGAGGCGGGAGCGGTATGGGACTTCTTTGGGGGCGCCATCGTGTCTTTGCGATTCTACCCGATCCGCCGCCTCCGATGCAAGTAATCGATACTTTCGGCTATTTGATTATTTTGTTTTTTTTGGTAGAGGCCCAGACCGAAGTCGAAGCCGAGGTCCGCCGGCAGCGGTCCGGGGTCCAGGGGCCGGCCCCGGCGTCCCCGGTATTCTTGACTCCCACGCCAGGGTATTGCCATGCAGGCCGGATAACACTACCTTTGGCCCGAAACCGCCGTAGATAAAGGAGGCACGATGACTGTCGTCGTTCCAAAGGAGGCCTACCCGGGAGAACAGCGGGTTGCCCTCGTTCCGGCCCACGTCCCGGCGCTTGCCAAGGCCGGCTATTCGGTTTTTCTAGAGTCCGGCGCCGGGGTTCTCTCGGGGCACGCCGACGAAGAGTATTCCGAGAAGGGTGCCGAAGTTGTCGCCGATCGCCGGGAGCTCGTATCCCGGGGCGATCTGGTCTTGACCGTCCGCAGCGCCGCCGCGGCCGGCACCAAGGGCACCGAGACGGCCCGCCTCGTCAAGGAGGGCGCCGTCGTCATCGGTCACCTCGACGCCTACGCTCCCCACGAGAGCTTCGGCGAGCTCGCCGCCCGAAAGGCCACCATCATGTCGATGGAGCTCATCCCCCGGATTACCCGGGCCCAGAGCATGGACGCCCTCTCGTCGATGGCGAACCTCGCCGGCTACAAGGCCGTCATTCTCGGGGCCGAGGCGCTTCCGAAAATCTTCCCGATGATGATGACCGCCGCGGGTACCGTCGTCCCGGCGAAGGTCTTTATCGTCGGGGTAGGCGTCGCCGGGCTCCAGGCCATCGCGACGGCCAAGCGCCTCGGCGCGGTAGTCAGCGCCTACGACATCCGACCGGCTGTCAAGGAACAGGTCGAGAGCCTCGGCGCCCGGTTCGTCGAAATAGAGCTCGATACCACCGAATCCGAAGGCTCCGGGGGCTACGCGAAGGCGATGGACGAGGAGTTCTACCGCAAGCAGCGGGAGCTCATGATGAGTGTGGTAGCGGAAACCGACCTGGTCATTACCACCGCTGCCATCCCGGGGAAAAAGGCTCCCATCCTGATAACCAAAGAGATGGTCGAGGCGATGCCCCTCGGTTCCGTCATCGTGGACCTTGCCGCCGAGCGCGGGGGGAACTGCGCGCTTACCGAACCCGGGAAGAGCGTCGTCCACGCCGGCACCACAGTTATCGGACCGGTAAACCTTCCGTCGTCGATGCCGTTCCACGCGAGTCAGCTCTATTCGAAGAACGTCGTCGAGTTGGTCCTCCACTGCACGACCGACGGCGTCTTCGCACCCCCGGAAGGAGACGAGATAGCCGAGGCGATTACCCTGCTCCGAAACGGCGAGCCGACCTCGGAAGCGGTGGCGGAACAGATGGGCATTCAAAGGAGCACGTAATGGCTGAAACACTGGGCTTTATCAACATACTTACCGTCTTTGTCCTGGCGATCTTCGTCGGTTTCGAGGTTATCACCAAGGTCCCGCCGATCCTCCACACTCCGCTGATGTCCGGGTCGAACGCCATTTCGGGCATAACCATTATCGGGGCCCTCTTGGCCGTCGGTAGCGGCCGGGAGACTCTGACCATCGCCCTCGGGCTCGCGGCGCTCATCTGCGCGACCATAAACGTCGTCGGCGGTTTTCTCGTTACCCACCGGATGCTCAAGAAGTTCAAGAAGAGGGACGCCTAATGGAGCGAGCCGTTATTCTCAACGCCGCGTACCTCGTCGCCGCGGTCTTCTTTATCTCAGGGCTCAAGGGACTTACCCATCCCCGGAGCGCGGTCCGGGGTAACCTCCTCGGGGCCCTCGGTATGCTCATCGCCATCGTCGTCACCCTTCTCGACCAGTCGATTCTGAGCTTCGAGCTCATAGCCGTCGGCATTCTCGCCGGGACCACCATCGGCATTATTCTGGCCCTCGCCATTCAGATGACCGCGATGCCCCAGCTCGTCGGCCTCTTTAACGGTCTCGGCGGCGTTGCCTCGGCCCTCGTCGCCGGGGCTATTCTCTACCAGGCAGTGGTTGTGGCCGGAACGGCCGAGGCCTCGAACAGCCTGCAGTTTCTTATCGCCACCGTCGCCTCGGGGTTAATCGGGTCGGTCACCTTCTTCGGAAGCTTTATCGCCTTCGGGAAGCTCCAAGGCATCGTCACCGAGAAGCCCGTCCGGTACAAGGGCGAGCAGATTGTAAAGATTCTCTTCTTCGGCGGGTCGGTCGCCGTCGGGGTCTATCTGGTGATGAACCCGGCCCTCTTCGACTACTACTGGATTCTCGTCGGCCTCGCGGCGGTCCTCGGGGTGCTCCTGGTCATCCCCATCGGCGGGGCCGATATGCCCATCGTCATCGCCCTCCTCAACTCCTACTCGGGACTCGCCGCGGCGGCGACCGGTTTCGTCCTTTCGAACAACATCCTCATCATTTCCGGCTCCCTCGTCGGGGCGAGTGGCATTATCCTGACCCAAATCATGTGCAAGGCGATGAACCGTTCCCTCGCCAACGTCCTCTTCGGGGGCGTCGGGGCCGTCGTCGAGCAGGAGGATCAGGGGGATATCTACGCCGGAAGGGTCAAGTCGACCTCCGCCGAGGAGGTCGCGATGATTCTAAAAAGCGCACAAAGGGTGGTCTTTGTGCCCGGCTACGGCATGGCCGTTGCCCGGGCGCAGACGCCGGTACGGCTGGTAACCGAGTTGATGGAGGCCGACGGTATCGAGGTGGAGTTCGGAATCCATCCCGTCGCCGGCCGCATGCCGGGACACATGAACGTCCTCTTAGCCGAAGAGAACATCTCCTACGACAAGCTCCGGGAGATGGACCAGATAAACCCCTCCTTTCCCCAGACCGACGTGGTCATCGTCGTCGGAGCCAACGACGTGGTAAACCCCCTCGCCCGGGAGGCGAGCGGTTCGCCGATTTCCGGCATGCCGATCCTCAACGTCGATCAGGCGAAGACCGTCGTGGTCATAAAGCGGAGCCTGAGCCCGGGGTTCGCAGGGATCCCCAACCCGCTCTTTGCTGCGGATAACACGCTGATGCTCTTTGGGGATGGAAAGAAGGTGATGGAAGACTTAGCGACGGCCTACAAGGACGCCTAGTTGTTGGCGGTGGCCGACAGCTGCTCGTCCGTATACTTGTCGGTTATCGTCTTGATGTTCGGGAGCACCTTCAGAAAGATGTCCACCAGCTCGGGGTCGAACTTTGTCCCGGCGAGCTTGGTCATCTCGTTTACCGCGTCGTCTTCGGTCCAGGCTTTCTTGTAGATCCGCTGGGACCGGAGGGCGTCGTAGACATCGGAGATCGAGACGATTCTCCCGAAGAGGGGGATCTCCTCCCCCCGCTTCCCGAGGGCCCTACTGGTGCCGTCCCACTTCAGCGGCTCCCCGGTTTCGATATCCACGTGCCCCGGGTAGCCCGTCCCGTCCCAGTTCTCGTGGTGGTTTAAGGCTACCTCTTGGGCGAGCTCGTCGAAATCTGACTGCTTGTTGATAAAGAGCCGGGCACCGAGGATGGTGTGGCTCTTCATTACCTCGTACTCCGCGTCGGTAAAGCGATCCGGTTTTTTCAGAATCAGGTCCGAAATCGCCACCTTGCCGACGTCGTGGAGCATCGCCGCCATCCGGAGGGTATCCCGAGTCTTTTCGATCTCCTCGTCCGAGATGTCGTGTTCCTTGGCCCACCGCTCGTAAATCTCAATGGCGTAGCCTGCCACCCGGTTAACGTGGGGGCCCGTCTCCTTGGGGTCTCGGAGCTCGGCCATCTTGATCATCCGTAGAAGGATGGCCCGGGTCATCTGCGCCCGCTGCATGGCAACGGTCGCGTTCGTGGCAAAATGCGTCAACACCAGTTCATCCTCCTTACTAAAGGGTATGACTGAGCCTTTGACGCTCATCTTGTTGATTAACTGAATAACCCCAAGAATGTCGTTTCGGTTCGTCTTTAGGGGGATTGCGATCATCGACCGGCTACGGTATCCGGAGAGGTTGTCGTACGCCGGGTCGAAGCCGTAGGGGGCGTCGTCCTCGATCTGATAGACGTCCCGGATATTCACCGGTTGGCCGGTGGCCGCCGAATAGCCCGAGATGGTGTGGGTGGTAATCGGAATCCGGAAGACGTTGTAGATAAGCTTCTCCCCCGGCGGCAGCTTCGCCTGGAGGGTATCATTCTGAGCGTAGTTGATAACCAGATTGTCTCTATTGAGAATGTAGATAGAGCCGGCATTGGCGTTGGTTACCCGCCGGGCCTCGGTCAAGATACGCTCCAAGAGAACGTCGAGGTCTTGGAGTTTGTTTAGTTCCGAATCGAGACTGATAACATCCCGGAGCTTTCTATTGCCGGTAGACATAGCTGTTCCCTATTTATTGTCGGCTCTGATTCTATTTCATACACTGCTAATTCTCTACGGCTGCGATGTTCTGCGTTTGGGGATTCCGGAGGCGGGGGGCTTCCGGAAGGCAGCGGACCTGCCTTCCGGGACACTATCTACTGCGCGATAAACTCTTTGACCGTCTCTGCGATCTGCTCCCCCTGAAGCCCGTAGAGGCCGAGGAGCTCTTCGTAGGGACCGTTGCTCGCAAACTGGTCGTCGACGCCGATCATCTTCATCGGTGTGGGGTGGTGCTTCGCTAGGACCTCCGCGACCGCGCCGCCGAGACCGCCGTGGAGGTAGTGCTCCTCGACGGTGACGATCTTCCCCGTCTTCCGGGCGCCGTCGAGAATCGCCTCGACGTCGATCGGCTTGATCGTGTGCATGTCGAGGAGCCGGACCGAGACGCCCTCCTCTCGGAGCTTTACCGCGGCTTCGTAGGCTTTGGAAAAGAGCGTACCGCATCCGATAATGGTCACCTCGTCCCCGTCGAAGTAGCGGATGGCCTTGCCGATCTCGAACTCATCCCGGTCCGCCGAAAGGACCGGCATCTTCGGGCTCCCGATTTTGATGTAGACCGGGCCGACGTGCTCCACCGCCGCCCGGACCGCTCGCCGGATCTCCAGAGGGTCGCCGGGGGTTATAACCGTGACCCCCGGGATGGTCCGGATAATCGCGATGTCGTCGAGGGACTGATGCGTCGCTCCGAGGTCGGAGTAGGTCAGTCCCGAGGACCTCCCGACCACTTTGACGTTCTGCCGCATGTAGCCGAGGTCGTTTCGAAACATCTCGAAGGGGCGGGCGGTCACGAAGGGGGCGATTGCGGCGACAAAGGGAATCAGACCCGTGGTCGCGAGACCCGAGGCATAGCCGATTATTCCCTGCTCCATAATACCCATCTCGATGTGGCGGTCGGGAAACTTCTCCTTCATGCCGGTCATGCCGGAGCCCGACGAGCTGTCGCCCGAGAGCGCCACAATCTTGTCGTTCTCTTCCGCCATCTCTAACAGGGCTTCACCGAAGGTGGCCCGGGGATCCATCATCTCAGCCATGGTTGGCCATCTCCTTCTTAAGCTCTGCTTCTGCGGCCGCCAGCTCCGCCTCGGCGGCGTCCAGCTCCTCGGGCGCCGGCTTCCAGTAGTGGAAGCTCGCCTTGTCTTCGCCGAAGGAAATACCCTTCGCCTTTACCGTGTTAAGGATAATCATCGAGGGCTTTCCCGGCTCGAAGGGGGCGGCGTTGATCGCGCTAATCAGCCCGGGCATGTCGTGCCCGTCGACGCTCCGGACGACCCATCCGAAGCTGGTAAACCGCTCGGCTAAAGGTTCGTAGTTCATGATGCTCTGGGTGCGCCCGCCGATCTGAAGCCCGTTCCGGTCGACAAAGCCCACCAGGTTGTCCAGCCGGTGGTGGCTCGCCGCGGCGGCACCTTCCCAGTTGGACCCTTCGGCGAGCTCTCCGTCTCCGAGAAGAACGAATACCCGGTTAGGCTTCTTCTGGATCTTAAAGCCGAGGGCCATCCCCCCGGCAATCGACATACCGTGACCAAGGGCCCCGGTGTTCGACTCTATCCCCGGCAGCTTGTGCATGTCCGGGTGGCCGGGAATCTTTGCCTTCAGGGCCCCGTAGGTGTCAAATACGGAGGTATCAAAGAACTCCTTTTCTCCTAAGGCGGCGTAGACCCCGAGACACTTGTGCCCCGCCGAGAGGACGAAGCGGTCTCGCTCCTCCCACTTGGGGTTCTTGGGATCTACGTTCATAATCTTGTAATAGAGGACGGTCAGAACTTCGACGATCGACATTGCGCCGCCTACGTGACCGGCTTTGCCGGCTCGCAGCATCCGGAGGACGTGCTTTCGCAAGTTTAGGGCGTGTTGCCGCAATTCGAACAGCTCAGCGCTTGTAGCTGCAGTGGACATCTGGTCTCCTTTTGCGAAGAATCTTGTGTCGACAATTCTATCTTTTTGCGGGACGCTGAACAACGAGGTACACCATGCAAAGCGACTCATCGGACGTTAAGACGTACTCTATGTTGATCGACGGGGTCTGGGTCTCCGAAGGCGACGGCGGTTTTATAGAGGTCGAGAATCCCGCCCGGGAGGCTGTCTTCGCCCGGGTCCCCGCCGCGGGCCCCGGACAGATCGACGCAGCGGTTAAGGCCGCCGACCGGGCCTTCCGCACCTGGAAACAGGCAGGTCCCCTCGAGCGGGCAGAGCTTCTCTTTAATGCCTCGGTTTTGGTCCGGGAACGAGAGGCGGACCTCGCCGCACTCATGACCGAAGAGGAGGGCAAGCCCTACAACGAGGCCCTCGGGGAGGTCAGAAAGGGGGCGGAGATCCTTCAGTTCTACGGCGAGGAGGCCAAGCGCCTCGACGGGCGCTACATCCCGGGACACGACCCCACGACCACCAGCTACGTCGTCTACGAGCCGGTCGGGGTCGCGGCGGGAATCTCTCCCTGGAACTATCCCATCGAGCTCGTCGCCTGGAAGGTCGGCGGGGCCCTCGCCGCCGGATCCACCCTGGTTCTCAAGACGCCGTCGGAAACGCCCCTCTCACCGAGGGGGTTCGTCGAGTGCCTCCACGACGCCGGGGCGCCTCCGGGAGTCATCAACCTGGTCTTCGGCCGGGGGAGCGTCGTCGGTCCCCACCTGGTAAAGCATCCCCTGGTCAAGAAGGTGGCCTTTACCGGCTCGACGGAGGTCGGAAGAAAGATCGTCCAGTGGTGCGCGGAGGGGATGAAGAAGCTCTCCCTCGAGCTCGGGGGCCACTGCCCCCTCATCGTCAGCGACAAAGCCGACCTGCCCGAGGCGGTCAAAGGCGCCACCCGGCGGAGCTTCCGGAACATGGGGCAGATTTGCATCGCCATCAACCGGATCTACGTCCAACAGTCGGTCTACGAGGAGTTCCTCGAGGCTTTCGTCGCGGAGACCCGGAAGCTCACCATCGCCGACGGCATGGAACGCAAAGACGCGGACCTCGGCCCGATGGCCTCCCGGTCGGGGCTCGACAAGGTCGTCGAGCACATCGAGGACGCGAAGGCTAAGGGCTCGCGGCTCTTAACCGGCGGCAAGCGTCCCGAGGGATTTGCCGCGGGCCATTTCTACGAGCCGACGATTCTCGCCGACTGCACCAAAGAGATGCTCATCATGCACGAGGAGACCTTCGGCCCCGCCGTCGGGGTCGCCCCCTTCAAAACGGTGGACGACGCGATCGCCCTCGCGAACGGCACCAACTACGGTCTGGCGACCTACGTCTACACCAACGACCTCCACGAGAGCGACGCCTTCATGAGGGGGCTTGAAGCCGGGAACGTTTCGATCAACAATCCTGATGCGGGTGTCATCAACGCCCCCTACGGCGGCTTCAAGGAGAGCGGTATGGGGTACGAGCACGGCCCGGAGGGCCTCTCGGAGTACCTCCAGGCCAAGCACGTGCGGACCCGCTACTATAACCGTCGGAGGTAGGACTATGCCGTTGGTAATGGGAATCGATATCGGGACCTCGGGGTGCAAGACGGTCTTGGTGGACCACTACGGCGCCGTCGTCGCCTCCGCCTTCGCCGACTATCCGCTCTACAGCGAGCGCCACGGCTGGTCCGAGCAGGACCCGGCCGACTGGTGGAACGCCGTCAAGGACACCATCCGTCTCGTCCTCGCCGCCCGGCCCGGTGCCGCGAAGGAGCTGATCGGTATCGGTCTTACGGGACAGATGCACGGTCTGGTAGCCTTAGACCACGAACACCAGGTGCTCCGCCGGAGCATCCTCTGGAACGACTCCCGGACCGGTCCCCAGTGTGCGGAGATTATCGAGAAGGCCGGGGGCCTCGAGGGGCTCCTCGCCATCACCAACAACCAGATGCTCCCGGGCTACACCGGGGGGAAGATCCTCTGGCTCGCCGAGAAGGAGCCGGAAACCCACAGGCGGATGCGCTATTTCGCGAACCCGAAGGACTTTATCCGCCTAAAGCTAACCGGCGAGCTGGCGACCGAGGTCTCCGACGCCTCCGGGACCGGAATGTTTAACGTCGCCGGCCGGAAGTGGGCTCCCGAGCTCTTCGACATCGTGGGGCTGCCGTCTGAGAGCGCCCCGAAGGCCTACGAGTCGACCGAGACCAGCGGTCTGCTCCGGGAGGCCGTCGCCGGCGACCTCGGCCTGCCGCCGGGACTCCCGGTGGTCGGAGGCGGCGGGGATGCGGTTATACAGACCCTCGGCACCGGTGTAACCTCCGGCGACGTGCTCATGACCACCATCGGAACCTCGGGCATCGTATCCACCGCCCTCGACGAGTTCAAGCCGAACCCCGGCGGACGAATACAGGTCTTCTGCAACGTCATCCCCGGGACCTGGCACGCGATGGGGGTTACCCTCTCCGCCGGGGCCTCCCTCAAGTGGGCCCGGGAGCTTTTCGGATCCGCCGAAGAGGAGGTTGCCCGGGCCCTCGGAGAAGATGTCTACGACCTTATCAGCCGGGAGGTCGAGAAGAGCCCCATCGGCTCCCGGGGGCTCTTCTTTCTGCCGTACATCAACGGCGAGCGGTGTCCCTACTCGGACCCCCACGCCCGGGGCGCCTTTATCGGCCTGACCCTCGGCACCCGGAAGGGTGACCTCTACCGCTGTGTCATGGAGGGGGTCACGATGAGCCTCCGCGACGCGGCGACCATCTTCGACGACATGGGAGCGGGCTTCGACCTTATCCGGACCTCGGGCGGGGGCGCACAATCGGAAATCTGGCGGCGGATCCACGCCGACGTCTTCCGGCGTCCGGTGGAAACCTTAAGCGGAAGCAGGGAAGGGGCGGCCTACGGCGCGGCGATGGTCGCCGGCGTCGGCCTCGAGCTCTGGTCCGGCTTCGAAGAGATCGTCGGGCTTCTTACCGTAGAAACGATGACCCCCGTCTCTCCGGAGGCCGCCGACCAGTACGACCGCCTCTTTCCGATCTACCGGAGCTACTACGGCCTTCTCAAGGCGGGGTTCGACCGGATCGCGGCGCTGGAGGCGTAGGCCCGGGCCACTCCTCCGGGCCCGGCAGTTAGCCCCGGGCCTTCAACTCCTCCACCCGGCCGTCCCGGTAGGCTATCCACACCTCGGCTTTCCGTACTGCGAATATCCCGTTTTCGAGAACCCCGGGAAT
>CAYPUT010000041.1:0-19919 GCA_964413945.1 uncultured Spirochaetaceae bacterium
CCCCTCCTCCCGGGTCTTGAGGGTGCCGGAATAGATTACCTCGTCGACGTAGCCCTTTCGAGCCTCGAAGGTTGCCCGGCGCTCCCGGATCGGGTCGAGAAAGCCGTTGAGCGCCCGGGCGAGTTTTTGCTTTACCTCGACATCCCCTACGGCGCCCGCCCGGTAGCGGGTCTTGAGGTCTTCGACCTCCTCCTTGTTGGGATTAAAGACGTCGTGGTACTGGAACACCGGGTTGCCCTCGACGGTCCCCGGAATATCCGCCCGGATGCGGTTCGGGTCGGTGTACATTCCCATCACCCGCTTTTCCACCGTCTTGGCGTCGTCGGCGAGAAGAATCGCGTTGCCGAGGGACTTCGACATCTTTCCGTTTCCGTCGGTTCCCACCAGGGTCGGCACCTCCCCGATAAGGACATCGGGAATAGGGAACACCTCACCGTAGAGGTAGTTGAACCGCCGGGCTATTTCCCGGGTCAGCTCGACGTGGGCCTCGTTGTCCTTTCCCACGGGGACCAGGTGCGCCCGGGGTAAGAGAATGTCCGCGCTCTGGAGAACCGGATATCCGAGGAGCCCGAAGGGCATTTCGGCCAGGTTGGCCGACTCTTTCATGTCCTTCAGGCTCGGAAGGCGCTGGAGCCGGGGGACGGTTACCATCATCTCGAAGAGCAGGTTGAGCTCGTAGGTTTCGTGGACCGCCGACTGAAGGTAGATGGTCGAACGGCTCGGGTCGATGCCGCAGGCGAGGTAGTCGAGGACCATCTGCCGGGCGTTCTCGGATATCTCTTCGATGTGCTCCTTCGCCGGCCGGGTCGTCAGGGTGTGCAGATCGGCGATAATAAAGAAGCAGTCGTAGCTCTCCTGCAGACGCACTCGGTTGGCGATAGAGCCGACGTAGTGTCCGAGGTGTAGCCGTCCGGTCGGCCGGTCGCCGGTGAGTATTCGTTTGTCGGGCATAGTTTATGTTATCTCCCGGCTCGGTAAGGGGCGCTTTCTGCGCCGGATGTAGGTCCCGGTTCCCATAAAGATACCGACGGGTTTCATCCCCGGAACGTTTTCGAAGGCCAGCTTTATCGCCACCGTCAGGGGAACCGCGAGGAACATTCCGCCGATGCCCCAGAGCCATCCCCAAACCAGGAGGGACAGGATAATGATGACGGGGCTCAAGTTCAACCGGTCCCCGAGCATCTTCGGGTCGATGATGTTCCCTATTACCAGCTGGGTAACGGAAATGGAGAGAGCCGCCGCGACAAAGGGACCCCAGTCGGGTGCAAACTGGAGCAGGGCGAAGAGGGAGGCCAAGAGGCTGATAAAGATGGAGCCGAGGCTCGGTATAAAATTGAACATAAAGGTCAAAATGCCCCAGATGATGGGAAAGTCGACCCCAATAACCGTAAAGGCCATGAACACGATTGCACCGGTTAGGGAGCTTACGAAGAGCTTGACCGCCAGGTAGCGGCCGATCTGCCGGTTTATGTGGGCGAAGCTAATCATGATCTTCCGCATGGTGTGGGGGCTAAAGGAGTAGCGGAGCTTCACCCGGACGTAGGGCTGCTCTATCAAGAGAAAGAGCAGAAAGATGATGACCAGGGTAAGACCCGACAAGAAGGCCATAAAGTTTCCGGAGAAAGAGATGACGGCCCCCCCGAGGGTGCGGCTTAGGTTGAACTCCTGAAGGAGGGTGGTAGGAAGATCGTAGCGCTCGATAAGCTCTCGAAGGAGTGCCGTCAGACGCTGTTGGTAGACCGGAAACCGGCGAACGAGGGACTGGCTGCTCGAGTAAAGTACCAACCCGACGAGGAATCCGAAGGCCAGAAAGACCAGAAGGACGGCGGCAATCGAGATGGTCCGTGGCACTCCGAGGCGCTTTAGGTAGTTGACCACCGGCGAGAAGACGGAGGAGAGCAAGACCGCGATGACGAGCGGCATAAAAATGCTCCCCGTCACCCGGAGGACCGCTCCTATCGCCACGACGGCGATAACAAAGAGGAGCGCGGCTGTGAAGCGTTCGCTGGTCATTCCGTTTTCTTCGTCGTTTTAGGCGTGGATCACCCAACCCTCGGCGGCCCGGGCGGACTCCATCAGAGCTTCCGACAGCGTCGGGTGGGCGTGAACCATGGTTGCGATATCTTCCGGCAGAAGCTCGGCCTTCTTGGCCAGAAGCAGCTCGTGGACAAGCTCCGTTGCCTCGGCGCCGGCAAGGTGAGCCGCGAGAATCTCGTGGGACTCCGGCGCGTAAAGAAGCTTTACCATGCCCTCAGGGCGCTCGATGGCGACCGACTTTCCGGCTCCTCTATACGGGAAGGTCGCCTTCTCGTAGGCGACTCCCTTGTCCTTGAGCTCTTGCTCCATCGGCCCGAAGCTTGCCAACTGGGGCTCGGTAAAGATGGCCGCCGGAATAAGATCCTGCTCGATCCGCGGCTCGGGGTGGTGCCCCGCCATGTGCTCTACCGCGAGCTCCGCTTCGGCCATTGCGGCGTGGGCGAGCTGCAGAGTCGGTATTACGTCGCCGATTGCATAGACGCTTGCGATGTCGGTCTTGTAGTAGTCCCCCACCCTGATGTAGCCCTTCTCGAGCTTGATGCCGAGGGATTCGAGTCCGAGATCCTCGGTGTTCGGTGCCCGGCCGACGGCCACCAAGAGAAGGTCTCCCTTAATGTCCTGGGTCTTGCCGTCCGAGTCTTCGACGGTAACCACGACGCCGTCCTTGTTCTTCTGAAGCTTCTTGGCCTTCGTGCTCGTAAGCATCTTGATTCCCCGGCGGTTGAACTCCTTGTGGAGAACGTCGACGACCTCGACGTCGGAGTTCGGCAGAATCCGGTCGAGCATCTCGACGACGGTAACCTCGACGCCGAAGGAGCTCATCACGTGGGCGAACTCCATGCCGATGTAGCCGGCGCCGAGAATGACCATCCGGCCCGGGATCTCCTGGAGCATCAAGGCGCCGGTTGAGGAAAGGACTTTTTCTTCGTCGAAGTCGAACCCGGGAATCGACCGGGGCCGGGATCCGGTGGCCACTAGGACGTTCTTTCCGGTTACCTTCTTCGACCCGTCGACGGTTACTTCGTGGGGCCCGGAAAGCTTCGCGGTACCCTCGATGTACTCGACCTTGTTCTTCTTTAGAAGAAACTGAACCCCCTTCGAGAGCTTATCCGCCGCCGCCCGGGATTTTTTGTAGACGTTCTTGTAGCTAAACCCGGTGTAGTCGATGGTCGCCCCCATCGAGGAGAGCTCCTCTGATTGGCGGAAAACCTCCGCCTGGTGGATAAGCGCCTTCGACGGAATACAGCCTATGTTTAGACAGACCCCCCCGGGCTTGTCCTTTTCGATTACCGCGGCGGTCATCCCGAGCTGAGTCGCCCGGATGGCCGCGACGTATCCGCCGGGACCGGATCCAATTACTACCAGGTCGTAGTCGTACGTATCTGCCATGTTTCTCTGCTCCTTATCCTTAGAAGACAAGCCGCGCGGGCTGCTCCAGCATCATTGCGAAATCGTTGAGGAACCGGGCCCCGGCGGCACCGTCGATAACCCGGTGGTCGCAGGAGAGGGTCATCTTCATCATCGGCCGTACGACCACCTGGTCGTCCTCGTCGACTACCGGCTGCTTGATGGTTTGGCCGACGGCCAAAATCGCCGAGCCCGGAGGGTTGATGATGGCGGTAAACTCTTCGATGCCGAAGGAACCCAGGTTACTGATGGTAAAGGTCGCCCCGGTGTACTCCTCCGGCTTGAGGGCGTTGTTCTGCGCCTTGTCGATCAGGGTCTTTAGGTCGGCGTCGATGGCGACGACACCCCGGTTCGCGCAGTTTCGGACGATCGGGGTTATGAGGCCGTTTCCTGCGTCCACCGCGAGTCCGATATCGACGCTGCCGTACTCGACGATCTTGTCCCCCTGCCAGGAGGCGTTTACGTTCGGATGACGCCGGATGGCCTCGGCGGCAAACTTGATAAGGAACGAATTGAAAGAGGCCTTCTGGGGCAGCGCCTTATTCAAGACCTGCCGGGCCTCGATAACGTTCGTCATGTCGACGGAGACCGAGAGGTAGAAGTGGGGCGCCGAAAACTTCGATTCGGCGAGGCGCCGGGCGATAACGGCCCTTCGACCGCCGACGGGAATGGTCCGGTCCGCCGGTGCGGCCCCGGCTACGGGTGCGCCAATGGCCTGGGCTCCGGCCGGTGCGCCGGCCCCGGCGGCTGCCGCACTCGCACCGGCTGCCGGCCCCTTATAGCCCTCTATGTCGCGCTTGACCACTCGGCCGTCGGGCCCCGTACCGGAAACCGTCGCGAGATCGATACTTCGGTCCGCCGCCATCTTCCGGGCCAGGGGCGAGGACTTTACGGGTCCCGAGGGCACCGTGCCGGGGCCTGCTGTTGACGCGACGGCGTCGGCGCTCGCTCCCCGATCGCCTTGGGGAGCCGCGGGCCCCGCGGCCCCTTGGGAGGCCGCCGGGGCCGGGGCCGGCGCCTGGGCCTCGACCGAGGGCGCCTCTTCGGCTACCGCCGGAGGAGCCTCCTCCTTCGAAGCGGCGGCAGCGCTCTTCTGGACATCCTTTTCGAGCCCCGAGATGTCCTCTCCCGACTCGCCGATAATCGCGATGGCATCGCCGACCTTAGCGGAGTTACCCTGATCGATGACGATCTTGAGAATGGTCCCCTCTTGGGTCGCCTCGTAATCCATCGTCGCCTTGTCGGTCTCGACCTCGCAGAGGACGTCTCCGGAGCTGACACTGTCGCCTTCTCGCTTGTTCCAGCTCACAATCTGCCCCTCCTCCATCGTCGGAGAGAGGGCGGTCATCAGGACTTTTTCTGCCATGGGTTCCTCACTTCATGTAGACGACGCGCTTTACCGCGTCGATAATCTTTTCCACCGTCGGCTGTACCGCGAGCTCCAGGTTATGGTTATACGGCTGGGGCACGTCTTCGGAGCTTACAAGCTCCACTTGGGCGTCGAGGTCGTCGAAACAGTTCCTCGAGACTAGCCAGGCGACCCAGGAGCCGACGCTGGCGACGGGCCAGGACTCGTCGACGACTACGGCCCGGTTGGTCTTTCGCACCGACTCGTAGACCGTCGCCTCGTCTAGGGGCCGGAGGCTCCTCAGGTCGATCACCTCGGCATCGACACCCATCTTCTCGAGCTCCCCGGCGGCCTCGAGGACCGTCTTGAGGGGCTTGGAGTAGGTAATAAGGGTAACCTCGCTCCCGGGGCGCTTTATGTCCGCCTTGCCGATGGGCACGAGGTACTCTTCGTCGGGCACCTCCCCGGTCCAGGCGTAGCTCATCTCCGATTCCAAGAGAACCACCGGGTTGTCGTCCCGGATCGCGCTCTTTAAGAGCCCCTTGGCGTCGTAGGGAGTCGCCGCGGCGACAACCTTGAGACCCGGAATATGGGCCAAAAGGCTCTGAAAGGCCTGGGAGTGCTGAGAAGAGAGGTACTCGGCGGGGCCGTTGGGGCCTCGAAACACGATCGGAACCTTGAGCTGTCCGCCGGACATGTGACGCATCTTCGCGGCGTTGTTTATAACTTGGTCGAGGGCCAAGAGAGCAAAATTGAGGGTCATCCACTCTACGACGGGCCGCAGGCCCGCGAGGGCTGCTCCGACCCCGAGTCCGGTAAACCCAAGCTCGGTTATCGGGGTGTCGAGGACCCGCTTCGGCCCGAATTTGTCCAGGAGACCCCGGGTTACCTTGTAGGCCCCGTTGTACTCCGCCACTTCCTCGCCCATGATAAAGACCGACTCGTCCCGGGTCATTTCCTCATCGAGGGCCTGGTTAAGGGCATCTCTAATCGCTATTTCCGGCATCCTTGGCATCCTCTCTTAAGCGTAAATGTCTTCGTACATGCTCTCGATGGGCGGCTCGTCGCTCGCCTCGGCAAAGTCCACCGAATCCTGGGCGGCCTGTTTCGCCGCGTCGTCGAGCTCCTTGAACTTCGCCTCATCGATTATTCCCGCTTCCACGAGATCGCTCTTGAGCAGGATGATCGGATCCTGACTCTTGTACTCTTCCAACTCGTCTTTGGTCCGATACTTCGCCGGGTCGCTCATCGAGTGCCCCTTGTACCGGTAGGTCTTTACGTCCATCAGCGTCGCGATTCCCTCGGTCCGAGCTCGCTCGCTCGCTTCCTGCACCGCCTCGTAGACCGACAGAACATCCATGCCGTTTACCGTCATCCCCGGAAGCCCGAAACCCTCGGCCTTTACGGCAAAATCCTCGACGGCGGAGACCCGCTTTACGGCGGTTCCCATGCCGAAGTGGTTGTTCTCCACCATGTAGATTACCGGAAGCTTCCAGACGGCGGCGAGGTTCATCGATTCGTAGAAGGCTCCCTGGTGGATCGCGCCATCCCCAAAAAAACAGAGGGTGACGCCGTCACCCCCTCTGTACTTCTGCGCAAAGGCAACCCCGGCGGCGACGGGAATCTGGGCGCCGACGATGCCGTTTCCCCCGAGCATGTGCTTCTCGACGTCGAACATGTGCATCGATCCGCCCTTCCCCCGGGAGCAGCCGGTTATCTTACCGAAGAGCTCCGCCATTACGACGTTCGGCTCCATTCCGCAGGCGATCGCGTGGCCGTGGTCCCGGTAGGAGGTCAGGACGTAGTCCTTCTTTAGGTCGATCGCCCGGACGGCACCGACGGCAACGGCTTCCTGCCCGTTGTAGAGATGGCAGAACCCGCCGATCTTCCGGAGGCCGTACATCTGGGCGGCCTTTTCCTCGAACCGCCTGATACGCAGCATCTCGTCGAGGGCACCTAAGAGGAACTGTTCGCCGTACTCCTTTAGATTCTTTCGCTTTCTTTCCTGTATTTGTGCTTTAGCCATGAAAACCTCTTACTTCCCGAAGTGAATCTCGTGTTTTTCTTTCGCCGTAGGCCGGTAGTAGACGACTGTGTCGATGACGGTTTCGAGGACGATAAGCTCCGAGGCCTCCGGATTGACCCGCCAGAATACGGTCAGACGTCCTCCGAGGGCCTCGGTAACGTCGGCCTTCAGCGTCGGGTTGTCCACAAGGACGACCCGGCCCCGAATGCGCATGATCTCGTCGAGGGACTTGGTCTGAAGCATCCATTCGACCTCGTCGTTTTTCTCGAGTTGGGCGGATTTGTCAAAGTTGGGAGACGTTAGAGCGTAGAGGGAGCCTTGCTGCCCGCGGACTAAGGCGGGCGTCATCCACCGCATCCGCGGCCGCCCCTCCTGGTCGATGTTTGCCAGAATGGCAATGTTTGTAGTCTCAATTAATCGCTCGAGTGCGGCAATTGCTCCGGCTTGATCCACGGTACGTCTCCTTATACATTGCGATGAGCAATAGGTTCGGAAGGTTGTCGTTACGTTTAGCGCACCCTAAATGTACTGAAGCGGTCCAAATTTTCAAGTCAAACGGTTTACCACAACCCGCAATTGTACAACACTATACGCAGCCGAAGCCGACGGACAGCAATTACTTGAACGTCGGATACCTTAGTATTATACTCCGGAATGAGATAGTTCCGTATCTATTCTTTTTTACTTAATCTCGTGGTCGAGGAGGCGATGTGTTTCAGAAGCAGTTAATCATGAGGCGGGTCCTGTACTCCCTTACCCCAATCTTTCTCTTTTCGATCTACCTGTACGGATGGCGCGTTCTCGCGCTGGCTGCTACCGTCTTCGCCCTCGGCATTCTCGCCGAATACGTTATGGAGAAGCGGCGAAACAAGAAGGTGAGCGAGGCGGTGCTGGTTACCTCCGCGCTCTTCGCCTTGTCGCTGCCCCCTGCGACTCCGTTGTGGATCGCCGGTGTGGGTATTCTCTTTGCGGTGTTTATGGGCAAGGAGGTCTACGGCGGGTTCGGACGGAACGTCTTCAACCCGGCGATTACGGGGCGGCTCTTTATCTACATAACCTTTCCGACGGTCTTGGCGGTTTCCTGGATGGTTCCCGGAGCCTTTGGAACCGCCGGGCAGGTCGGGGTCGACACCCTAACCGCCGCGACACCGCTGGCCGCGTTTCGGAGCGCCGACGTGGCCAACCCGACGTGGCAGAATCTACTCCTGGGTCTTCGGGCCGGCTCCATCGGCGAGAGCTCGACCATCCTCATCGTTCTCGCGTCGATCTATTTGATCGCGACCAAGACCGCCCAGTGGCGCCTGACGGTTTCGACGGTTCTCTCGTCGGGCATCCTCATCACCATCTTCTATTACACGGGGCTGGCGACGGATATCGCGCCCCACTTAGCGATGATGTCCGGGAGCATTCTCTACGTCGCGGTGTTTATGTCGACGGACCCGGTTTCGGCACCAAACAAGCCTGGGTCTCAGTGGATTTACGGGGCCATTATCGGCACCGTCTCGATGCTCGTTCGTACCTTCTCCGGATTTCCCGCAGGCACGAGCTTCGGCGTGTTGATGGGCAACGTCTTTGCGTCTCTGATCGACGAACTCATGCCGAAACCGAAGAAGAAGAAAAAGAAGGTTGCTCCGAAAGCGGCTCCGAAGGAGGCGGCGGCGTGAATAAGCAGAGCATGGGGTACACCATCATCTTTACCTTTGTCGTCTGTTTCGCCTTCGTCTTTCTTTTGTCCCTGACGAACGAGGCGACCCGCCCTATGGTGGAGTTCAACCAGACGGTGGCCCGGCAGAAGGCGATTCTCTCGGCGATGAACGTGCCCTTCGAGAGCGACCAGGACGCCGAGTCCAAGTTTCGTAACGTCGAGCAAGTCGAAGAGGACGGTCTGTCTCTCTTTACCACTACGGTGGAGGGACAGCGTGTCTACGCGAAGGAGTTCGTGGGCTCCGGTCTCTGGGGCAGCATCAACGGCGTCCTCGGAGTCGATGAGAATGTCAATCAAACCGTCGGACTGGAGATTATCAGCCACAACGAGACCCCGGGTTTAGGGGGGCGGATCGACGAGTCCTGGTTCAAGGAGCAGTTGGCCGGCGAAAAGATAGGTGACGGGGGCATCGTCGTTACCGAGGGGGACGGCGACACCGACCGCTCCAACGGCGAGATTGACGGCGTAACCGGGGCCACCCGGACCAGCGAAGCGATGGGCCGAATTCTAAACAACGAACTCGAGGCGCTTCGCAACGCCTTGGGAGGTGCATGATGGCAGACACGGCTACGGCAAAAAGCACCGGAGAGATCCTGAAAGGAAATCTCTGGACCAACAACCCGATTTTTATGCAGGTACTCGGCATCTGTTCCGCCCTGGCGGTTACCAACCTGCTTTCCAACACCTTGATCATGACGATCGGCGTTACCTTCGTAACCGCCTTCTCGAGCCTGACGGTGTCGATATTGAAGTCACTCATCCCGCGAAAGGTCCGGATGATCGTCCAAACCCTGATAATTGCCTTCTACGTCATCATCGTCGACCTGGTTCTCAAAGCCTATCTCCCGGAGATAAGCCGGAACCTGGGACCCTACGTCGGACTGATCATAACCAACTGCATTATCATGGGACGGGCCGAGGCCTTCGCCCAGAGCAACGGACCGGTTATCTCCTTCTTCGACGGAGCGACTTCCGGGATGGGCTACATGGGCGTTCTGATGGTTATCGCCTTCGTTCGGGAGCTTCTCGGATTCGGCACCCTCTTCGGCTACCAGGTGCTCCCCGGGAACTTCGTGCCCTGGATTATCATGGTCATGCCCCCGAGCGCCTTCTTCCTCTTGGGCATCATCATCTGGATCGGTAAGAACATTCTACAGAAACAAGGAGAGCCGGTAGCATGAACGCGGTACTTAACCCCTTCTCCCTCTTTTTCGCCTCTATTTTTACGAGCAACATCCTCTTGGCGAACTTCTTGGGGATGTGCTCCTTTATCTCTATCTCCAAGGACATGAAGTCCTCCAACGGGCTCGGCCTGGCGGTCGTTGTCGTACTTACCGTAACGACGGCGGTCAACTGGGCGGTTCTGGAGTTCGTCCTGATCCCCTACGGTCTGGTCTACCTGCGGTATATCGTCTTTATCATCGTTATCGCGGCGGTGGTCCAGATGCTCGAGATGATCATCGACCGTGTTTCCCAGACGCTCTACCTCTCCCTGGGAATCTTCCTCCCCCTGATTACCGTAAACTGCGCCATCCTCGGTGTCTCCCTCTTTATGGAGATCCGGAGCTACACCTTTTGGCAGGCGGTCATTTTCGGGTTCGGCTCGGGACTCGGGTGGTGGCTTGCGATAATGCTCCTCTCGGCGATTCGAAAGAAGACCGAGAAGGCACCGATCCCTGCAGGGCTCCAGGGAGCGGGCATTACGATGATTACCATCGGCTTCATGGCGATGGCCTTTATGGGCTTCTCCGGCATGTTACAGGTTCAGTAAAGGAGTAGAGACGTGAATTTGGCGTACTTTGTAGCACCCCTGGCGATCTCCGGAATAAGCGCGGCGCTGGCGCTCCTTATTTCGGTAACCGACCGGGTTGTCAATAACTACGGCGACGTAGTCATAAACATCAACAACAAGAAGAAGGAGCTCGACGTAAAGGGCGGCGCGAACATGCTCGTCACCCTCGCCGAGAGCGGAATCTTTATCCCTTCGGCCTGCGGCGGCCGGGGGAGCTGCGGCGAGTGCAAGGTTAAGGTTACCTCCGACGTCGGGCCCCACCTTCCGACGGAGCTGCCCTACTTGAGCAAGGAGCAGATCGAGGAGAACGTGCGGCTGTCGTGCCAGGTCAAGATAAAGACCGACGTCGATATCAAGATCCCGGACTACCTCTTCAACATCCGGCAGTACTCCGGAACCATCGAGCGGCTGACAGACGTTACCCACGACATAAAGGAGGTCTACATAGCCCTCGACGAGGGACAGACCGTCTCCTTTACCTCCGGCCAGTACGGCCAGATCGAGGTGCCTCCCTACGACAAGGTAAAGGAGCGCACCAGCCGGGCCTACTCGATGTCTTCGAATCCCGCCGACAAGAACCATCTAGAGTTTCTCGTTCGGTTAGTCCCCGGCGGAATCGTTACCACCTACGTCCACGAGCACCTCAAAGAGGGAGAGCGGGCAAGAATCGTCGCCCCCTTCGGCGAGTTCTACGTCCGGGAGACCGACGCGACGATGATCTGCGTCGCCGGGGGTTCGGGGATGGCGCCGTTTAAGGCCATTTTTACCGACTTTATCGAGCGTGATAAAATGGGAGAGCGGGATCTCTGGTACTTCTTCGGAGCTCGAACCGAGCGGGATATGTTCTACCTCGATTGGCTCTGGGAGCTGGACGAGAAGTACGAGCGCTTTCACTTCGTTCCCGCCCTCTCGGAACCGGAGCCGGGAACGAGCTGGAAAGGCGCCACGGGCCTGATAACCGAGGTGTTGGAGAAGTACCTCCAGACCGAGATCTCGGAGGAAAAGGAAAAAGAGGGCTACCTCTGCGGAAGCCCCGGTATGTTGGACGCCTGTATGGACGTTATGCGTCGGAACAAGATGGAAGATGAGAAGATCTACTTCGATAAGTTTGCGTGAGGTAATGCGATGAAGATGTCCCCGGAATACACCAAAGCACAGGCGAATATGCAGCCCGGAGAGATAACCTCCGACGGGTTCTTGGGAAACGACGAGCGTCCTCTGGTGGATATCATCGCCGCCGACGAGAACAAGATGGCCGCCATCGGCGTATCCTTCGAAGACGCCGTCGAGCGGATGCGCTACCTGATGGCAGAAGGCCGGAAGGGTCTCGAAGAACCGGTTACCGTCGACAACAAGTGGATTGTCCGGGTAAGCGAGGCCCGGGGCTTTCTCGCCTCCCCCTTCGAGGACGGCATATTCCGGAAGGTAAACGCCCAGGTCGAGCCGGCACCTGGGGGGGAAGGAACCGGGGAGACCCTCCTCTTCTCCGAGCTCTCGATCCACCTTGCGGAGAAGCACCATTTTCTCGAGGGAAGGGGTTCCTCCTTCCGGATGGATCCGGAGCAAATAAAAAAAGTTTTATACCTATAAAAACTCTATCTTTCTCTTGATCTTCTTCGACGTAGGGTCTATCCTGGACGTACTGGACTTTATATGGATAGTCAACGGATTCTAATAGTCGAAGACGAGCGCATCATTGCCCTGGACCTCCAACGCCGGTTGGAGAAGTTCGGTTTCAATGTTGTCGGGATAGCAGCAGCGGCGGACGAGTCGGTCGAGCTGGCCCGGGAATACCGGCCGAACTTAATTCTTATGGACATCATGCTCGCCGGGCCCGTCGATGGGATCGAAGCCGCCACCCGGATAAAGCAGGCCCTCTCGATCCCGGTAGTCTTCCTTACCGCCTACGCCGACGATACGACAATCGAGCGGGCGAAGGACGCCGAGCCCTTTGGGTACGTCCTGAAGCCGTTCAAGGAGCGGGAGCTCTACACCACCATCGATATGGCGCTCTACAAGAGCCGCCTCCACGCGGAGCTGCTGCGGCAGAAGCGTTGGTTCTCCTCGGTTCTCCATAGCGTCGCCGACGGGCTCGTCGCCACGGACCACAATTACCAGGTACAGCTGCTAAACCCCGTGGCCGAGACCTTGACCGGCTTCGGAAGCGAGAACGCCCAAGGGTTGCCCCTGAGCCAAGTCTTCCAGCTCTACGACGATAACACCGAGCTCAAGGTCTCCCTTCCTACCAGCTTCGAAGCGGAGACTCCCCGATACTTCGACCACGTCTACCTGAAGAACAAGCAGGGGGCGGAAATTCACGTAGAGGGCGTTATCTCGGTTATCCACGGCGAAACCGGCGAAGTGGAAGGGATCGCCATCGCCTTCCGGGACGTATCGGACATCAAGTCGATGTCGGACAAGATTGTCTACCAGGCAAGCCACGACGCCCTTACCGGGCTTATCAACCGTCAGGAGCTCTTCGCCCGCGTAGACGACCTTATCCACAACTCCCGGAACAACGGCCACCACCACGCCTTTGCCTACGTCGACCTCGACCAGTTCAAGGTGGTAAACGACGTCTGCGGCCACGGCGCCGGCGACGAGCTCCTGCGGCAGATAGCCCAAACCATCGACGAGACGGTCGCCGGAAACTACATTCTCGGGCGCCTCGGTGGAGACGAGTTCGGGTTGGTCTTCCTCGACGCGGAGTGGGAAAGCAACATCCGGACCTCCCAAGAGCTCTTGGGAAAGCTGCGCCGAAAGTTCATCTGGCAGAAGAACTCCTTCAACGTTACCGCGAGCATCGGCCTGGTCCCGATTGGCGGCCAGGATATCGACCTCTACACCGTCCTCTCTGCGGCGGACGACGCCTGCTTCCTCGCGAAGGAGGAAGGCGGAAACTCGGTAAAGGTCTACGAGACGGCGGACTACTCCTTTCTTAAACGTCGCGGGGAGATGCAGTGGATTTCCCGATTGACGAAGGCCCTCGAGGAGGACCGGTTCGTTCTCTACTCGCAGCACATCGAGCCCCTTCGACCGGAGCTCTTCCCGAAAGACGAAATTCTCCTGCGCCTCGTCGAAGTGGACGGAGAGATGATCGACCCGGGGCAGTTTATTCCGGCGGCGGAGCGCTACAACCTGATGCCCTACATCGACCGATGGGTCATTAGGAACGTAATGCACCACGTCCGGCAGCGGGCCCAGTCGGATCTCGAGTCCCGAGTCTACTGTGTAAACATATCCGGAGCCTCCCTCGCCGACGACTCCTTTCTCGACTATGTGGTCGAGCTCTTCGAGGAGACCCTGGCGGATCCGACCTGCTTCGTCCTCGAGGTCACCGAGACGACCGCTATCGAGAACCTTACCCGGGCCGTGGCATTTATGAACCGGCTAAAGAAGCTCGGCGTAACCTTCGCCCTCGACGACTTCGGGAACGGATTCTCTTCCTTCGCCTACCTCAAGCGGCTCCCGGTCGACTTCCTCAAGATCGACGGCTCCTTCGTCCGGGACATCGACCAGGACAAGATCGACTACGCGATGGTCGAGGCGGTCAACAGCATCGGTCACGCCATCGGCATGCGGACCATCGCGGAGTTCGTCGGGAACGAGACGATTCGCCGGATGCTAACCGACATGGACGTCGACTACGCCCAAGGTTTTGCGATTTCGCGACCGGAACCACTGGAGCGGGTGGGGCAACTTCAGCGACAATAGGGCCATGGACGGCCCTGCTCCCGAGGTTCTTCCCGGGGTTCTCTTTCTCGGCGGAATCAAACACAGCGGCAAGTCTACCCTCGGCAGTCTCCTCGCGGAGGCGTCCGGCCTCCCCTTCTACGACAGCGACGATCTTACGGTTTCCGCCGCCCGAAGGCGAAACCTCGAGGTCTCCACGGCCCGGGAGCTCTACCGCATGGCAGGACCCGAGGGTTTCAAGTACTACGAGGCCGAGGCCCTGTTGGAGGTCGCCGACTCCGGGCCTGGACCGGGCCGGATGATCGTCGCCCTCGGCGGCGGGGCAATCGACAACCCGGCGGCTCTGGAAGTGATCGACCGAAACGGGTATCTTATCTACCTGCACGTCGACGCGGATACTCTGTACGAGCGCATCATGCGCCGCGGCAAGCCGGCGTTCCTTACGTCGGACCGGCCCTACGAAGAGTTCCTGGCGCTTTCCCGGCGCCGGGACGCGGCGTACCGGGCGAAAGCCCACCTTGTCATCGAGTTGACGGGGCTTGGAGTTCTGGAAGCTTTCGAGAAAACTCATAGGGAGATCAGGAGGCAGATCCCTGGCCGGCAGTAGTTTTGGGCATCTTTTTCGCATCACTACCTTCGGCGAGTCCCACGGCGGGGCCGTCGGTGTCGTCGTAGACGGTGCGACGCCGGGTTTGGCGCTTTCGGTGGAAGAGGTGCAGAAGCAGCTCGACCGGCGGAAACCGGGTCAGTCTTCGATCACGACCCCCCGGAAGGAACCGGACACGGTGTCGATTCTCTCAGGGCTTTTCGAAGGAAGAACTACCGGTACTCCGATCCTGATGATACTCTACAATTCCGACGCCGACCCCTCGGCGTACGACGACATCAAGCAGCTCTTCCGGCCGGGGCACGCGGACTACACCTACCTCAAGAAGTACGGTATCAGAGACTGGCGGGGAAGCGGCCGGGCTTCGGGGCGGGAAACCGCGGGCCGCGTCGCCTCCGGAGCCGTCGCCAGGAAGCTTCTCGAAAACCGGGGTGTAACGGTAACGGCGTACACGAAGGCGGCAGCCGGCATTACCTGCGAAAGAATCGACCTCGAGTCAATAGAGCAGAACCCCCTGCGAGCCTGCGACCCGGATGCCGCCACGGCGATCCTCGAGAGGATTACCACCCTCAAAGAGGCGGAGGATTCGGTCGGGGGAATCGTCGAATGCCGGATACGGGGGGTCTCGGTAGGTCTCGGGGAGCCGGTTTTCGACAAGCTCGACGCGGAATTGGCTCACGCGATGCTCTCGATCGGATCGGTCAAGGGTATAGAGTTCGGCGCGGGCTTTAGAGTCGCGGAGATGACCGGGAGCGAGCACAACGATGAGATGGGGCCCGACGGCTTTCTGACGAATAATGCGGGGGGCATCGTCGGAGGAATCTCCACGGGGGAGGAGATCGTCTTTCGGGTTGCGGTTAAACCGACGTCTTCAATAGCCCGGCCTCAACAGACGATCGACATCGAGGGTACCGAGCGTACCATCCGAACCGAAGGGCGCCACGACGCGTGTATCTGTCCCCGAATCGTTCCGGTGGTCGAGGCGATGGCCTGCCTGGTGCTCGAAGATCACTACAAGCGCCAAGCGGCCCTCCACGCCTAAACTAAAATCCGAACGCTGGGGCTACTCCTCTTCCGGGGAGAACTCGTCCTTACCCGCACCGCACATCGGACAGACCCAATCCTCCGGAATCGATGCGAAGGGAGTACCGGGCTCTACCCCACTGTCGGGATCGCCCTCTTCGGGGTCGTAGATATATCCACAGACTTCACAAACATAGCGCTGCATGCCGTTCCTCGCTCTCTCGTTGATTTCGTCTAATATGGCAGATCGTCTAGGGCAGAATCAAGGGCACCTTGCCGACGGAGAACCGGATGGATTCCGTACCGCGTCAATGAGAAGTCGAAGGCGGTCGGGTCCTCGGGCCGCAGGGGCCGGAGCCAGGCTGTAATCTCTTCGCTGGCTCTGCGATCCGCGGTCTTCCGGGTCGTCATACCGAGGATGCGGGCGGCCTTGAGCAGATGGGTATCCACCGGAACCGTGAGATCCCGGGGACTGAAGCAGCTCCAACCGCCGGGGTCGATCTGGTCGCTCCGGACCATCCACCGCAAGAATAGATTCAGGCGTTTGGAGGCGCCCCCCTTTTCTACCATCGGGAGCAAGATGGAAAGCCGTCCCTCCGCGGCGGCGGCCAGCTCGCCGGAAAAGCCGGCGGCCGGGGCCCAGACTGTGGCCCCCGGGAGCGCGCCGCCGGCGAAACAGGCTTCGAGGCTCCCGTGCCGGCCGACGACCCGGCCGATGCCGGCGAGAAAGTTGGTCAGCTCGGTGTTTCCGAAGAACCGGTAGACCACGTCTCCGAGACGCAACGAAATCTCTCGCCTGGAAAGCTCGGTAAGGTCCCTTCGGAGATTCGGGAACACCCCGAGGACCCGGCGGCAGGCCTTTAGAATTGCGTTGACGCGGCCGAGGGCCAGGGAGGAGCAGATGAGGGCCGCGATCTCCCGGTCACCGGAGTCCGAATAGGTCAAGACCACCTCGAGGGGATCCGGGGAAAGATACTCCCGGCTGTGGTAGCGGTCGAAGGTGTCGAGAACAAACTGCTGCGCTACGGAAGGGACCGATCTATCAACCACGTCTTCTCAAAGGACCGTTGTGTCGGAGTCGTCCTTGGTCTCGTCGGCTCGACGCGGAATAAGGAGCAAGAGGCCGAGGAGCACGAATATGAGGGGCCACCAGGCGGCCACAAGCTCGGAAAAGCTCGCGGCGACGATATCGAAGCTGAAGAGAAAAAACACGCCGGACATAAGCAAAAACACCAAGCCGGGAATGCGGTAACTCGGCCGCTTCGCAGCCGGCTGAGCGTAGGAGAAGCTGATAAGCACCAGCCCCGTCAGGGTCACGAAACCGGGCCATCCCCGAGAAAGCTCCAGGTGGGCAATGCCGGTCAGAAAGAGCAGGGCAGCTACGCCTCCGGCTACCAGAAGAAACCCTGAGAAGAGATACCCCTCCCGAGCCCTACCGACCAGGACGTAGAAGAGTTGTACCGCCCCGATGAGGATGAGGGGGACCGGCCAGAAGGCGCTCAAGATATCGAGCACACCGCTGGTCCAGAGAAGAAAGAGCGCCCCGAGAAGGATCAAGAGAAGGGCTGGGACAAGGGGCCGGCGTGGCCAGAGTTGCCTCATTCGAATAGAGGCTATCAGACTTCCGAGACCCGTGGGAAGTATTCACACGGGCCGCCGTGGCCTTTAGAATACCACGCGTGAGATTACTATTCCCCCGGAAGCGCTGGGTTCTCTTTTCCTTGGGCGCCATGGTTCTTCTTTTGGCTGCCGTCGGCTGCGATGCCAAGGACGACTATTTTCTTGTCGGCACCGATGAACAGAAGGCTCAGATCGAGGACCTCCTCGAAATTCTCGAGGAGACCGACGACTACGCCGAGCGGGTCGTCGTCGTCGAGCAGATAGCCGGTCACCTGCGGCAGGCCGGCTTTCCCGACCGGATGCGGGTCTTCCTGACGGGGGAAGTAGAGCGGCATTCCGAGAGCCCCTTCAACGCCTATTTGCTGCTCTTGACGGCCGAGAGTCTTCGGGGGGAATCCCCGGACATGGCCCGCCACTACTACAGTCGGCTCTTGGCAAACTATCCGGACGTTACCGTTCGGGGCAATTCGGTACACTTCGCCGCGCTTCGCGAGCTGGTGGAAAAAACGGAAGACCCTGAGGCCCGGATCCGCTACTACGAGGAGCTCATCGACCGGTTTCCGAGCCGGATAGAGCTCGGCCGCAGCTACTACTACGTTGCCAAGAGCTACGAGAAGCTCGGGGAGTGGGACAGCGCCTTCGAGGCGTACAAGGAGTTCTTGCGGCATCCGAACACGCGGATCGCCGGAAATCCGGACGCGCATCTCGAGGTCGCCGCGTCGGTCAACTTCTACGATTCCGCGAAAGACTGGACGATGGAGAGCTTGGAAAACCTCGTCCTGAACATCAAGGATGCCCTCTATCGGAAGGACGTCGCCAGTCTACTCCGGTATCGCGCAAAGGAAAACTTTTTCGCGATGTCCTGGGAGCAGGAAGAGTTCGACTTCAACAGCCAGCTGACCTTTAACCTCGGAATTTTTCTGGCCCGGTCACCCCGGATTCAATACGAATCGTCGATTTCCCTCAACTCGAACGCTCAGGAGGCCTACTTGCGGACCTGGGGATGGTCCTACCGGATCAACACCTGGTACCTCTACTTCCGACGGGTGGATTTTCCCGCGGACCCCTCGATCCACGGCACCTGGGAGTGGGCCGGCATCTTCTTTGGAGAAGCTCTTTAGGCGCCGATACTCTAAGCAATGAGATCCGGTCTCTTCATCCTCTGCGCAATCGTCGTCTCCGGTGTTCCCCTCGGGGCCCAATCGGTTCCCGCATCTCTCGATGGCCTCCGCGCCTCCGGTGTGCTGGATTGGACTCTCGGCACCCTGCAGATGTCCGTGAGAGCCCCGCTAAACCCCCGGAGTCGGAACGCCCCGGCGGAGCCGCACTACCGGGAGCAGGCGATCCACCGACGGCTGCCGGCCCTTATGGAGGGCGTTCTCTCGAACATTTTCTTCGATTCCTCACGGACAATCGGGGACGTCCTCGAGTCCCGGCCGGAGCTGATAGGGGATCTTTACGAAGTGGGAGAAAACGTCCGGGCCTCCTACAGCAGGGTCGCGGAAGACCATTCGAATATCGAAGTCACCTACTACCTGGACCTCTATCCGGGGGTAATCCGAACGGTTCACTCACCGACGGATCCTCGCCCCCTTCCCCGTGCTCTCGGGTGGCACGCGACCGACGACTTTAGCGGCGTGGTAATCCTGGCGTCCGGCCTTCTTCCGGTCCGGGGCGAGGAGTCCATCTCGCTCCTTCGTCCGGCGCTTCTTCCGGAGATTTTGGACACAACGCTTAACCCGGTTCTTACGGCGGAGCATATCGACCCGGAGGTATTCACCGAACGGGGAGTCGTTTCCTACACCACCTCTCTCGACCCGGCGGACTGGGAAGAGGTCGTCGGCTCCTCGCCCCTGCGAATTCTAGCCCGGGAAACCTTCGGCATCAACCGGACCGACATCATCATAAACCAGCGGGATGCCGGGAGACTCCTCTCTACCGAGACCAACCGCAAAATTCTTTCCGAGGGGCGTGTCCTGGTGGTTATCGATTCCAGCGAGATTCGTCGGAGCTTCCAGACGGGCGTCCCTTGACGCATTAGATCGGGAGCACTATGGTTTTCCGTGCTCAACGTGTTCACCTCAAGACGCTTCTTTCGGCCAATACTCGGAATTCTCGGCTTCGTTGCCTTCTTTTCCTCCTGCGCCTTCAACGGTGAGGGCTACGGTGTCGTCCTCTGGAGCGACAGTCCGGACCTCCTTTCCAACGGTGCGGTTGCCCGGGTGAAAACACGTTCCCAAATCAACGAGACCGTAACACTCCGGGTACCGGATTCGCGGGATACGGTGACATTTGATAGCTGGCGTGTGAGGGTCTTCGAAGACGAAACCGAGGCAACCGCCTACGCCGAACGGTTGGCACCCTATGGAGAGCGGTTCGGCCTCGCCGGAAGAAACGCTTTGCCGGTCCGGATGTCCCCAGACCGGACCTCGAGGATCGTCTACCGCCTTCGAACAGACGAAGAGGTTCGCATTCTAGGCTACAATCAAGGCGGAGGCGGTCTGTTGGGTCCAGGCGAACGGTTGAATCGTCGGGCCGACTTTGCCCGCGGCTATGTCTGCATGAAGTTTTCCCAAGGCGAAAGTAGCGGCGTCACTTCTGGACGTAGTAGCAATGGAAGCGCCACGGTCGGTACCGTAAGTGACGTGGCCACGCAATCAT
>CAYPUT010000042.1:0-19856 GCA_964413945.1 uncultured Spirochaetaceae bacterium
GAGTGGGATTCGAACCCACGGAACCTTGCGGTTCAACGGTTTTCAAGACCGTCTCCTTAAACCACTCGGACACCTCTCCACAGCCCGAAAACTATAGTCATATCAACCGTGGAATGTCAACGAAGGCGCTCTTCCGGAGCGCTACTCCGGTGGCGCACCGAAACGGCGGAGGTACTCCTCCACGACTCGGCGGTCGCGATCCTGTATCTCGTTGGAATGACGGTCGAGGAATCCCTGGTCGAAGGCGAGGCCCCGATAGAGAAGCCAATGCGCCTTGTTTATCAGGAGCCGGCCTCGTTGTATAAGATACTCAGACGAGCGGGATCGTCCACTCTCGAGGGCGTCTTCTCCGTGGCGCCGATACGCCTGATAGGCGGCGACGTACCCCTCCAAGAGCTCGCTCCGCTCTCGGTCTCTCAAGCTGCCGCCGGAGAGGGGATATGCCCCGAGGCGAAGCGTCGTATACGGCGAAATCCGGTCGGGGTTATCGACGGCGGGTCGGTTCCGCAGGTAGACCAGGGGCCAGAGATCCTCATCACCCCACACCTCCTGGGTGATGTCGTAGAGCGTGTCCCCCGGTTGAACGCGATAGCTCTCGGGCCGCTCCGCGACGGGCTCCGGGGCAGGGGGCGTCTCGCGGGGCGTCTCCGGCTCGGCGGTCTCTTCCACGACCTCTTCCGGGGCCGGGGCCGGAGCCGCTGTCGGGGTTTCGGCCGGTTCTTCCGCCGAAGGACCCGGGGTCCCGACGCCGAACAGGGCGCCGGGGCCGAGAATCAACGCAGCGGCTCCGAGGGCAAGATCCACAATCAAAAGGACAATAGTAACGACGACAATGGTTCTCTTGCCGTCCTGCGTTGTCGACTGGCCGTTCATGGACGAAGACTCCTTGGTAGGTACTATACTAACCCAAAACAGCCCTTGTCGGGAGACGCAATGAAGAAGCCTAGACCGTTGATGGTGTCGCTTCCCTTCACCGTCAAAACCTACGACATCGATTTCGCCGGACACGTAAGCAACATCGTCTACATCCGGTGGCTCGAGGATCTCCGGCTCCATTTCCTCGATACCTACTTCCCCTTGGCCGATCAGATGGCCGAGTCCTACGCCCCGATACTGATCCGTACCGAAATCGACTACAAACGGGCCCTCCGGCTTTTCGACGCGCCGATTCAGGGAAATATGTGGCTGAGCGATGCCGGTCGCCTCAAGTGGTGTCTCGAGGCGGAGTTCACCCTCGACACCGAGGTGGTCGCCGCCTCGGTTCAGTACGGGGTCTTTATCGACATGACGACCCACCGGCCCATACCCCTTCCGGAGCCCCTCCGGGAGCGCTACCACGGGCAGATTGCCGCCGAGTGAGCCTCCGTATCGAATCGCCGGACACCCGTTTCCTAACCGAGCGGGCGGATCGCGCCGCCCCGGGGCTCCTCGGTCTCCTTCTCTACCGTCATCTGCCCCCGGATCGTCACCTGGTGGCGCGAATCGTGGAGGTGGAGGCCTACCGGCAGGATGACCCCGCGTCCCACTCCTTCCGGGGCCCGACCCGGCGAAACCGGACGATGTTCGGCCCCCCGGGCTTCGCCTACGTCTACCTGATCTACGGGGTGCACCACTGCCTAAACGTGGTCTGCGGTCCTGAGGGGGTCGGTGACGCGGTACTTATCCGGGCTGCCGAGCCCCTCGCCGGCATCGAGTGCATTCGACGGCTGCGCGAGCCAGGGACCAGCCGCCCCGGCTCGCGACTGGCCTCCGACCGGCTTCTTTCGGGCCCCGGGAACCTCTGCAAGGGCCTCGGGATCCGCAATAATACCGAGGATGGCGCCTCTCTGGTCGAATCTCTGGTCGACGACGGGGCGCTGCGACTCGCGGAAGCGGTAGAGTTTGTCGGAGCGGGGGAGGACCCCGGCGGCGCGCTTGGGTGGAGGTTCGAAGCCCGGGTCCCGCCCCGCATAGAAACCACCCGGCGGATAGGCGTTACCAAGGCGCCGGAAAGACCCTGGCGCTTCGTCGACCCCGAGAGCCCGAGCCTGTCGCGCCGGAATATGTCGCCGGCGCCTAAATCGGGTTAGAGTGTTAGCTCCGGAGGGGCCGCGCCTTCGTAGATCAGCTTTAGCACCCGCTCGAGGTCGTCCATCGAATAGTAGTCGATCAGGATCTGTCCCTTGTCGTTGTCGCCCCGGACAAAGACGTACGTTCCCAGGAAATCGCGCAGTTCATTATTGATGTCCTGTATTTCGCGGGGACGATTGTCTTGCTTGGGATCAGACCCACCGGACCCGTCGTTCCGACGAGGCGCCGCCGTTTTGCGCGGTTTCGCCAGGGCTTCCGCCTCCCGGACCGAGAGACCCTCGGCTTCTATCCTCCGGGCGAGCTTCCGCTGAGCCGCCTCGCCGTGGAGGGAGAGGACGGCCCGGGCGTGCCCCGCGGAGAGGGTCCCCGCTTCGACCAGCTCGCCAATATCCTCCGGAAGCTTCAAGAGCCGGATGCTGTTCGCGATCGCGGTCCGGCTTACGCCGAGACGCTGAGCGAGCTCTTCCTGGGTCCACCCGTGCTCCTTGATCAGCCCGGCGAAGGCCTGGGCCTCCTCGATGGGGTTCAGATCCTCCCGTTGCAGGTTCTCGATCAGGGCAATTTCCAGCTTTTCGGATTGGGTGAATGTGCGTATTAGAACGGGAAGATCGGCAAGCCCGGCGAGGCCCGCCGCACGATACCGCCGCTCCCCGACGACGATCTGGTAGCTTCCGTCCTTCTCCGCCTCGACGACGATGGGCTGAATAACGCCCTTTTCTCGGATCGACGCCGCGAGCTCCTCGAGGGTGCCTTGAGAAAAGCGCTTCCGGGGCTGGTCGGGGTTCGGCCGGATCCTGTCCCGGGGGAGGGTCACGATGCCTTCCGCGGCTCCGGAGGGGACACCTTCGGCCGTGGTGTCGCCGGCGGTGTCTTCCGCCGGCCCCCCGAGGAGGGCGTCGATACCCTTACCGAGTCTTCGCTTGCTCACGCTGAAGCACCTCCTCGGCGAGTTTCGCGTAGCTCTTGGCCCCGGCGCATTCCGGATCATAGCTATGAATCGGCACGCCGTGGGAAGGAGCTTCGGAGAGCCGGACGTTCCGGGGGATGATGGTCTGGAAGACCCGGCGGCCGAAGTAGCTGATGACCTCTTGGACCACATCCTGGGCGAGGCGGGTCCGGGAATCGTACATGGTGAAGACGATGCCGAGAATCTCGAGCCCGGTGTTTACGCTCTTCTGTATCTTTTCGATGCTCTGCAACAGCTGGGTGAGGCCCTCGAGGGCGAAGTATTCACACTGCAGAGGAATCACTACCTTGTCGGCGGCAGCTAATCCGTTGACCGTCAACAGTCCGAGGGATGGGGGACTGTCGATCAAGAGGTAGTCGTAGGAATCGCGGAGGGGCTTAAGGGCCTCTTTGAGGAAGAACTCCCGGCGGTCGGCTTCGACGAGCTCGATGGTCGCACCGGAGAGGTCGATCGTCGACGGAAGGATATCGAGCCCGGGGATGTCGGTGGACACGATAACCGACTTCGGATCGGCTTCTCCCATCAACACCTCGTAGATTCCAACCTCGGCGTTTCGATGGCCTACGCTGCTCGAGAGATTCCCCTGGGGATCAAAATCGACCAAGAGGATCTTTCTCCCGGCAAGCGCCAGGTATGCCCCGAGATTGACGGCGGTGGTGGTTTTTCCGACCCCTCCTTTCTGATTCGCAAAGACAACGACTTCTCCCATCGCAGCCGCGAGTATAGCCATTTCACTACAGATAATCGATAGACTGGTCGAAAATCCTACTAGAGTTGTGGTTTGGCCGTACAACATTGAAAAACGCCGGGAATATGTTAGGTTTATATGAATGAGACCCGGACCGTGAAGCCGCAAAAAGGGCAATTAATGCATAAAAAGTCTTCGACCAGCCATGCGCAGTCCCAGCAAGCTCTTTCCACCTTCTTGCGCGATGTTCCGAAGACCGAAATTCACCTTCATATCGAAGGCCTGGTCACGTCCAACTCGATCTGGGCGCTTATGGAGAAGCACAGGCTCGACCTCGGTATCTCTTCGAAAATGGAGCTCGAACAGCGGTTCAAGATCCGGAGTCTTACCGAGTTCATCGATCTGTTCATCAACATCATCCAAGCCTGTTTCCTCGAAGAGGAGGATCTGGCCTATCTGGTGGATGATGCGGAAGCCTATCTTCTCGAAAACAACGTCCGGTACGCCGAGATCTTTGTCGCCCCGACAAAGCTTCTCCAGAACGGCATAAACTTCGGTCAACTGATCGACCGTCTCGACAAAGGCGCCAAAAGGATCGCCAAGAAGGGCATTGCCGTCCGATACATCGTCGATGTCTCCCGGGGATTCGGCATCGAGAACGCAATGCGGAACCTCGAGCTCACGCTGAAGCACCGGAAGGATTCGGTAATCGGTCTCGGACTCGGCGGTGCCGAACAGGCAGGCCCCGCCCGGGAGTATCAACCTGTCTTCGACCGGGCCCGGGAAGCGGGTCTTCACGTTGTCGCCCACGCCGGGGAAGACGTCGGCCCCGAATCAATTTGGGACACCGTCAAACTTCTTCAGGTCGACCGAATCGGCCATGGAACCAGCGCCATCCTCGACAGGGGGCTGATGCGCCACATCCGGGACCAGCGGATTCCCCTGGAAATCTGCCCGACCAGCAACCTCTACACCCGGAAGTACGCCACGACGCTCAAGGATCACCCGATCCGGCCCTTCTTCGATTTCGGGATCTTGGTAACGGTCAACACCGACGACCCGACCCTCTTCGGGGTGAGCCTTTACGAAGAGTACGAGCGCCTCTTAGAGGCCGAGGTTTTTTCCCTCCCGGAGATCGTTCAGATTATTCGAAACGGGATATTCGCCACCTTTCTTTCGGAGGCGGAAAAGAAGAAACTCTGGACCGAGACCCAGAAGTACATCAAGGGCAGTCCCTACGCCGAGCTACTCTCCGAGATTTCCGGATAGCTTCTCCCGGACGTTAGATCCCCCACCAGACGAGAAAACTCCCATCGAGCCGCGGCCGGAAGCGTTCCGGTCACCCGGACGATGCTCCCGAAGGTCCGTTGGTCGACCGCCCCCCCGAGCTCTTCGATGAGCCGGAAAGCGGGGTCGGCGTGCACGTAGGCGATTTCGAGGGAAAACCCGAGCCTCTCGACGAGCTTCCGGGTAGTGGCTCCCGCGATCGTCGCTTTCGCCGTATCGCCGTAGGCCCGCACCAGCCCACCGGTACCGAGCTTTGTTCCGCCGAAATAGCGGACCACCATCACCAGGCAGTAGGAGAGCCCGGCGCCGGAAACCTGATCCATAATCGGACGGCCGGCGGTTCCATGGGGCTCGCCGTCGTCGCCCTGACCCCGGAGAAGGCTCTTCTCCGGGCCGACCGCGTAGGCGTAAGCGACGTGAGACGCTCCGGGGTGGGTCTCCCGGGTCTTCGCGATCAGCGCTTTGGCTTCCGCTTCGGTCTCGACCCGGCGAAGAAGCCCGACGAACCGGGAGCCTTTGATCGTTAACCGGCTACCGCTGCTGGTCAGGGGCTCGTTCATGTTTCACGTGAAACAATCGCAGACCGAAGAAGAATCGCTTCCAGAAAGAACCCCAGCCAATTTCCGATAACGACGGCTTTCTGCGCGACGACCTGAAGAGCCCACCCCTCGGGCATTTCCCAGGAGGGCCGGGAGAAGAGCACCGCGAGATACGCCGCAGAAAGGAGAACCATCGAGAGAGAAATCCCCCGGAGCCAACCCGGGGGCCCGAGTAGCGCAGCAGAGACCCAGAACAGCAAGAGCGCCAAGAAGGCGGAATAGGAGACCCAGTTGTGGAGGTTAAAGAGGTGATTCTTCGGCGTCAGCCCGGTAAGCAGAAAGAAGACGGCGGCCAGAAACCCACCGAGGAGAACCCCCGCTTTACCGAGCCAGGAGAGGAGCCCCGGCGGAGCGCTTCTGAGAAGCGCTCCGCCGGCCGGAAGGGGCCCGCCCCCGGAGCGGGTATCGGCCACCGAGTCCTGGCGACCGGCGCCCGGGTGGTGCTCCCGGCCGGGAGTTCGGCCGAAAGTCCGGCTGAAGATCCGGCCGGTGGTGCCCGGCGTCTCGCCGGGGCCGACTTCCCCGCCACCCGGAAGCCCCCGGCGCCCGACTCCACCGCCCCGGGCGCTACCGAGAAGCCGAGCGAACCGCCAAGCGGCGTAGCCGAAGGCGCCGCAAGACCCGAGAAAGAGGAGGGCCCCGGCGAGGTTTTCCTCGCCGTCCCGGGTGACGGTCATTCCGAGGTCGCTAAGGTAGTTTCGGGTAAGGGAGTATCCGTTATCCCCGGGGTAGAGAAGGCCGCTCGCCACCGCGGCCCCCAGCGCCAGCAGCAGGGCTGCCGGCAGTTTCGCACCGGGGAATTGTTTCACGTGAAACGTTACTCCCCGGTCGGGGTTTCTTCTTCGTCGTCCCCGCCCCGGGCAACGCCGACCACGTAGTCCGGCCGGTCGATGTTGATAAGCCGGACACCCCCGGCTACCCGGGTCTGAATGGGGATATCAGAGACCCGGAGCTTCAGGGTGTTTCCCTGGGAGGTGATGGCCATCACCTCGTCGTCTCCCTCCACCGGAAGCACACCGATCACTTCGCCGGTACGCTCGTTGGTCTTATAGAGGGTCTGCCCCCGAGTGGCCCGGCCGTGGGGGGTAAGCTCGCTAAACTTGCACCGCTTCCCGTAGCCGAACTCGGTCAAGAGCAGCATGGTCGCGTCGGGTTGCACGGCGACGGCCCCGGCGAGCTCGTCTTCCTTTCCGAGGCGGATGCCCTGGACCCCTCGGGTCGCCCGGCCCATCTGACGAACCGTCTCCTCCTGAATCCGCAAACCGAGGCCCCGGCGGGTAACCAGGATAACCTCGTCCTTTCCGGTGGTTAGGAGGGCCCGGATTACGGTGTCCTGGTTGTCGAGGTTGATCGCGGTAATACCCCGGGTCCGGGCGTTCCGGAAATCCTCGACTTTTACCTTCTTTACGACCCCCCGGGCGGTTGCCAAGAAGGCGTTGGCCTCGATGGTAAAGTCGGGAATGGCGAGGGCCGCCTTAATCGACTCATCCGTCGAAACGGCGAGAAGCCCCCGGAGGTGCTGCCCCTTCGCCTGCCGGGAGACTTCGGGAAGCTCGTGGACCTTCAGGAAGTAGGCCTTCCCCTCGCTGGTCAGGAACAGAATATGGTCGTGGGTCGACCCGATAAACAGATGCTCGACGAAGTCATCCTCCCGGAGGTTCGACGAGGATGATCCCTTCCCCCCCCGGCCTTGGATCCGGTAGGAGCTCGTAGCGATCCGCTTGGCGTATCCCCGGTGGGAGATAACCACGACCATGTCTTCCTTCTGGATCAAGTCCTCGATATCGATGGCTTCGATCTCTTCCGGAACGATCTCGGTCCGGCGTCCGTCTCCGAAGCGGTCGGCGATGTCCGACGTCTCGTCCTTGATAACCTGCCGGAGCTTCTCGTCGCTCGCTAGTAGCGCCTTGAGCTCGGCAATCAGCTTCCGGACTTCTTCCAGCTCCTCGATAATCTTTTGGGTTTCGAGGCTCGTGAGCTTCTGGAGGCGCATGTCGAGGATGGCCTGGGCCTGGACCTCGCTCAGCTTGAAGCGCTCCATCAACCCGGTCCGGGCGGCGTCCACATCCTTGGACGCTTTTATGAGGGCGATCACCTCGTCTATGTTGTCCAGGGCGATCTTGAGCCCTTCGAGAATGTGGGCCCGCTCTTCGGCTTTCCGCAAGTCGTACTTGGTCCGTCGGACGATAACCTCGTACCGGTGGTCGATAAAAGCCTGAAGAATCTGTCGAAGCCCCAGGGTCTGCGGTCTGCCGTTAACCAGGGCCAAGGCGTTCACGTTAAAGTTAATCTGAAGCTGAGTGTGGCTAAAGAGCTGATTCAGGACGATCTTCGGACTCGCCCCCTTCTTCAGCTCGATAATCGCCCTCATGCCGTTCCGGTCCGATTCGTCCCGGAGATCGCTGATACCGTCGATCTTTCGATCCCGCACCAGATCCGCGATCCGGGCGATCAGCGCCGCCTTGTTTACCTGATAGGGCATCTCGGTAATCACGATAACGTCCCGACCACCCCGGCCGGTCTCGATCGCGAAGCGCGCCCGGAGGACAATCCGTCCCCGGCCCGTCTCGTAGGCCTCCCGGATCCCCCGGGTACCGTAGATAATCCCGCCGGTCGGAAAGTCGGGGCCGTGGATGTACTTTATCAAGTCCCGGGACTCGAGCTCGGGGTCGTCTATCAAGGCGGATACGGCCTGGGCGATTTCCCCCAGGTTGTGGGGGGCCATGTTCGTCGCCATCCCGACGGCGATACCGTTGGCGCCGTTTGCCAACAGAAAGGGAAAGGCCGCCGGGAGAACCGACGGCTCGGTCATCGTATCGTCGTAGTTGTTCGCGAAATCGACGGTCTCTTTCCGGATATCCCGGAGCATCTCCTCGGCAATCTTGGTAAGCCGCGCCTCGGTGTACCGCATGGCCGCCGGGGGATCGTTGTCCACCGACCCGAAGTTCCCCTGTCCGTCGACCGCCTTGTAGCGCATCGAGAAGACCTGAGCCAACCGCACCAGGGCGTCGTAGATGCTCTGGTCGCCGTGGGGATGGAACTTGCCCAGGACGTCTCCTACGATCCGTCCACACTTCTTAAAGGGACGGTCGGACCGGAGGCCCATCTCGTTCATCGCGTAGAGAATCCGCCGGTGAACCGGCTTCAGCCCATCCCGAATATCCGGGAGAGCCCGGCTGACGATAACGGACATCGCGTAGTTCAGGTAAGAGGTGCGAACCTCGTCTTCTATGGCTACGGGAATAACCCGGCCCATTCGCTCTTCTTGATCGGACACTTGCTACTCCAGGGAATTATACGTCGAGGTTTGCGACGGAGAGGGCGTTCTGCTCGATAAACTCCCGCCGGGGAGCAACCTGTTCGCCCATGAGGGTTGTAAAAATATCGTCCGCCTCCACCGCATCCTCGAGGCGGATCTGCATGATGTTTCGGGTTTCCGGGTTCATCGTGGTTTCCCAGAGCTGCTCCGAGTTCATCTCTCCGAGACCCTTGTACCGTTGGATCGCCGCTTTCTCGCTCTTTCCGTCGAGACCGGCGAGAATCTTGTCACGCTCGATCTCGTTGTAGGCGTACCACTCCTTCCGGTTTACCGAGACCTTGTAGAGCGGAGGCATCGCCAGAAAGACGTGGCCGTTCTCGAGAAGCTCCGGCATGTACCGGAAGAAGAAGGTCAGAAGCAGCGTCCGGATATGCGAGCCGTCGACGTCGGCGTCGGCCATAATAATAACTCTGTGATACCGGAGCCGCTCGAGCTCGAAGTTCGGCCCCGCTCCGGTCCCCAAGGTGGTGATAATCGGTTGTAACTTGTCGTTCGCCAGAACCTTGTCGATCCGGGTCTTCTCGACGTTGAGCATCTTCCCCCAGAGGGGAAGAATCGCCTGAAACTGCCGGTCCCGCCCCTGCTTCGCCGTACCGCCGGCGGAGTCCCCTTCGACGATGTAGACCTCCGCCTTCGAGGGATCCTTCTCGCTGCAGTCGGCAAGCTTCCCCGGGAGTCCGGCGCTCTCGAGAAAGCTCTTTCGCCGGGTCAGCTCCCGGGCCCGCCGTGCGGCTTCCCGGGCCTTCGCCGCCATAACCGTCTTCTCGAGAATGCGGTCGACGTCCCCGGGATTCGCATCGAAATACGCCGAGAGCGCTTCGTTCAGAAAGGACTCGACAATCCCCTTGACCTCGGAGTTTCCGAGCTTCCCCTTGGTCTGACCCTCGAACTGAGGATCCGGGACCTTTACCGACACAATAGCGGTAAGGCCTTCCCGGACGTCGTCCCCGGTAAAGCTCTCGTCGACCTTCTTGGAATACTTCGACTTCTTCAGGAAATCGTTCAAGGTCCGGGTTAGGGCGGACTTAAAGCCGACCAAGTGGGTTCCCCCTTCCCGGGTGTTGATATTGTTCGCGAAGGAGAAGATAACCTCGTTGTAGCCGTCGTTGTAATCCATCGCGATTTCCATCATCACGCCGTCCCGTTCCCCTTCGCAGTAGATCGGCTCCTTGTTGATGAGGGTCTTGTTCTTGTTCAAGAAGCTGACGAACTCTTTCACGCCGCCGTCGAACCGGAAGGAATGGCTCTTCTCGCTGGGTCCCCGGAGATCCGAGATATCGATCCGGATACCCCGATTCAGAAACGCGAGCTCCCGGAGCCGCGTCGAGAGCGTGTCGAAGGAGTACATCGGTTCTTCGAAGATATCCGGATCCGGATGGAACCGGGTCATCGTTCCCGTCTTCTCGGTAGTGCCGATCTCTTCCACCCCACCGGTCGGAATGCCTCGACGGTAGTCCTGGGTGTAGATCTTCCCGTTGAGATAGACTTCCACCCGACACCATTCCGAGAGGGCGTTTACGACCGAGACGCCGACGCCGTGGAGCCCTCCGGAGACCTGGTAGCTCTTCTTGTCGAACTTCCCTCCGGCGTGAAGGCGGGTCATCACGATCTCGAGGGCGCTCAAGCCCTCCTCCTCGTGGCGGTCGACGGGAATCCCCCGGCCGTTGTCGTCTACCTGGATAACGTTGTCCGGGAGAATCTGCACCCTCACCGAGTCACAGTGTCCCGCGAGAGCCTCGTCGATACTGTTGTCGACGACCTCGTAGACCAGATGATGGAGACCTGCGGATCCGGTAGAACCGATATACATGCCAGGCCGTTTTCTCACGGCCTCCAGACCCTTCAGAATCTGGATATTGCTGGCGGAGTATGCTTCTGTCATTATGGACATAAGTATAGCCATCTTCCTGTACCAAGTAAAGATAGAGCACCGCTCTAGCTCTTTGCCAACTGTGGATAGGCTGTGGATAAAAGCGGCGTTACCTGTGCATGGATTCGTCCCCTAACACCCATATAGCCGAATTCTGTCTACTACACCGCAAAACTTCCTCATAACGCATTGGTCAGGGGCTCCTTTCGTGGTACCATACCTTCTTGTGTTCATCCCCATTTTGAGGGGTTTGTTGTTAATAAACTGTGGATAATTGGAGCTTTCATGGCGGCGGGCGAATGGGACTACAGCGTTTTTTGGCACGAAGCAATGAAACAGCTTCAGGACGAGATATCCGAACAGGAGTTCGCCATGTGGTTCAACCGCATGAGCTACTCCCACTCGATGGAGAACCAGATCGTGGTATCCGTTCCCTCCTCCTTCTATCGGGACCAGGTAAAACAGCGCTATCTCTCTAAGATAGAAGAAAAAATCCAGGAGCTCTCCGGGACCGGCCTGGACATCGACTTCGAAGTAAGGCGATTAGAAACACCGGCCCCGGCCCCCCAAAAGGCCAAGACCGCCACGGCGGTCCTCGACAAACCGAAGGCGAAGGCGCCCCATCCCAACCTCCGCCTCGAGTATACCTTCGAGAACTTCGTCATCGGCCAGAACAACTCTTTCGCGGCGAACGCCGCCATGGCTATCGCCAAGAATCCCGGGACCGGCTACAACCCGTGTCTCATCTACGGCGGAGTAGGCCTCGGCAAGACCCACCTCATCCAGTCCATCGGAAACTCGGTCCATCAGGAGTTCGACAACCTCAAAATCGTCTACGTAACCATGGAGAGCTTCACCAACGACTTTATTCAGTCGATCCGGGAAAAGCGGACCCAGGCCTTCAAGAACAAGTATCGTTACGCCGACGTCCTCCTTATCGACGATATCCACTTTCTTCAGAAGAAGCCGGAGACCCAGGAGGAGCTCTTCCACACCTTCAACGCCCTCTACGACGCCAACAAGCAGATGGTGTTTACCTGCGACCGCCCGGTTTCCGAAATCCGGGACCTCACCGACCGCCTCCGGAGTCGCTTCGAGCGGGGTCTTAACGTCGACCTCCAACCCCCCTCCTACGAAACCCGGTACGCCATCCTCAAGAAGAAGGTCGACAAGACCAACATTCGAATCCCCGAAGAGGTCGTCGAGCTCATCTGCACCAACGTCACCACCAACGTTCGGGATATAGAATCGGCCCTCACCAAGCTGGTCGCCTACGCCGAGCTCGTCGACAAGGACATTTCGGCCGAAGTCGCCAAGCAGCAGCTCAAGGACTTTTTCGCAAGCCCCCAGCAGACTAACGTAACCATCGACGTCATTCAGCGGGTCATCGCCGACTATTTCAACCTTTCGAATCAAGAGCTCAAGGGAAAAAAGCGAACCAAGGTCATCGCTTTTCCCCGACAGCTCGCTATGTTCATAACAAGAGAGATGACCGAATACTCGACCACCGAGGTCGGCCTCGAGTTCGGCGGCCGGGACCATACCACGGTCATGCACGCCTGCCAACGGATAGAAAGCAGAATGAGAACGGATCCCACCCTTGAACCGACCATTCAATTTCTTATTCGCAACGTAAAAGAACAGAGCACAAAGTCTTAGTAGACTCTGAGTCTTCTGTGGAAAACCGTTCGTCCTGTGGACAGTGTGGACAGGGTGAGAATGCTTTTCACAGAGCTATTCTCCCTGTATGCTTCCCTTAGATAGTGGTTTATCAGGCTTATCCACATATTCATCGAGCCTATTACCACTACGACTAGAATTTACTTCTAGAGAGAGTGTGGAAAGAAGGATAGGTACCTATGAAGTTTAAAGTCGAACGAGATACCATTCTCAAGGAAGTTTCGCTCTCCCAGGAGATCATTTCCTCTCGAAACAGCTTGTCGGTTCTCTCCAACGTTCTCATCGAAAGCGCCGACGGTGCCCTTATCATTCGAGCGACGGACCTCAAGATAGGCTTCGAAACTCGTATAGCAGCGGAGGTAACCGAACAGGGGAGGACAACCGTCTTTTGCGACAAGCTCGTCGGTATTCTTAAGGCCCTTCCTCCGGGGGAGGTCTCCTTCGAGCTCGGCGGCGACGGGTCCCTCACTATCAAACCGCTCTTTAAGAACATCGATTTTCAACTCCGAAGCATCCAAGCGGAGAAGTTCCCGGAGCTCCAGCTTATCGCCGACGAGGCCTACTTCGAGGTCGGTCAGCGGGAGTTTCTCGATATGATCAATCAGACCATCTTTGCCGTCTCGGACGACGAAACCCGCTACTTCATGAACGGCGTCTACATGGAGACCATCGAAGGAGATCTGGTGATGGTCGCCACCGACGGCCGGCGTCTCGCCTACGTCCGGAAGACCCCGGAGCAGGAGATCAAAGAGTTCGACGGTATCATCGTTCCGCCGAAGGTGCTTCAGCTTATCAAGAAGCTCGCCGGCGGGGACGGCACCTTTTCGATGGCGGTAACCGAGAAGAATCTCTTCGTCCAATTCGAAGACCAGAAGATCTCCTCGGCCCTCATCGAAGGACAGTTTCCGAACTATCAACGGGTTATCCCCGAAAGCCAAACCCAGACCGTCACCCTGGTACGGGAAGAGGTTCTCGAAGCTCTCCGGCGGGTAAGCCTCTTAGTGGAGAAGTCCAAACGTATCTACCTAAACATCGCCGAGGGCGCGCTGACTCTTAGCTCGGAAGAAAGCGAGGTCGGTGTTGCCCACGAAGAGATCAGCTGCGAATACGAGGGGCCGGAGACCAAAATAGCCGTGAACTACGGCTACGTCCTCGATCCCTTACGGGTTATCGGTACGGACAACATCACCATCAACTTTACCGAAGCCACCAGAGCCTTGACCATTTACTCGGTACCCCGGGAGGACTACTTCCACATCGTCATGCCGATGCAGCTCGACTAAGGCGTCCCGCCGAAGCAGATGGCTTTTAGCCGGTTACGACTCTACTCCTTCCGGAATCTCGTCGACGGCGTCGTCGATACCGATGCCCGGGAAATTGTCCTCATCGGGGAAAACGGCCAAGGAAAGACCAACTTTCTCGAGGCAGTTCACCTACTCTGCTACGGCTCCTCCTTCCGGACCACTCGGGACCGAGAGATGGTCCGTTTCGGCGCCGACGAGTGTCGCGTAACCGGCACCGTTCCCGCAGAACCCCTGGACAAGAGCGTCGCAGTTACCCTCGGGGGCGGTAAGGATATCGCCGTCGACGGAACGGCGGTCCGGGACCGCCGGGAGCTCCTCTCCATTCAGCCCTGCATCGTCTTCTGTCACGACGATATCCGCTTCGTCTCCGGAGCACCGGATCTCCAGCGCCTCTTTCTCGACCAGACCGTGGTCCTCTACGACCCAGGCTTCGTCGACACTCGACGGCGCTACCTCAGGGTCCTCAGGCAACGCAACGACGCCCTCAAACGGGGTGCCCAGGAGCTCCTCGAAGCCCTCGACATTCAGCTTGTCGCTACGGGGCTCGAGATGATGGAGCGACGAAGGGGCGCCGTGGAGACCTTCAACGAGGTCCTCGGCGACCTCTACCGCGCCGTAGCCGAGGACACCGAGGCGGTCCGCCTGGCATACCGCCCCAGTTGGCACCACCCGGCACCCAGCGCCGAGGACCCCCGGGAGACCCTGCTCGCCCGCCGGGGCCGGGACCTCGCTCTCGGTACGACGACCTCCGGGCCCCACCGGGACCGACTTCTGTTTCTCTACGACGACAGGGACTACGTCGCGACCGCCTCGACGGGACAGCAGCGCCTCCTCTCGCTCCTCTTGCGCCTCGGGCAGGTCCACTACTACTACCAGGTACACCCCCGGCCGCCGATCCTTCTCATCGACGACGTCCTCTTGGAGCTCGACCGGGGAAAGCGGGAGCGACTCCTCTCTCGGATGCCGACCTTCGACCAGGCCTACTTTACCTTTCTGCCCCAAGAGCAGCTTCCCCGGGACGAAAGCGCCAACCGCTTGGTATACTCGGTAGACAGAGGCGAATTGACCCGGCATGGATAAGGCAGAAGCGATACTCAGAAAACTCTTCGGGCGCTATGTCGACCAGGACGACGAAGGCCTTATCGGCTTTTTCTCCCAGTGGCAGGGCCTCGTCGGTACCGACCTCGCGGCTCATGCCGACCCGGTAGACATCAAGAACGGCGCCCTCTACTTAGAGGTCGACCATCCGGCGTGGCTCCAACGCCTCCACGCCAAGCAGGCCGATATTCTCCGGGCGATCCAGGGCCGCTTTCCAAACCTTGGAATCGAACAGCTCTACTTCCGGATGTCCCGGGAGCCCGGCGGCCGGCGCCCCAACGCAAGCACCGGCCCCGGCGCCGAATCCAGGCCAACCGCTGGGAGTCGGCCCCCCCCCGGCCGAGAGCCCGGCCCCAGCGCAGCTTCCCGCCGCAAACCCAGGCCAACCCCACCCGAACCGGAGTCGTCCTCAGAAACCGCCGCCGAAGCCCTCGAGCGTTTGCCCGAATCGAACCTGAAGCGCTCCCTCGAGCGGCTCAAAGACCATCTCGATGACCGCGATTGACACCACCGAAACCGGCTAGTATACTTCGCCGGTTATCTCGCAAGGACAAAGACCATGAAACGAACATATCAGCCTAGTAGAAGAAAGCGCCGCCGGACCTTTGGTTTTCGCGCACGAATGAACACCAAGGGTGGCCGGATGGTTCTAAAACGACGTCGAGCGAAGGGGCGCAAGAAGCTATCCGTTGCCGACGAAAAAAAGCCTTACTAAGGACGAGATCCTTAGGCGTAGAAGCGACATCCAACGAGTGTTTCGCAGCCGAACCGGCTGCCGGATGGGCGCCTTGCGCCTTCGCTGTGTCCCGAATGGGTTGGAGATAAGCCGGGCAGTTTTTGCCGGGCGCCGAAAGACCAAGTCAGCGGTGGAGCGTAACCGCCTCCGCCGCCGTGGACGGGAACTGTATCGCCGGGTCAAAGGAAAGATCCGTCCCGGCTTTGACATTGCCCTTCTGGTCGACTCGGCGGAGACACCCTTTGGACGGCAGCTCGAAGAGCTTCAGGCGGCACTCGCGCGTCTCGACCTGGTAACGGAAAAATGGAACGATTAGATGGATAGACGAACGCTCTTGGCGGTGGTTCTGTCGGTGGTGGTCATTACCGCCGGCTTTATGATTCAAAATGCCCTCTACCCACCGGAACCGGCACCAAGCCCCGCCCAACCGGCTCCGGCAGAGGAAACAGCCGAGGCCCGGGACACCGGCGGCCAGGGTACCGGCGAAGGCAGCCAAACCCAGACCCCGAGTCCCGGCCGCGTCGTATCGGCCTCCCGCATTCTCCCCGTAGAGGATCCGACGATCCGGCCCCGGGAGGTCACGGTCTCGACCGACCTTCTCCAGGTTGTCCTCGACAGTCGGGGTGCTCAGGTTTCCGAGTTCCTTCTCAAGGAGCACACCGACACCACCCAGGGAAGCGCGGTGGATATGGTCTTTAATCCGGGAGACATCCCGGGGGCCTTCCGGCTCCACTTCGGGGGCCCCGACACGCCGGCTATCGACGCCGTCTACGACGTCCGGGTCCGGGATAACGGAAAAACGGTAGAGTTCTTTCGGGACTTCTACATCCCCGGCCGGGAAGACACTCCCTTTACCATTACCAAGACCTACCGTTTCGCCGACGGCGAGTACCTCTTCGAGCTCGAGGTGGCCTTCGCGAACAGCGTCAACGAGTTTCTCCCCGCCTCCGAAGAGGGATATGCCTACACCCTCAGCTTCGGCCCCCAAATCGGGCCGGAGTTCCGGGAGCTCGACAACAGAAACGAATACCGGCGCTACTTCTCCTACCGGGACGGCGACCGGGACAACGTCAACCTAAACCGGCGGAACACCGAGCTTATAGAGGATCGGGTCGACTGGGTCGCGATCGTCGGTAAATATTTCGCCTTTATCGGGATTCCCGGGGTTACCCAGTACGACATTACCGTCTCCACGCAAGCCGTAACCGGCGTCCCCGAGGCCTCCCAGGTCTTCTTTGCCCGACCGCCGATCCGGAGCAGTGCGAACAGCGACATCTATCGGTTCTACCTCGGTCCGAAGATCAACCGCGTTCTCGCTCGGTACACCGATTCGGGAGACAACGCCTTTGGCATCTCCGAAGAGCTCGACGCGGCAATCGATTCCCGCTTCCTCCTCGGCTGGCTCGAGAACGTCCTCAAGTTCCTCTTGAACCTCATCTACCAGGTGGTTCCCAACTACGGCATCGCCATCATCGTCCTGACTATCATCGTCAAGGTGTTGATGTTCCCCCTTACCAAGAAGAGTTACGAATCGACCGCCCGGATGCAGGAGATGAGCCCGAAAATCACCGAGCTACGGGAGAAGTACAAGGACAACCCCCAAAAGCTCAACGCCGAGATGGCGGCGGTTTACAAAAAGGAGGGGATAAACCCCCTCGGCGGCTGTCTTCCCATGGCGCTCCAATTCCCCTTCTTCATCGCGATGTTCGGGCTTTTCAACAACCACTTCGACCTCCGCGGTGCCACGTTCATCCCCGGCTGGATAACCGACCTTTCTTCTCCGGAGTCGATCTGGAACTTCGGAGAGTTCACCCTGCCGTTCCTCGGGTGGAACGATCTGCGGCTCTTGCCGGTGCTCTTCGTGGCGACCCAGCTTGTTACCAGCAAAACAATGCAGACACCCCAGGCGAGCGCAGGAAATATGAAGATGATGACCTACATGCTGCCGATCGTCTTCTTCTTCGTCCTGTACAACATGCCGTCGGGCCTCCTGGTCTACTGGATTGTGACCAACGTCCTGACCGCCGGGCAGCAGTACTTCAACAAGATCAAGAAACATCCGGCCTAGAGAGGCCGGTAACGCTGGAGACAACACATGGTTCACGAATTCGAAGGAAGAACAGAGAGAGAGGCCATCGATCTCGCCATCGATACTCTCGGGCTCGAGCCGGACGAGTTTGATGTAGAGCTTCTCGACACCCAGAAGGGTGGATTTCTCGGAATCCAAAAGAAAGTCCGGATACGAGTCCACCTCCGCGACGCCCAGCCGGTATCGACCGCGACCAGAAACCCCACTCCGGAGAACGACTTCGAGCACGCTATCGTAGATTTCCTACAGAACGTCGCCGAGAAGATGGGGTTCCCCGCCGAAGCCAAAATAATGTACCGGGAGCCCGAAAAGCTCGGCGTCCGCCTCGACACCGAGCACTCCTCGATCCTCATCGGAAAGAAGGGTAAGAACCTCGACGCCTTGCAGCTTCTGACCAACATCGTCGCCGGCAAGCTCGACCACAGCGACGTAAAGGTGGTCCTCGACAGCGAAAACTACCGGGCCCGGCGGGAGGAGAACCTCGTACGCCTTGCCCATAAGGTGGGGGACCAGGTGAAGCGGACCCGAAGCTCCCGGCTGCTGGAGCCGATGAATCCCTTTGAGCGACGCCTTATCCACACGGCCCTAAACGACATCTCGGAGCTGGGTACGGAAAGCGAAGGGGAAGGGCTCTATAAACAAGTAAGAATTTTCTACAAAGGGATTGACAAGCGCGATTAACCTCCCGTATTGGGCGCTTGTGGATACATTGTGTAGAAATAGAGCCAATTCTATCGAAACAATAGACTGATATTGCAGGCAACTCCAGAATCTCTTATTCATGCTTCCGGGGAGCCTTTTAGCACATGTTCTGACTACCAATCCGAATGAATTTGAGAATTCTCGACCCGGCGGGTCTTTCCCGCCGGGTTTCACCATGTGCATTAATTGTGGACAACTTTAGCAGGTCTCACGACTCCCGCCTTGCGCCGCGACCGGCCCTGCGTTATGATTTTCTTAGACATTCCAGAGGAGACCCCAATGACCTTTGATGAGTCGGTTCGGTACCAGAAGTCCCACGAATGGGCCAAGAAGAACGGCGACGTCTACACGATCGGCATATCAGATTATGCTCAGGACAGCCTCGGGGACGTCGTCTTCGTCGAGCTGCCGGAAGTCGGAACGGTTAAGCAGCGGAGCGAGCCCTTCGGCGTCGTCGAAAGCGTAAAGGCGGCGAGCGACGTCTACATGCCCCTCTCCGGGGAGGTCGTCGAAGTCAACGAGGCTCTCGAAGACGAATCCGGGCTGGTCAACGAAGACCCCTTCGGCAGGGGATGGCTCATCAGGATAAGGGCTTCGGAACCCGGCGAAGAGAACGACCTTCTCAGCGCCGGCGACTACGAGGAATACACCAAGGGCCTCGAAGAGTAGGCCTGGCCGAGAACCCAGCCTCGGGCCCGGTCTTGACCCGAAAACCGCTATTCACTATTGTTCAATCTCTGAACATGTGCCGGGTCTTTTCGTAGCACGTTTCGGCTGTACGGTCCCAAAGGATTCGGTAACTCCTCTTCTTTCGTCGTTGACACAGGTCTATCATGAACCCGCCATCTCACGAGCGCGAGCTCGACATCCTCGAAGCCATCCACAATCGGCGCCACATTAAGCAACGCGATCTAGCCCACGTTCTCGGTATATCCGTCGGGATGACCAACGCCATCATCCGGCGTCTGGCGCAGAAGGGCTTCCTCACCGTCCGCAAGGTAAACAACCGGAACATCCGCTACGCCGTCTCGTCCCGGGGACTCGAGGCGCTGACGACACGGAGCGTCCGTTACCTAAAAAGCACCATCCGGAACGTAGTCGATTCCAAAGAGGCAATCGAGGAGCTCGTCGTGGCGGTCAAGCGGCTCGGCTATAACGAAATAAGCCTCGTCGGCTCGAGTGCTCTCGATTTTGTGGTGGAGCACGTCAGCGGAAAGTTCGGGGTCGGATACCGGCAGATCCGGCACCTTCCCGGACCCCAAGACCCGGCCCAGCCACAGCCCCGGCACAAACCCCCGGCCCGGGAACCCGGCCCCCCGCTTGCCGAACCGGTCCGAGAAACATACTTTCTCTTCAGCGAAAACTACGAAGAGCCGGAGGATCACCAAAGGGAGAAAAGTCAAGCAGCTCGAAGTTGCTAACGAAGAACTACGAGAAAATGCAGAAA
>CAYPUT010000043.1:0-256 GCA_964413945.1 uncultured Spirochaetaceae bacterium
TAATTGCCGGGCTCGAGCGGGCCGAGGGTGAAGGTGCCGTCCTCTCGGCTGCGGGTCTCGTGCTCGCCCTCGGCGAGGTCGCGGGTGTCGTCGGAGCGCGCCGCGAGGGCCGTGACCAGAGCGCCCGGGATGGGGCTGTCGTCGAGGTCGGTGACGACACCGGTGACGGTGACCCGCGAGTCGGCCTCCTCGGGGACAGGCTCCTGCCGCTCGATGGTGAATCGGTATCGGTACAGGATGCGCGAGGGGATCGCCT
>CAYPUT010000043.1:266-19795 GCA_964413945.1 uncultured Spirochaetaceae bacterium
GAGCCGGCGCGGGTGGGGATCGCCTCGTCCCCCACCCGCGCCGGCTCGAACTCGAACTGGCGGATCGCCGCCACCGCGGCCTCGTCGAAGCCGTGGCCTGCGGGCTCGAGGACCTCCACGCTCGAGGCGGCGCCCTCGGCGTCGATCTCGATGCGCACCACCACCGAGCCCTCCCGCCCCTCGGCGGCCAACTCGGAGACGAGCTGCACCGTCCGGGTTAGCACGTGCTCGTCGAGATCCTCCGGGAGTGCCGCCCGGCTTAAGGCCCCGGCGAGGGAGAGGCGCGTTTCCACCGGCATAAGCCGAATGGCGTCGAGGCGGTTGGACCCCGGCTCCCCGTAGACGCTCACCGAGAACCCGACACCGTCGAGGTGCCCCCGGGAGGCCAGATACAACAGGTCGAGGTGGAGTTGGGCCGGCCGCCGGAGCCCCTGAAAGGGCACGGTAAAACTGCCGAGGGCCTCGCTCTCCGATCGAGTGTGTCCCGCCACCACCACCGAATAGCCCTCGAGAAGCCGCCGGAGATCCTCCCCCCGGGAAATGGCGTCGCTGTGGACGACAACCCGGGAGTTCTCGATCCGCGCCGAGAGGGAAGAGGCTGCCTCTAGAATCCCCCGGGAGATCGCCTCGTCGGAAAGCGCGAGCTTTCCCGAAACCCGAAGGCGTCCCTCCCGAAGGCGACGGATAAGGTCCTCCCTGTCTCCAGCCTGGAGAAGGGAGCGAAAAAAACCCTGATCCTTCAACGCCCGGGCCACCGCCGCGAGTTGTTGGAGATGCTGCTTCTCGTTACTCGCGAGGAGGACGACAAGATGAACCTGAGAGTCCTCCGCCGCGTCCCAGGTAATCCCCCCGGTGTGCAATCCGAGGGCAACATGCGCACCGTCGATCTCCGGGAGAACGGCGTGGGGAATCGCGATCCCCGGGGCAACCCGGGAGGAGATCTGAGACTCCCGGGCGCGGACGGCGCTCAAGAGGCGTTCCTGATTTATTCCGGGAATGGTATCGGCGACAAGCTGCACGAGGACGGCGATGGCGCCGTCCCTGTCTTCTTCGGACAGGATTACAACGCGCTCCGGGTCGAGGTCGAATAGGGCTTCCACGCTTCTATTCTTTGCCGAGCCGGGCCTCCGGTGCAAGGGCCGAAAAATAGGGCCGGTGCAAGGGCACCGTTGGCGGGGTGCCCCGGATCGCGTACTATAAAGCCTATGGTATCCACGGAAACCGAATCCCAGATCGAGATTCTAGAGTTCGAGGCGCCGAGCCCTCTCGTGAGGGACTTTATCGCACTCCCGAAAAAGATCTACGCCGAAGACCCGTACTGGGTCCAACCCCTCAACGTCGATCTCAAGACGCTTCTCGATCCGGCGAAACACCCCTACCATCGGCACGCCTGGTCGGTCCTCCTCTTGGCCACCCGGGACGGCGAACCGGCAGGCCGGATGGCGGTACACATCAACCATCGCTACAACGAGCGGTGGAAGGAGGCCGTCGGCTCCTTCGGCTTCTTCGAATGCGAGAATGACGCCGAAGTGGCCGGGGCCCTCTTCGGCCACGCGGAGGAGCTTCTGAAGGAGCGTGGTTGCGACGTGGTTCGGGGCCCCTTCAGCTGGTCGACCAATGAGGAGTTGGGGGTGCTGATCGACGGTTTCGACAGCTCTCCGGCTATCATGATGACCCATAACCCGCCCTACTACCCGGAGCTGATCGAAGCCTGCGGATACCGGAAGGCGAAGGATCTCTACGCCTACTGGCTCGACGACCCCGGGGGAATCCCCGAGCGTCTCGAGCGGGGGGTCGAGCTGGTCAAGAAGACAAAGAACGTCACCGTCCGGCCGATCGACATGAAGAATTTCGACCGGGACGTCGAGCTCGCGATGACGGTCTACAACGCGGCGTGGTACGAGAACTGGTCGGCGGTTCCGATGACACAGGAGGAGTTCCGGCACCTGGCGAAGGATCTCAAGGCAATCGTCGATCCCGAGCTGGTGTTCTTTGCCTTCGTCGATGGGGACCTCGCGGGATTCGCGCTTTCGGTTCCGGACGCCAACCAAGCCATCAAATTGGCCAAGGGCAGGCTCTTTCCCTTCGGGATCGTTCGGATGCTCTTGGAGCTCAAGAAGGTCAAGCACATTCGGACCCTCGCCCTCGGAGTAATGGAGAAGTACCGCGGCTCGGGGATCGACACGCTCCTCTACTACGAGACCTTCAAACGAGGGCGAGCGAAGGGATACCGGTCGGGCGAAATGTCCTGGATACTCGAGGACAACTACGCTATCCGCAACCCCCTGGAGAAGCTCGGAGGCCGGATCTACAAGACCTACCGGATCTACGAGAAGAGATTATAGGAAAGGAGAATGGTAGCCTTTGTTACCGGCGCGACGGGCTTTATCGGCTTCCACCTGGTCCGAAAGCTCCTCTCCTTGGGGTGGCGGGTTCGGTGCCTGATCCGGAACGCCGGAGAACGCGGCGCCTTGATCGCCGAGCTCGGCGCCGGTTTCCCCGATAACCTCGAGGTGATCCACGGGGAGTTGAGCGACACCGATTCCCTGAGCCGGGGCGTCGACGGCGCGGCCGTCGTGTACCACCTCGCGGGAACGGTTATCGCCGTCGACAAGATCGGCTACTTCCGGACGAACTTCGACGGCACCGTCAACCTGGTAAACGCCCTCGGAGGCACCCAGGCGGGCCCCCCTCCGCGGCTTGTCTTCGCGAGCTCCCTCGCCGCCGGGGGGCCGAACCCGCCGGGGCACCCCCGAACCGAAGGGGACCCGGACCAGCCGATAACCCACTACGGGCGGAGCAAGCTCGCGGCGGAGGAGTACATCCTGGAGTATCGGGAGAGTCTCTGGTCCGCTATTCTCCGGCCGGCGGCGGTCTACGGCCCCCGCGACCCCGGGTTCGCCTCCATTTTCCGGGCGGTGTCCCGGGGAATCCGGGTAGGCTACCTGGGGAGGGATACCGAGCTTAGCCTGATCTACGTCGAGAACCTGGTGCAGGCGATGATAGCGGTGGCGAACACCGCGGCGCCCTCGGGAGAGGTCTACTACGCGGCGGACCCGCCGATCGTCACGGTCGATGCCTTCCAAAAGGCGATCGCGGCGGTCTTGGAGAAACGGACCCTTCGTCTGCCCCTTCCGAAGGTTCTCGTTCTTCTAGCGGCCCTCGTCGCGACGGGTGTCCAGAGGATTACCCGGAGGCCCTCGTTCTTTAACCTTCAGAAGGTTATCGAGGCGGTCCAACCGGCCTGGAGCTGCACGGCCGCGAAGCTCCGGAAGACTACCGGACTGACCCCGGAGGTCAATTTCCAGTCGGGAATCCGCCGGACCGTCACCGATTACCGGCGCAATCGCGTGTTGTAGCGCGTCGATTGCTGCGCGGTGCACAAAAGATTTACACTTAACGTATTGAATGGGCATTTTTCGAGGGACAGGACTTAACAATGAGTACAACAGAGCATGACATCACGCAGACCAACGGAGACGTTTTCGAAAAGTGCTCCGCCTTTACCACGGCCCGGGCGTTCCGGGAGCGGGGGCTCTATCCCTATTTTCGCCCGATAGAGGCCTACCACGGTAGCCGCGTGGTCTCCGAGGGTCACGAGCTTATTATGGCGGGGTCGAACAACTACCTCGGACTCTCCCTCGACCCCCGGGTTCGGGAGGCGGCGAGAGAGGCGATCGTTACCTACGGGACCAGCTGTTCCGGTTCCCGCTTTATGAACGGCACCCTCAAGCTCCACGAAGAGCTCGAGGAGCGTCTGGCGGCCTTCGTCGGTCGGGAAAGCGCCCTCTGCTTTACGACGGGCTACCAGACGAACCTCGGCGCCATCTCGGCCCTCGTCGGAAAGGGCGACCACATCATTACCGACAAGTTGAACCACGCTTCGATTATGGACGGCATCTTCCTGAGCCAGGGAATGCACACCGGAGCCCAGGTGCACCGCTTTAAGCACAACAACATGGCGCAGTTGGAGGAGATCCTTGAGGCAATCCCCGATGAGGATTCGATTCTGCTGGTAACCGACGGGGTCTTTAGCATGGAGGGCGATATCGCCCGGCTGCCGAAGATCCGGCGCATTACCGATCGTTACAACGCCCGCATCTACCTCGACGAGGCCCACGCCATCGGCGTGGTCGGCGAGACGGGGCGAGGAACCTTAGAGCACTACGGCGATGCCTCCTTGGCGGATTTGGTGATGTGCACCTTCTCCAAGTCCTTCGGCTCCATCGGCGGGTTCGTCGCCGGGGATGCGGTTGTCATCGACTTTATCAAACACCACGCGAGGCCCCTCATCTTTAGCGCGAGCATGCCCCCGTCGAACCTCGCCGCGGCGATGAAGGCCCTCGACATTATCGAGGAAGAGCCCGAGCGGGTTCAGAGACTCCAGCAGATCGCTTCCAAGATGCGGGAGGGCTTTAGACAGATCGGCTTCGATATCGGGACGACGGAAACCGCGGTTATTCCTCTGATAATCGGTGACGACGAGAAGACCTTCTACTTCTGGAACTATCTCTACGAGCACGGGGTTTACGTCAATCCGGTGGTCAGCCCGGCGGTCCCGCCCAACCGCGCTCTGGTCCGGACCTCCTACATGGCCATCCATCAGGACGAGGACCTGGACAGGATTCTCGAAGTGTCGGAGAAAGCGGCGAAAGCGGTCGGGATTCTCTAGAGCCTCGGCGCTTAGAGCTCGACAACCACCTTGCCCCGGACGTGTCCGCTCTGGCTCATTACGTGGGCCTGGGAGATTCCCTCGAGCCCCGGGACGGTAGTAACGGTTACCCGGAGGTTGCCTGCGTCGAGCCTCGACATCAGGTCCGATAGCTGCCGCTCCTGGGGCTTTACCAACATCCACTTGACCCGCTGGGAAGAGACATTCCGGGCGTCGGAGGTCAGGGCTACCAAGATGCCGTGACGCGCCAAGGCCGACAGGGAACGTTCCCGGGTTTCGCCCCCGATAGGGTCCAACACCGCGTCGACAAAACCGACTTTCTCTTCCCATTTCGGGTCGTGGTAGTCGACCACCTGGTGGACCCCAATGGCTTCCAAATACTGCCGGTTCCGGGGAGAAGCGGTCCCGATAATCTCGCACCCCGCGTCCTTTGCCAGTTGTACCGCTACATGCCCGACGCCCCCGGCGGCACCGTGAATCAGAAGACGGTTGCGGATCCGTATCTTCGCGACGTCGAAGAGGGCCTGGTAGGCGGTCAGCCCCGCGAGGGGGAGGCCGGCGGCGGTCTGAAAGCTGACCCCGTCGGGAATGGGAGCGACTTCCCGGGCATCCGCCCGGACGAACTCGGCGTACCCGCCGCCGGGCGAGGGAAAATTTAGCATTCCCGCAACCCGTTCTCCGACCGAACGGCCGGTTACCCTACGGCCGACCGCTACCACTTCTCCCGCGACATCCCATCCGAGGACAAAGGGCGGGTCTCCCATGCGAGACGCCATTCCCTTGCCGCCCCGGGTCTTGTGGTCCACCGGGTTAATGCCGATGGCCCGAACCCGGATGAGCACGTCGTCGTGCCGGACCTCCGGCAACGGGAGCTCTTCGATGGTTAGGACCTCGGGTCCTCCGAAATAGGGAACGACGACGGCCTGCATGGTCTCCGGAAGCGAGCTCTGTTCTTTCGTGGCCACGGTAGACCTACTATAGAATACATTTTTCGATTTTGCTACGAGTCACTATATTCTTACCATGGAGGTAAGACTAATGAGACACCTAGTCTGGATTGCCGCAATTGCGCTCTTAGTCGTGGGATTTGTCGCGGCGCAGTCTAATCAGCAGGACACCGGGAGGACGAATATGCTCGAAGAGATCACGACCATCGATTACGATATTACAACCCCGGGTAAGGACTACCCGATCGAGCTCTCGGACGAACAGTGGCGGAGCCGCCTGTCGGATTTCGAATACTACGTCCTTCGGGAGAAGGGAACCGAGCGTGCCTTTACCAGCCCCTTGGACGGCGTAAAGGAGCCGGGGATATTCTACTCCCGAGCGACGGGGCAGCCGCTGTTTTCGACGGAGCATAAGTACGACTCCCGAAGCGGATGGCCGAGCTTCTGGCGGCCGATTACCCTGGAGGCCATCGACTACTACGCAGATAACGGCCTCTTTATGCGGCGGGTGGAGGTTACCGATAGCTCGAGCGGCTCGCATTTGGGGCACGTCTTTAACGACGGTCCGGACCCGACGGGGCTTCGGTACTGTATAAACGGCGCCTCTCTCATTTTCGTACCGGAAGGGGCCGAGCCGCCGCAGATCGTCAAGGACTACATCGCCGAGTTCGGCGATCCTCTCGCGCGGTAGACCGGCCGGCGTCGAACCACTACATTCTTATTCATGACAGCGAGAGCAACGGTGATAGCTAGGCTGGCGGGGAGCGTCCTTATGGCGCTCCTGCTGGTTTCCTGCGGAGGCCGCGAAGAGATAGACGTAGAGACCGCAGAGGGTCTCCGGGAGGAATCCCTCGAGGAGCAGGTTCTCCAGCGGACCGTTTCTCGACCCGGGGGACAGGGATACGAACCCGGTGTCGTCGGGGGTACCTGGGTTACCACGCTGACCAACGACCCGAAGACCTTCAACTACGTCAACGCCCAGGACGCCGAAACCAACTCGATTATCGGTGCCACCTTCGACTTCCTCGCGGACTATGACGTCTATACCCGGGAGTGGACCCCGAACGTCGCCTCCTTCGAGATCGAGGTCGACGAAGCCGGCGGCGAGCTCCGCATCACCTTTACCCTCCGGGACGATCTCTACTGGACCCTCCCGGGGCAGAGCCGGGAGGAAGGGGTAAAGGTAGGCTCCGACGACGTCATCTTCTGGTACGACGAAATCGTAGCCGAGCCGCAATTTCAGATGAGCGGCTTCGCCCAGCAGTTCGTCGACATGCCCGACGGAAGCCGGGGCCGGATTACCGTCGAGAAGGTCGATGACCGGAGCTTTACCTTCGTCTACCCCCGAATCGTCGCGAATCCAACCCTCTCGTCGAACATGGTCTTCGGACCCCGGTACCTCTTTGAGCCGGCCCTCCGGGAGGGGGGAATCGAGGCGGTCCAGAACCTCCTGAGCGTCGACGTCGACCCCCGTACCATTCCATCGATCGGGCAGTACCACATTGTGGAATACTCCCCGGGAATCCGGTTGGTGATGCAGCGGAACCCAAACTACTGGAAGACCGACGAGAACGGAACCAGCTACCCCTACATCGAAGAGGTTATCTACCGGATCGTCCCGGACCGGAACACCGAGTTTCTTCTCTTCCGGGACGGGAGCAAGGACGCCTACAGCCCCCGGCCGGAGGATCTAACGCCGCTTTTAGAGCAAGAGAACCCCGACTACACCGTCTACAACGGCGGGGAAACCCTTGGGGCGAGCTTCTTTGTGGCCAACCAGAACCCGGAGAACATGGACCCCTTAGTCTACTCCTGGTTCGTCCAAACCGAGTTCCGCCGGGCCCTCTCGAGCCTCTTGAACCGGGAGCGGATCGCCAACCAGGTCTACCGGGGGCTCGCCCGGCCGATGGAGCATCTGTTTGCCCCACCCAACCCCTACTTCAACGAGGAGATTACCCTCGAATACACCTACAACCCCGAGCGTGCGGTTGAGCTCTTGGAGAGTATCGGGGTTAACCGGGATTCCGAGGGCGTCATGAGGGACGCCGAGGGGAACAGAATCGAGTTCGACATAAACATCGGGGCAGAGAACAACATCGGAATCGACATGGCCAACATCTTCGCCGACGAGCTCGACTCGGTCGGCATTACCGCGAACGTCCGGCCGATCGATTGGCAGCAGTTAGTCGAACGCCTATCGGTGAACTACGACTGGGAAGTCGTCCTCCTCGGTGCCTGGGTCTGGTACTGGCCTACCCAGGGGTCGAACGTCTGGCCCTCCTACGGAAACAACCATCTCTGGCATCCCCTCCAGGAGACCCCGGCGACCGAATGGGAAGCACGGATCGACTACCTCTACAACGAAGGCAAGTTTACCATCGACACCGACCGGCGGCAGGAGATCTACGACGAGTTCCAGAGAATCCTTCTCGAGCAGGTTCCCATGTTCTGGACGGTCCAACCCCTCGCCTTTACCGCGGTTCGGGACAAATGGACCAATGTCTACTACGATACCCTCGGTGGGCTCGATTCAACGTATCTCTACCTGAAGGAGAGCGCCCGAAGCCAGTAATGCAGGCCATCAAGAATCTTATCCGTCCCCTGGGACTCGGCATCTACCGCTTCCAGGCGAAGAGCCCGCTCCTTGCCTTTATCCTCGGACGGGTCATCTCCATGGTGGTTATTCTCTTCTTCCTCGGCCTCGCGGTCTTCGGCTTGATGAGCCTTTCTCCGGGGGACATCGTAGAGAACTACGTCCGGAGCCAGATGTTCATGCAGAGCGAGCTCCGGCAGGCGGATAACGTCTACACCGAAGAGGCCATCGAGCTCGCGAAGGAGCGTCTCGGGCTCAACTTACCGTTCTACCAGCAGTACTTTCGGTGGCTCCGGCAGATCTTCGTAGAGGGGGACCTCGGCCGGAGTCTGATCGCCCGGGCGCCGATTCTCTTCTTGGTCCGGGACCGGATGGTAAATTCGCTGGTTCTCAACCTTATCTCTCTTTTCTTCCTTACCATCATCTCCTTTGGCCTGGGCATCTATTTCTCCAGCAAGGTGGGAACCCGGGTGGATGTCTGGGCGACGGCGATAGCTCTTTTCTTGCACGCCTTCCCGGGCATTTTGCTGCTTATCCTCCTGCAGCTCTTCGCCGCGGTGTCGGGGCTCTTTCCGATTACCGCGTACCCGTCGTTTCCGGCCTCCGAGGCGCCGGCACGGTTCGCCTTTAGCTACCTCTACCACATCTTTCTGCCGCTTATCGGGGCCTTCTTAGGGGGAATCGGCGGAACCATGAGGATGATACGGGCGACGATGCTCGACCAACTCGGGCAACCCTACATCACCTCCTTGCGCTCCCGGGGCATCGGCGAGAGGCGCATCTACCTCGCCCACGCCTTCCGCAACACGTTGAACCCCTACATCACCTCGAGCGCCAACCTCTTCGCGAGCCTCTTCTCCGGCTCCCTGATCCTCGAGATTATCTTCTCCTACCCCGGCATCGGGAGGTTGATGTACGAGGCGGTGCGGCAGGAGGACATCAACCTGGTGCTGGCGAACATCATGTTCATCAGCTTCTTGATTCTCTTCGGGATGATCGTAGCCGACATTTTGTTGGCCGTGGTGGACCCGCGGATTCGGTTCTCCAAGTCATGAAGCGCTTCTTCTGGCACCTCCGGCACCGCCCCGTGGCTTTTGCCTCGGTTATCGTCCTGCTTCTTCTCTATGGAAGCATGTTCTTCGCGGAGTTTCTCTCGCCCTACCGCCCCCAAACGGTCTTCCGGAACCACAGCTATCATCCCCCAAACGTCACCTTCTACTCTCAGGAGCTCGGGTTCCGGCCCCAGATCCAGCGGCACGTGCTGGTGGATCAGCTCAACTGGCGGTACGCCCGGGTTCGGGGGGACTACATTCCGATTCGCCTCTTCGCCCGGGGGCCCGAGTACAAGCTCTGGGGCCTCATCCCCCTTAAGACCCACCTCTACGGAACCGAAGAACGCTACGACGCCACCACCGACGGCTGGGAGGAAGGGGGCCTTACCTACCCCGTCTTTCTGATGGGGGCCGACCACCTCGGGCGGGACATGTTCAGCCGGGTTATCCACGGGGGCCGGATCTCCCTGACGATCGGCTTTATCGGGATAGCCATATCTTTGACCCTGGCGATCGTCTTCGGAGGTGTTGCCGGCTACTACGGCGGCGCGACGGATTGGATTATCATGCGGGTGGCCGAGTTCTTTATCCTGATACCCGGCCTCTACATGATTCTCTTTCTCCGGTCCATCCTCTCCCGGGACATGGACTCGGGGCAGTCCTTTATTCTGATAACCGTTATTCTCTCCTTCGTCGGATGGCCCGGGAGCGCCCGGTTGATCCGGGGCCTCGTCCACAGCATAAAGCGGGAGGACTTTATCTCCTCGGCGCACCTCGACGGCGTGCCGACCTTGCCGCTCTTGTTCAAGCAGATCATCCCCCAGATGTCCTCGATATTGATCGTCAGTATTACCCTGGGGATTCCCGGGTTTATTCTCGGAGAGACCGTGCTCTCGTATCTCGGGCTCGGGATCGTCGACCCGGCGGTAAGCTGGGGATCGCTCCTAAACCGGGATATCGCCTCCTTGAGCAATCTTCGGAACTTCCCCTGGTTCCTCTGGCCCGGAGGCTTCCTCTTGGCGACCACCCTGGCGTTCAACTTTCTCGGGGACCTCCTACGGGATGTCCTCGACCCCTACTTCCGGGAGAAAGCCGGATGAGTAGCTACGATCGGGCCGCCGGCGGAGCGGCCGCCGAGCACCGGGCCGGAGACCGCCCGGCCGGAGACCGCCCGGCCGGAGCCGAGCCCCTCCTCTCGGTCGACAACCTCGCCGTCGAGTTCTCCACCCCGGCGGGGCCCCTCTTCGCGGTCCGAGGGATTGGCTTCGACGTCCACCCCGGGGAGGTCCTCGGTATCGTCGGGGAAAGCGGGTCCGGCAAGAGTGTGACGGCGCATTCGATTATGCGGCTGTTGCCGGAGAACGGCAGGGTTTCCAACGGCAGCATCCGGTACCGGGGGGAAGAGGTCGCCGCCTTCGAAGGCGCCCGGCTCCAGACCTTCCGGGGAGGCGATGTCGCGATGATCTTCCAGGAGCCGGGGCGCTCCTTCGATCCGATCTACTCGATCGGTAAGGCCCTCGACGAAACTATCCGGGCACACCAACCGGACCTCGACGAGGAGGCAGTCCGGGCGAAGTCGATCCGGCTCCTCCGGGAGGCAAATGTTCCCGAGCCGGAGCGGCGGCTGGACAACTTTCCGCATCAGTTCTCCGGGGGCCTCCTTCAGCGCGTCATGATCGCCCTGGCGCTGGCCTCGGACCCGAAAATACTGATCGCCGACGAGCCGACTACCGCCTTAGATGTGACCATTCAGGCGGGCATCATCGATCTCTTGCTCCGCCTCAAGAAGGACCGGGGGCTTTCGATTCTGTTTATTACCCATAACCTGGCGCTTATTTCCAACATCGCCGACCGGATCGTGGTGATGTACGCCGGGTTGATTTTGGAATCGGGCCCTGCGGGGGAGGTCATCGCCTCCCCCCGGCACCCCTACACCCGGGCGCTCCTCGACTCGCTTTTAGGCCTGGGACAGCACTACACCCGGGACATTCTTCCGACCATTGCCGGGTCGGTCCCGAACCCCTTCCGCCCGGAGCCCGGGTGCCCCTTCGCCCCCCGGTGCCTCCTCGTCCGCCCCGAATGCAGGACGGAGGTCCCCCCGATCGTCTCCGAGGCGACGGCGTACCGCTGCGTGGTACCCGGGGTCAAAGAGCCGACAGCCGGAGGCGCCGATGCTTAAGGTCTCCCGCCTCGAAAAGCGCTACAACCTCCACGCCGGCTTTTTTGCCCCCGTAGGTCAGTACGTCTACGCCGTAAACGGGATGAGCTTCTCGATCAAACCCGGGGAGGTCTACGGCCTCGTCGGAGAGAGCGGTTGCGGCAAGACGACCGCCGCGAGGACCATCGTTCGCATGTTCGACCCCGACGGAGGCACCATCAGCTTCCGGAGCGCCGAGGGGACCGAATACGACGTCGGCACCGCCCGGGGAGCAGAGTTAAAGAGCGTTCGCAGCAAGATAAAGTACATCTTCCAGGACCCGGCGAAGAGCCTGAACCCCCGGATGAACATCAAGGACGTGCTTCTGACGGGCTACCGCTACGCGCCGAACTGGCCCGGAACGACCAAGGCTGCGAAAGAGTCGCAAGCGATCCTCGAAGAGGTGGGCCTCTCCGGGACCGACCTCGAGCGCCGTCCAGCCGACTTCTCCGGTGGGCAGCGGCAGCGCATATCGATAGCCCGGGCACTCATCCAGCGCCCCGAGGTCCTGGTTTGCGACGAGGTGGTGTCCGCCTTAGACGTCTCGATCCAAGGGCAGATTCTGAATCTGCTGATTCGTCTGAAGAAGGAGCACGGCTTTTCGATGCTCTTTATCGCCCACGACCTGGCGGTCGTCTCCTACATATCCGACCGGATCGGCGTGATGTACCGGGGCTTGTTGATGGAGGAAGCGCCTTCGGAGCGCCTGGTCGCCGAGCGCCGGCACCCCTACACCCGGCACCTCTATGACGCGCTCCCGAAGCTCGCCGCCGGGGGCGCCAAGGAAGGCCTCGGTGTAAGCCCCTTCGAAGAGTCGACGGACCCGACCAAGCCGCCGGTGGACGACATCGACCTTACCGAGGAGCGCCCGGGCCTCACCGAGGTTGCTCCGGGTCACTTCGTCTCGCGGTTTTTTGCTACCCGATAATCTTCTCGGCGGTAACCCCGACCCGCCGCTTCCCTATTCTCCAGACGGCTATTCCGGCGACCATGAGAGCGCCACCGGCCGTGGCCAACGTCCCCGGCGCCGGTACCGTCAGGGCTGTCGTCATGCCGACGGCGCCGGCGCCGAGTGCGAGAAACCCCACCCAGAGCAGAACCGCCGCCAGGACCCCGACCCGGCGTCGCTTCTTCTCCAGACGCTCTTCGACAAACTTCACCCAGCGGTAGAGTGTCTTTAGATCGACGTCGGTGTTCCCGTCGTCCAGGCGCCGTTCGTCCAAGCTCTGGGCAATCGTTAGGGCTGCGTCGCCTCGTCGGAGCCCCTCGACCATCTCCGGAAGCAGCCTCTCGGTGAGGGCCGCAAGGCGGCGCTCTTTGTCGGCGACGCTCTCAGTCATTGTACACCTGCGGTTCGTCGGTGGTGTCGTCGGTGGGCCCCGACATAAAGCTGTAGGGGACCGCGAGCCCCACGAGGCCGAAGACCGCCGCAACGATGACAAGGACAAAGGAGCCACCCCAGAGCCCCCAGACGTTGTCCAGCCGCCGGCGTTCGGGGTTGTCCGGGTCGTAGAGGACGATTACCCGGGCGCCGATCTCGTAGGGCCGCCGGTGGGTCCCCCGGTTGGCTTGGAACTCGATCCGGTCGCCGTTGATCGTTCGAAACTCGACGAGGGGATAGTGGAGGTTGCTTCCACCGCCAGCGAAGGGCGCGCCGTTTTCCACGACCTCGTACCCGGTAACGGTCGCTTGCACGGCCTCGGCGTCGCCGAGAAAGAGGAGCGTCTGCACCGCCAGGGCGAGCGCGACGACGATGAGAGCCCCGGCGAGATAGAAGAAGACACGGCCAAAGGCTCTACGGGCGCCTCGGGGCATCATACCAGGTCGCAGGCTTCCGCGGGCATCCAGTGGGCGTCCTGCCCCGCCCATTTGACGTTACAGCCGATCGGGTTGGTCGCCGGAACGGAAATCGGCTTCTCGGCGGTAAGCTCCTCGAGGGCCCGGTCGAGGTCGTTTACCGTAATCTTCTCCGGCTCCCGGGGTTGGTCTACGGCACGGCCGGTATAGACGAGCTTTCGATCCTTGTCGAAGACGAAGAAATGGGGAGTCCGGAGGGCTCCATAGGCCAAAGCCGCGGTCTGCTCTTCGTCCCGGAGATAGACCCAGGGGAAGTTATACTCCTTCATGCGTTCGACCATGTGGTCGAAGCTGTCATCCTCGTTGGTCTTCTCGCTGTTGGAGTTGATGCCGACGAAGGCGACCCCCTCCGGAGCAAACTTCTCGACCGTCTGCCGGGTAACCTCGTCGGAACCTTTGACGTAGGGGCAGTGGTTGCAGGTAAAAAAGACCACGAGGTAGGGACTGTTGTCGAAATCCTCAAGCGAGTACGTTTTGCCGTCGGTAGCCGGAAGGGAAAAGTGTTGAGCCGGCTCACCGAGCTGAAGCGTGAATGCCATGGTTTCCTCCTATTCTTTGCGTTCTCGTTGTTCTTTCAAGATACAAAACGAGAAACCAACCGCCCATTCTTTACCGATAAACTTCGTCTTTGTATCTTAAGGCCATGGAAGAGACCATCACCAACAAGTACGCGATTATGGACCTCGAGGGCGCAACGTGTACCTCCTGCTCCATTGCCATAGAGCACCTCGGCCGAAAGCTGAACGGCGTAAAGGATATCTTCGTGGACCGGGGCACCAACACCATCCAAATGGAATACGAAGGGAACGACGAGGTCGTGACCAAGGTGACCGACTTTGTGGACCGTCTCGGCTACAAGGCCGTCCTCCGGTCGACCGGGGAACTAGGCGCCGCCAATAAAGCTTGAGCCGACGGCACCCCGGAGATCGACGACCGTCTGGTTTAGTCGCGAAAGCCGTTGAGCGAGAAGCCGTGCGAGAAATATTCCGTAGTGGGGGTTTGCCTTTACGGAGTTGATGAAGTCGTTCTTGGAGATTGGAAGGACTCGCGATGTTCCCTCGCTTATTACCGTCGCCGAGCGGCGGTCGTTTAGAAGAAAGGACATTTCCCCGAGAAAGATGTCCGAGGCCGTCAGGGTCGAGAGACGCTCGTTCCGGTGGTAGACGTGCATTTTGCCGGCGACGATATAGTAGAGGTTGTTCGATTCCTCCCCTTGGGTAAACACGGTTTCTCCGTCGTGGAAGACCCGTTCTTCCTGGTTTACGAAGATACCGGGGATGATGTTGCTCTTCACCGGCTGGTGGGCGAACTCGAAGGAGACCTCGTTCCCGGCTTCGTTGTACGCGAGGTTCTCCATGTAGTGCCCGGTCATCTGAATACCGTGCCCGTGTAGCCCTAAGTTTACCCCCTGTTTACGCTTTTCCATCTGTGCCCGCCAATCGAATCCCGCTCCTTGGTCCCGGATCGTAAAGCACGATCGCTCCGCGGTAATGCGGTAGGAGAAGTAGACCCGCTTGGCGCGAATTTCCGGATCCCTCGTCTTCTGCCGAATCAGATCCAGGATATCGCCCTCGGTCTCCAACCAGTGGGACTTCTCGGCGTAGGAGATGTCGCAGTTCCCGTGCTCCACGGCGTTCATCAACATCTCGAAGATGGCGACGTGGAGCCGTTCCTTCCCGTCTTGATCGACAAAGTTCGAATTGTAGAGAAAGTTGGAGACAAGGTTGGCGTAGGCCCGAACATTGAAAGGGTCGTTGTCCATCACGAAGGTCCCGGCGATGGATCCGGTGAGGGTGCTCTGAAGGTCCCGTTGGTAGAGGATCTGGCTGTTCTGGATGACGATCCGCAAGACCCGGAAAAAGCTCGAGACGAACTGGCTCCGGGGAATAAGGCTGATGATATTCGAGTTCGGCATCTGGTCCGCGGCCCGTTGGGCGTCCCGCCGGGAGTGAACCACGATAAGACCGCCGTAATGGAGCCAAGGATCCGACTTTATCGTGTCGATAATCCGGTCGGTGTCGATCTCGGGGTCCGAATAGTTGATAACGCTTATCTCGGGTAGCTCGTACCGGAGGAACTCGAGGGCTCGGTCCGCTTCTTCGAAGACAACCGGTGCGACGTAGTCGCCGAACCGTTCGCATACCTGGTGAATCCGTTCGCTAAGCTCCTGGTCCTTACAGATTATGGGCATCTTGTACATCGGAATTCCTTTATCTCTAGGAGTATCGGACGATTAACCGGTGAGGAACAGTCGACATTCACGGTCCGAGTATGCAACGATGCTTCGCATGAATACTCTTGCCTACGGTTTCCCCCGCTTGGGGTCCGAAAGACAGCTCAAGCGAGCGGTTGAAAGCTTCTGGAAGACCGACGGCGGAACACAGGACGAAGAAGACCTCCTGGCCTCCCTCGGTGAAATTCAACAATGGATGACGGATCGCTACGCGGAGACGGTCGACCTCTCCCCCTCGGGGGAGATGACACTCTACGACCCGATGCTCGACACGGCGATCGCCATAGGTCGCTACGGCCCGAAGAACCTCACGGAATACTACGATCTCTGCCGGGGGAGAGACGCCCTCGAGATGACCAAGTGGTTCAACACCAACTACCACTATCTCGTCCCCGAGTTCCACGATACCAGCCCGACGGACCTTGTGCCCAATATCGGGGCCTTCTTCCGCTTCGCCGACGATGCGGGAATGCCGTCTCTTATCGGCCCTTTTACCTTTCTCAAGCTTTCGAAAGGCATCAAGAAGGAGCTCTTTTCGGAATTCTTGCGAACCATCGCGGCAACCTACCGGGACGCCCTCAAAGGCAGAAGCGCGGCGATTATCCAGGAGCCGGCGCTGGTGTTCGAGCTCTCCCCGGAGGAGCTTGCGATGATCTCGATGGCCTACGAGATTATTGCGACCTCCGGTTGTGCCATAAACCTGATGGTCTATTACGATTCGGTCGACTATCTCTCGGAGCTCTACAAGCTGCCGGTGGCAGGGCTCGGCCTCGACCTGGTCCACGGCAGGGAAAACATCAGCGAGATAGAATCGTTGAGCTTCCCAAGGGATAAGACCCTGATCGCGGGTCTCGTCGACGGCCGGGATGTCTGGCGGACCGACATCGAAGAGGCGGTCGCCACCTTGCGGAGACTCAGCGGCAAAGTCGAAAACCTCGCGGTTTCGAACGCCGCCCCCCTCTTCCATCTTCCGGTAACCCTCGACGGCGAAGCCCTCGACCCCGGGTTGATGGAACGGTTGGCCTTTGCAGAACAGAAGCTCGCGGATATTCGCACAATCGCTCGCTGTTTCGAAGGCGAGGATGCGATCCCCAAACGGCAGGCGACGCCGATCGGGAAAGACGAAGCGGTTCGCTCCCGGGTCGAAAGCCTCTCGCCCAAGGACTTCGATCGAGGCGTCGACTACCGCCGGCGGTCACAGGTTCAGGAACAACGTTTCAACCTCCCCCTCTTCCCGACGACGACCATCGGGAGCTTTCCCCAGACAAAGGAGATCCGGAAGGCCCGGGCGGACTACCGGAAAGGGAGCATCGACGAAGGCGCCTACCGCGCCTTTGTCGAGCGAACAATCGCGGAGGTGGTCGAGTGGCAGGAGCAACTCGACCTCGACGTCCTCGTCCACGGCGAATCCGAACGAACCGACATGGTCGAGTTCTTCGCGGAGAAGCTCGAGGGCATCGCCTTTACCCAAAAGGGATGGATTATCTCCTACGGCACCCGGGGCTACCGGCCCCCGATTATCTTCGGAGACGTCTCCCGCCCGGCGCCGATGACCATCCGGGAGATCGCCTACGCCCAGAGCCTGACCAAGCGACCCGTAAAGGGCATGCTAACCGGCCCGGTGACGATTATCGCCTGGAGCTTCGTCCGGCAGGACATACCGATCCACCAGGTAGCCTACCAAATCGGCCTCGCCCTCCAAGACGAGGTCGCGGACTACGAGGCTGCCGGCATCGGCATGGTCCAGATCGACGAGCCGGCGTTCCGGGAACTGGCGCCGAACAAGCGCCGGAAGTGGAGCGATTACTTCGACTGGGCGATCAAGGCCTTCCGACTCTGCGGGGCCAAAGCGAAGCCGGAGACCCAAATCCACAGCCACATGTGCTACTCGGAGTTCAACGAGATTATCGATCAGATAGAGAAGATGGACTTCGACGTTATTTCGATCGAAGCGACCCGGAGCCGAGGGGATGTTGTGGAAAGCTTCGAGCAGCGCTCCTTCGACCGACAGATCGGCATCGGGGTCTACGACATCCACTCCCCCGCCGTTCCGACGAAACAGGAGATCGCCCGGGTAATCGAGCGGGCAATCAAGGCGATTCCGAAAGAGAAGTTCTGGATCAACCCGGATTGCGGGTTAAAGACCCGGGGCTGGGAGGAAACAACGGGGAGCATAGAAAATATGGTCGCCGTGGCGAAGGATTTTCGGAGTCGCTACCAGGCGTAGGGCGCGCGCTGAGGCGCTAGACCTCGAAGGCGTCGACGCCGATCCGTCGGATAAGCTCGACCGTGGCGTCGATCTTGTTCAGGGTGTAGAGATGAATACCCGCGATGTCTTCTTCGAGGAGGCGCTTGCACTGCTCGGCCGCCCAGTCGATGCCGACCTCCGCCACATCGGCGTCGGAACGGCATTCGGCCAGGCGCCGCTGAAGGGCGGCGGGATACCGGGATCCGAGGGCCAGCTCCGGGACCCGTTGAACGCTCCGGAGCGAAAGCAAGGGCATGACCCCCGCGAGGATCGGCACGTCGATACCCGCAATCCGGCAGCGCTCGACGAAATCGAGAAAATCCCCGACGTCGAAGAAGAGCTGGGTGCAGATGTAGTCGGCCCCGGCGTCGACCTTCTCCTTGAGGTAGTCCATTTCCCGAATCCGGTTCGGCGTTCCCGGGTGGCCTTCGGGAAAGCCGGCAACGCCGATGCCGAACTCGCGTCCTTCGAAACCGCGGAGAAACCGAACCAGGTCGATTGCGTGGGTAAACTCGCTTTCGGGGCACCCCTCGGGGCGGCTCTTCGGAGGGTCTCCCCCGAGGGCCATAATGTTGTCGATTCCGGCCTTCGCGTACTCCGTCAGAATCTCGGCAACCTCCGCCTTGGTCTGACAGACGCAGGTTAGATGGGGAATCGGCTCGAAGCGGGTTTCGTTTCGTATCCGGGTAACCAGCTCGTGGGTCTTCGCCCGGGTGCTCCCCCCGGCGCCGTAGGTCACCGATACGAAGCGGATCGGAAGAGGCTCGAGGTCGGCGATGGTGTTAAAGAGGTCGTGCCAGGCTTCCGGAGCTCCCGGAGGAAAGAACTCAACGCTCAGAGACGGCCGGTGATCTGCAAAGATGCTCGAGACGTGCATGTCCGGCCAGGATACGCGACAGCAGCAAGAGCGGCAAGACGGTAGTATACTACGGCGATTTTGAAACCCGTCCTCAGCTTCGCCGCTCTCCCCCTGGCTTCGGGAATAATCCTAACCAGGGAGATAGCACGATGGAGAGGAGAAAGCTACTACTTAGAGTAGAACTCGACGACCAGCTGTTCTTCGGCAACGGTGGGAATAAGGTCCCGGGTCGGGAGAATAGAAACGGTTCCCAGCATGTCGTCCTTCGAGACGATAAGCCAGGGCGGAATGGGTCGGGAGGCGTTTTCCGAGAGGAGCCGGCGAACGAGATCCCGGGTGGCTTTTCGGTCCCGGACGGATACCGAGTCGTTGGCCCGGACAACCGCGCTCGGGATGGTCACCTTGCGGCCGTTTAGCTGAATGTGTCCATGACTGACGAGCTGCCGCGCCTGGTACCGGCTCGAAGCCATTCCGAGGCGATACACGACGTTATCGAGGCGGCGTTCGAGAAGCACCAGCATATTGGTGCCGGTTACGCCCTTCATCGATTTTGCCTTCTCGAAGAGGTTCCGGAACTGCCGCTCGGAAAGCCCGTAGGCGAATTTGAGCTTCTGCTTTTCCACGAGCTGCCGCCCGTACTCGGTCTGACGGACCCGCCCTTTCTTGGGTTCTCCGGGACTCTGGGGCTTTTTTTTGAGAAGCCGGTCGTACTTGGGATTCCCGAATATGTTGACCCCGAGTCTTCGAACGACTTTACCCCGGGCCTTGGTCATGCGCGCCATGCAAACGTCTCCATAATCGATCTTTTCGTGTTCAGAGCGCCCAAACTATCGTGAAATAGCCCGGATGTCAAGAACCGCATTACTTGTCC
>CAYPUT010000044.1:0-19459 GCA_964413945.1 uncultured Spirochaetaceae bacterium
CGCCGTCTCCCCAATCGGCGGCGATGGTCCCGGCGACGTGGGTTCCGTGCCAATCTGTAGATCCTCCGAAGTCTTGCGGGTCTGGATCGTCATCGTAGAAATCGTACCCGTCGGTGGGGTTGTCAGGATCGTACAAGGCATGGTACCCCAACTCGATGTGGTCGACCATCGCCCCGGAAGCCACAATCCCCGTATCAACGACCGCGACGTAGGTTTCGCGGAACGCCCCTCCCGGCGCGGATCCGAGGTCCTGGAGAATCCCCCAGGCCCTCGGTAGATCGACCATCGGGTAGTGCCACTGGAGGGGGTAGTACTCGTCGGAGGGGTGGACGGGCCCCGGCGAGGTGTACGCCCCCGCCAGGTAGGCCTCTAAGGAGTCGGTTTCGGCGAAGAAGAGGCGGCAGCCGGAGAGGGAAAGCAAGGCCAGGGCGGCGGTCAGGAGGCCTCGGGCGGCCTGGAGCCGGACGCCGGCGGACCGACGAAGAATCACTTTAGTTTTCAAGGATCGTTATCTCCACCCGGCGGTTTTTGCGCATGCCTTGCGGCGTCGAGTTGTCGGCGACCGGCCGGCGGGCGCCGAAGCCTTGGTAGAGGATTCTCTCCGGTTCCCGGACCCCCTCGTCGATCAGAAACTCCCCCACGGCGGCGGCCCGCTGCTCGGAGAGGCGTTGTCGCCCCTCGGCGGTTCCGGCGAGGGCCGTGTGCCCCGACACCAAGATATCGTTCTCCGGGTAGTTTCGGAGAATCTCCCCGATCTGCCGGAGCTTCTCCTGTTCGGCCGGAATCAAGACCGCCGAATCCGGGGGAAACTGGACGTTGTCCAGGGTGATGGTAACCCCCCGGTCGTCTGAGGTTACCTCCGCGTCCTCGACGCCGCGGTCCCTCAGGTCGTCTTCGATCCGGCGGCGGACATTCTCCCGGTCCAGGGGCCGAGAATCGATTACCTCGGCTTGAGTCGATCCGTTGTATTCCAGCACGTCCCCAGTGGCCAACACGAAGGTAAAGGTGTAGACGCCTGTGCTCTCGACCAGCCTATTCGTTTCCAGGCTCCAGTAGATTGTCTGACTGACCTCGCCGGAGATAAGGATCGGGTATACCAGATCCGGCGAGCTTCCCTGGGTCGGCCGATGGTGGAGCGAGAAATCCAGCTCGACTACCGCCACCCGGTCGCCGTCACGATCCTCCACATTCTCGAGGCGGTACGCCACCGGCGACTCGATTCGGATAAGGCTCGGGCCCCGGTAGAGGGGCGTCAGGGGAAGCGCCTCGGTGATGTTGATCACCTCCCGGCCCGGAAAACTCCAGGTTTGCCCGACCGAGACGGGGTCTTCCGGAAAGATCGGCACGTCCTGCACGCTCGGTTGTTCGTACTGGTCGTCGATGTCGTAGTAGCCGCGCTCGTCCCTCCAAAACTCCGACTCGTACTCCTTCCCCAACTGGAGGATTCCATCGCTTATCCGGCCGCGAAAGAGAGTCGCCGCCGTCATCCGGTGATACCCCCGTCCCTCTTCGGTTCGGGTCACCTCTATCGATTGCCGGTTGCTTATCTCCGTTTCCTGGACCACCTCGCCGTTCAGGGTGATGGTGTCGTTCGAAGTAGAGACAATCCGGTACATGTCTCCGTCGGAGTAACGAAAGCGAAGGAGCTCGCCGGCCGCCGACGCCGGGGGGACCGCGGCCGTTCCGGCCGCACATAGGAGAAGAGCGGTGAGCCACCGCGGGGGCAACAGGTTCATGGTCTAATGGTATCAAGGTTTTCGTTCATTTTCAGCAACCTTGACAGGGTATCGGCCCCTCTGTAGGCTGCGTAGCAGTCAAGATTGTCGAGACCGAGGTAAAGCCCGGGTGGGCGATATACAGAAACGCGAGATGGAGTTCCTCCGCAGATTGACGCAAAAACGCGCTCGGCGGGAACTCCCTGCCATTCGGAGAACCGTTTTGCGGGTACTCCAGCATAGGCGCAACGTCATCATCGAAACGGGTTCGGAGAAGGATCATCCGGTCGACCTGATTATCCCGGCGGTTCTTCGGGTGCGTCGCGGTAAGCCGGGACTACAGGCGGTTATCGTTACCCCGAATTCGGAGCACATCGCCCAAGCCACGAGGCTTCTTCAGGAACACTGGAAGGGCGTCAAGGGTCCAAAGCCCTCGGTGGTGCCCTTGAGCACCTCCGGATCGGCCCGGCAGGAAGCCGGAGAAGTCTCGAAGAAGCCGACGGTCGTCGTCTCCACAACCGAGCGGCTTATCGATCACATTCGGCGAGACAATATCGACTTGAGCAGGGTCCATCTCTGTGTCATCGAAGAGCCGGAGGATGCGGAAGAGGCAGCCCCTTTTAATGCCGATGTCGAGTACATCCTTTCAAAGCTTCCGGCGACACCCCAGACCGTCGTGTTCTCCAAGGAGCACCACGACGGTGTCCAGGAGTTGGCGGGCATCATGCGGCGTCCGGCCCTGGTTCCGGCGGAAAGCTGGCAGGGAGCCGACCGGTACGGTGATGGAAGCAGACAGAAACACAAGCAGCGTCAGGAGCGGTTAACCGTGAGCAATGCACACCTCAAGAAACTGAGCAAGAACGAGGCCTTGAAGCAGAAGGTCGAGTCCATCCTCAAGGATATTCACGAAGACGAAAATCCCGATGAGCTGAACGCGTATCGCAAGTTCATTATGAAGAATGTCCCCTTTTTCCGTCGGGGATACTTCGCGGCGTACCTTTTGAAGTACTCCGACACGACGAAACAGGCGGATCGGGATCAGCGGAAAAGCACCTTTACCTCGGTCTTCGTGGGCATCGGAAAGAATCGGCGGGTCTTCCCCCGGGACCTCGTCGGGCTTATGACCGACGTCGACGGCGTGGACGCCGACGATATCGGACAGGTCAAGATTCTCGACAACTACTCCTTCGTCGAGGTCGCGAACGACAAGGCGGACAAGGTCATCGGGGCCTTGAATGGAAAGGACTACCGGGGCCGCCGGCTAACCGTGAACTACGCCCGGAAGAAGGATTAGCTTGTAGAAAGCCGACGTTTAGGCTACCGTGAGCCTACATGATCGAAAGAATCATCGTCGGTACGGAGCACACGAACACCTTTGTCGTTTCCGTCGGAAAGAAGGAATGCCTCCTTATCGATCCCGGCGCCGAGGGAAAGGAGATAGTCCACCGTCTGGATATCGTCAACTTCCGGCCGGTAATGATCATCTTTACCCACGGGCACCTGGACCATGTGGCGGCAACCTCGGCGATTATCGAACACTACGAGCATCACATCGAAATCGGCGTTCACCCGGAGGACGCCCACTTCCTTGGAAACGGCGCCTACAAAGAGCATAAGAAGGTCTACGATAGCCTTGGTGTTTCCGAAGTGGACTTCGAGGAGGCGTATCGACCTATCCAGGAGGCGTCGTTTACCTTCGAAGACGGCGACGTAATCGGCGAATCGGACCTATCGGTAATACACACCCCGGGCCATACGCCCGGGAGCGTCTGCTTCTACTCCGAAGAGCGAAACGCGCTGTTTTCCGGTGATACGCTGCTCTTCAAGCTGGTAGGGACCACCCAAGTGCCCGAAGGTGATCAGGAACAGCTCTTTGCCAGCATCCGCGAAAAGCTCTTTACCCTCCCCCCGGAGACTCGGCTCTTTCCCGGCCACGGCCCTCTTTCGTCGCTGGAACGGGAAATCCGGAACAACCCCGCCTTGCGCTAGGCGACCATGTCCAAGAGCGTCCCCAATTCATTGGCGCCGGACCCGTACCCGAGAGAGTACCCGCTCGCATCCGAGGTCTCGACGGCTTGATGGAGGCGCGCAGCGTATTCCTTGATAAGGCCTTCGACCTCTCCGCCGGAAGCCGGTTGCACCCACTCGCCTTCGCTCCCCTGTAGCCGCGTCAGTCGATCGATGAGGTTGTCGAGCATTCGCAAGCGGGCCATGCTGAAGCCCTGTCCCTCGGCGGTAGAAGGTACCCCCTGGACGTGCTTGAACCTGGCGTAGATGGCTTGGCTCTGGACCGGTAAGGCGATTCTTCCGGGGGAAAACTGAGCCCGCAGAAGGTTCGTAATCGGAACCGTTCGATGTACGTAATTCTGTACGCTTGTATCGATCATACCGTTGCCTCTACCTAATCTATCGGCGGAGGCAACGCGCGATTTAGCGGTTTCGGCGCTCTATTTCGTTCTGGTATTCGATACGATACAGCGCGTAGGGGATCGCCTCGAGGCGCTCCTTGGGAATCATTTTCCCGCTCTTCATGCAGATTCCGTAACGCCCGTTCTCGATTCTGGCCAAGGCGGCTTCTATGAGTCGTAAGCGCTTCATGTCCTGGGCGCCGAGGGCGTCGAGGGTCTTCTTATCGATATCGGAACTCGCGATATCCACCAGGTCCTTGGAGTCGTCGGCGTTCACCAACTCCTGAAAATCTTCATTTTCGGCCATGAGGTTCTTGAGGATATCTTCTTTCATCGTGACGAGCTTCTGTCTCATTCGCTCGACAAATTCTTTGTCCATCCGGTTGCTCCGATGTCCCGAGGGATAAATATGGCTGCCTACAATGGGATAAGCCTATAAAAAAGTCAAGCCTCGGCGGGCATCCCGCGAACGTCACCGGGAAGGCGCGAAACACTCAGCTTGACAAGCCTCCGTAGCCACCGCATATTCAACGAAACCACACAGCTGGAGTAACAGTGGCAAAAGAAGAAGCGATAGAAGTAGAAGGTATAGTCAAGGAATCACTGCCCAACACGATGTTCCGTGTGGAGCTCAAGAACGGGCATCTGATACTCGCACATCTCTCCGGGAAGATGCGCAAGTACTATATCCGTATCGTCCCCGGAGACAAAGTCAAGGTTGCCCTGTCGCCCTACGACCTTACCCGAGGACGGATTATCTACCGCGAGCGGTAACGGACGATAAACCAGGTGGCCCCGCGCCCCCCGAGGGACCGCTCCGGGTGTCCGAAGGTACCGACGCGAGGGTCGGTCTCGAGGAGCTCCCGAACCGCGTTTGAGAGCACCGGCTCCTCCTCCGAGTGGTTTCCCTTCCCGTGAACGACCATCAGTTTGGTATGACCCTCTCTGAGCCCCTTATCGATAAAGGCGTCGAGAAGGAGGGTCGCCTCTTCCACACTCAGTCCGTGAATATCCAGCGTATCGTCAATCGGCAGACGCCGGGGATGAATTCGAATCTCCTGCGCTTCTTCCTCTTCCTTCTCTGTCGGTGCGGCGGAAGAGCCCGTGCGCTCCCACTGATCAAGTATCTTCCCAAAGTCACTCATCGTTGGTCACCTTTGTCGATCAGAAGTTGATCCGAATGGATCCAGCCCGTTATCTCGCTACCCGTCTCCACCAAAAAATACTCCTCATGACGGTCCCGGGCAATCAGTGCCGTACCTTCCGGCAGCCGTACCCACGGCTCTGCGATGTCTCGCGGTATCCTGCGCACCTCCCCGGCGGAGGCGGAGACGACGACCGTCGGCTCCCGGAGCTGCTGAATAGAAAGCCCCGTGCCCCCAAGGGTAACCAGAAGAGCGATAACCAGGAGCACGACGACGACAGTATGGACGCCGGAGCGATACCTGAGAGGCACTAACGCGAGCCCCCCGAGAATATAGGCGAGGATGATAAAGATAACGAGGTATCGGTCCGGGTGAATCCGCCGGGACGGAGGCACCTGGTTTTCCAGCCCCTCCGAACCTTCCATGTAGGCGAGGGCGTCCCTGGCTATCGGAAAGTTTGGCTGGAGACGGATAGCTTCCCGGAGGTGATAGATCCCCTCTCCGGCTTTGCCCATCTGGTAGGCCACGAGGGCGAAATTGTACCGGGTACCGGGGTCGCTCGACTCTTCGGCGATGGGCGCAAGGGTCTCGTACGCGCTCCCGAGAGCCCCGGACAGGTAGAGCCGACGCGCCACCTCCGCCGCGGAACCGTCCCCTTCGGCTTCGACCGTCGGTGCAAGGGCCGCGATTGCCAGAAGCGCGACGATACCGCTCGTCCGGAGCGCCGGCAGCAGAATGGAAAGCAGGACCGGGGGAAGGAGCAAGAGATAGAACCAGGGATTCAAGTAGAAGTCCCTCGGGGCGACCGCCTCCCGCTCTTCGTCGGAGAGCAGACGGTAGGGAAAGGCCTCCGGAGAGACCACCGCGTCTCCCGCGCCGAAGACCTCGACGCGAAATCTCCCGGGGGAAAGCGTCCGGACGGACCGGGAAACGCTGTCGTAGTAGACGAAGGGCGAGACAAGAACAGACTGCTCCTCGCCGGTCTCGGTCGCCTGAAGGCGGACCTCGAGAATCCGGCGTCCCCGGTAGCCTCGGGCCGTCGGCTCCGCGTCGAAGGTCTCCACCCGGTCGGTAACGAGGAACCCCGGAGCCTCGATCTCGGGAAACTCCAAATAGGAGAGGTTCCCTTCGCCGGAAACGACGATCGAGAGGGTCAACTGCTCTCCAACGGCGACCCGGTCCGCCGTGACCGAGGCATCCACCTGAAAACGGCCGATCGCTCCGCTCCCGGCGGCCGCCTCGGGAATCGGGCGCACGGCGAGAGAGACCGCGTCGGTGCTTCGGGACAGCCCCCGGACCTCCGTTACGGCGGGTGGGATCTCGAGGGTTCCAACTGCCGTCGGCGTAACCAAATAGGTCGCGACGGGATAGCTCAAGAGCCGTTGGCCCAAGAGCTCGAGCTCGGTCACGCTCCCGAGTCCGGTTACTTCTTCGAAGACAGCGTTTTCGGGAGACTCCACGTCGATGCGCTCGGGAAACGCAAAGTCGGCACTCCGGGTCAGGTTAAGGCTTACCAGCGTCGTCTGCCCGACGACCAGCTCTTCTTCGGCCGGCTCCCAGGCAGGCGTCGGGGGAACCCACCAGGGACCCTCCTCTACACCGACCGATAGAAGATAGGGATCCGTCGATATTACCTTCTCCTCGGTCCGGATCTGGAACCCCGGAAGAACCGCGAAACCGGCTTCGACGCAGCGGAAATCAAAGGCGATAATCCGGCTAACCTGGTCCCGGGGGCCGAAGGGCCCCCGAACGACCGATTGCACGACCGGTCCCCGTGTCTTCCGGATGATCTCCGGGTAGTCCGGTTCCTCTATCTCGCTCTCGGGCCCGAGGAGCCTGTCCAGGGAGATGGTAAACCGGAGAGTATCACCCACCCGGGGATTCGGGTTGGACACCTCGACTTCCGCCGACTGGCCGAGAAGCGCAGCCGCTTGGAAACCGAGGATAAGGGCTACCAGTTGCGATACGTTTCGTCGTCGTCCGGTCGTTGATCCTGGGAGCGCCAACGGTTTACCTCTTTGCGGCGAATGTAATTCAGCACCCGGAGGGTCTCCGTGGAGGGCTCGCCGTCCCCTCCGCCGTTGCCCGCTGCCGGACGACCGCTCTCCGCGGCGCTTCCGGCCCGGAGCTTCTGCACGGTAAGCTCGAGATTGACCTTGGCCGCGATGCTCGAGGGATTAATGACCAAGGCATACCGGAACTCGTTGTAGGCCTCGTCGAATCGACCCTGCTCGTAGAATAACACACCCCGGTTGAAGCCCGCCCGGTACATCAATTCCGGGTCCTGGGACGACAGGGCTGCGTTCCACATTTCCAAGGCCGCCTCGTTCTCCCCGAGGCTGTGGTAGGAGTTACCGAGGTTGTAGAGTATCCAAGGTAGGTGCTGATCCGTCGAGAGGGCCTCGAGGTACTCTACGGTGGCCCGTTGAAACCGCCCCTGCCCGTAGGCGTAATTGCCCTGGAGAACCGAGACGTGGGGTTCGCCGAATCCGCAGGAGCCCAGCAAGACTAACGCCGGCACCGCCAATATTCTTAGAAGTATACGTTCCATCTTATTACTCGAAGTGAAACAAAGAGTGCCAAGCAGATCAACGCCAGGGAGAGAAACAGGCGATAACGCTGCACCGGTTCGAGACGAAACCCCTGAGCCTCGAGGGTACCGTAGTACTCACGGATGTCCCGAAGAAGGGTGATAAAGAGCTCCGGCTCTCCGACTTCGTAGTAGGCGCCCCGGGTCAATCCGGCCACCTGTCGGAGGACGTCCTCCTCGAGGCGGGTTACCACCGGTCTACCTCGGCTATCCCGGATTACGTCCCCCGACGGAAGGGGTATCGATGCCCCGGACCGGGAACCGATGCCTACGGAGAAAACAGGAATTCCCGCCTCCCCAACCGCCTCCGCGGCGGCGGCGGCATTGCCCGTCAAAGCTTCCCCGTCGGAGAAGAGGACGATAACCCGGTGGCGATTAGACCCTTCGGGAAACGCTTCGAGCGCCGCCGACAAACCGGCCTCGAGGTCGCTCCCCGGCGTGGTGATAACACCTGCCGCCGAAACGCTCAAGAGCGACTCGACGGCGGTAAGATCCTGGGTCATCGGCACAACTCTACTCGCGGCGCCTCGAAAACCGACCACGGCGAACCGGCTACCCTCGAGCTCGCTCACCAGCGCCCGGAGAAGGTCCCGAGCCCGTCGGAGACGGCTCGGCTCCACGTCCTGGGCAAGCATACTGTTAGAGAGATCGAGAACAAAGGCGATCTCGATTCCCCGTCTGTCCTCCTCGACGGGACGTACCCCCCAGGAGAGATCGGTAAGCGCGAGGACCGCGAAAACCCAGAAGAGTCCAAAGGCCACCGAAGAGAAGAACCACCGTACGAAGAAGAGGCGGCGCCGTTGCTCCTGGTCCCCGCCGGCGAGCCGGGCAAGGTCTCGTTGCCCGTTGATAAGATGACGAAGCTCCAGAAACGCGAGAAGCACGAGAGCAAGAAGAAGCCAGAGTGCCCGAGGGTTGCCGACGGTCATACGACCTCCCGGATCAAAAGCCGGCGGACCAGGTAATCCGCAAGAATCAGAAGGAGGCCGAGAAACACAACCCAGAGATAGCGCTGGGTTCGGTGAACTTGGATGCGCACCCGCCGCTCCACGGTTTCCAGGGAGTCGATGGCGTTGAATATGGCTCCAAGGGTGCCGCCGCTGCCGGCGTAGAAATAGAGTCCCCCGGCGCCCTCGGCGATCCGCTGCAGCAGTGCTTCGTCGAAGCCTCCCTCAAAGGTTCCCCGGTAGACCCGGCCGGACTCGGGATCGACGAACTCCAGGGGCGCAGCCTCCTCGCTTCCGATTCCGATGGCGTAGATCCGGATCCCCATCTCCGCTGCAACCCGGGCTGCCGTTTCCGGCGAGATTTCGCCGGCGTTGTTCTCCCCATCGGTAAGAAGAATGATAACCCGCTCGTCCGCGGTGGACTGCTCGAGATGGAGCGCGGCGATGGCAAGGCCCATACCGACGGCTGTTCCGTCTCCGAGACCCATGATCCGCAGCTCACCGAGGCGCCGGAGGAGCGCGTCGTAGTCCAAGGTCGGGGGAACCCGGAGAGCCGCCTCCTGTCCGAAACTGACCAGGCCGATCGCGTCGTTCTCCCGGCTCCGGACGAACCGCTCGATAACGTCTCGGGCCGTCTCGAATCGGTTGACCGGAACGAAGTCCTGCGCCGCCATACTCGGTGACTCGTCGAGGACGATCATCATGTCGATTCCCTGGTTCAGGAAGACCCGTTCCCGGGTAACCCGGGAGGGGCCCGCGAGGCCGACGATCAAAAGGAGGACACCGAGCCAGAAACAGAGGGTCCCGGCGCGGTAGAGAAGCCCGAGACCCAGGTGCCTCGGGGAGAAACCGCGATCGGGCCAGATTCCGATGGCGAAGGGCATACGGCTTCCCCGGCGGGGCCAGAAATGGCGGAAGTAGACAGCGAGGGGAACAAGCGGCAAGAGCCCGAGGTAGGCCGGTTGATCAAAGAGCCACACGGCGTCGCCTCCGGGCTTCAATTGTCTTGACCGTGTCCCGCATGATCTCGACGTGCTCCCGCCGGGTGTTTTCGCTCGAAGGGCGGTCGGCGAACTTGACCAGGTCGCCGTAATGCAGAAGCTCTACGAGCTGCCGCCGCCTTATCGGGTCGTCGACGAGCTCGGAGAGGCGCTCGGTGACCTCCCCGGTTGTCGCCGCGAGGCAGTCCGTTCCCGTCTTCCGGGTCAAGTAGCGTCGAAAGTTTTCCCCCAGAAGGATGTAGAACCGCCTGCCGTCGATGTCCGAGGAGTTCTGGGTAAGGTTCCTGAGGTCCCGGGCAAACCGGCGGTATGGCCGGCCCTCTCGGTATCGACGGAAAAGACGCCGCATCCACTCGAGGCCCCGGCGAAGCACGAAGCGCCATAAGAGCGGCCCCCCGAGAAGAACTCCTAAGAAAAGGATAAGCGAAAGCCGGGTCCCGGGAAGCACGACGGGCCCCCGGGGCGGCGCGAGCTCCGCATCCTCCTGGGTCAGAATGGACTGAACGAAGACGTCGGTTCGACCAAGGGTGATGGTCCCGAGGGAAATCGGAGGAATCGACTGTGTTCCCGGGGTGAAGGGGGTAAAGGATAGCCGGAGCTCACCCACCCCGTTCTCGAAGGAGGCGGTTATCTCGTGTACGTCCCCCCATTCGATCGTCGGGACCTCGGTGGGCCGGGCCGGCTCCTCCTCCGCAGAGTAGCGCAGAAGCACCCGGAGCTCGACCCGGTCTCCGACGTAGTAGATCCGAGGCAGAAAAATGACGTCGGTAACCGAATACTCGGCGAACCCGGGGGCGGAGATGAGCAACAGAAACAACGCGGCCGCCGGGCGCCGGATTCGAGACCTCATCGCCGTTTCCGCCGCTTGAAGAACTGGATGAGCTTCGACGCCGGGTCGTCTTGGGTGGAGACCTCCAGAGGAGAGACCCCGAGACGGCGGCAGTCCCGGAGCCACTGCAGCCGTTCCCGCTGCCAGTAGTCCCGGTACTGCTTCCGAAAGGCGGCGTTCCGGCCGGTCGCCAGAATGGTCCGGCCGGTTTCCGGGTCTTGAAGAAAGGTCCCGCCGGAGACCGGATAGTCGTAGTCGGTCGGCTCAGAAACGCGCAGGGCGATAACGTCGTGGCGCCGGGCTAAGAGGCTCAATTCCCGGAGGTATCCCCTGGTCTTGAAATCCGAAATAACGACGCAGATGCCCCGGCGGGCAAGGCTCTCCCCGACGGTTCGAAGCGCTCCGGAGAGGTTCGAGCCCCGGCTCTTCGGGGCAAAGGTCATAATGTCCTGCAAGAGGCGCAAGGCGTGGCGCTTTCCCTTCCGGGGGGAAATCCATTTCTCGATCCGTTCGGCAAAGAAGGCGGCGCCGACCTTGTCGTTGTTCCGCAGAGCGGCGAGGGAAAGGAGGGCGACGAGAAAGTTCTCCAGCTCCTTTCGCATACCGCCCCCGGGAGAGATAACGACCGACCCGGAGACATCGACTAAGAGAAAGAGGGTCATCTCCCGCTCTTCCCGAAAGGTCTTGGTATACGCGCTCCCGAGGCGGGAGCTGACGTTCCAGTCGATCAGCCGGGCGTCGTCCCCCTGGACGTACTCCCGGACCTCGTCGAACTCTATGCCCGGGCCTCGAAAAACGCTCCGGTAGTTCCCGGCAAGGAGGCTCTGGACCAGCTTCTCGGAGACGAGCTCGAGACGTCGGATACGACTGAACGATTTCCGGGGCCGCATGGCTTCCTTAAGGAACGGGAATTGCCGAGAGCAGGTTGTAGATAACGTCCTCCGGGGTCAACTCTTCCGACTCCGCCTCGTAGGAGAGGACGATTCGATGCCGCAGAACGTCCGTCGCCGCCGCTTTGACGTCCTCCGGGATAACGTAGGCGCGTCGGTCGAGGAGGGCCCGGACCTTCGCCGCCCGGTAGAGAAAAATGGTACCCCGGGGTGAGGAACCGTAGTCGATATACCGGGAGTACGCGTGGGTGGCCCGGTTGTGCTCCCGGGACGCGGTAATCAACGCGACGATGTATTCTTCGATTCGCTCGTCGACCCGAATCTGCGCCGCCACCTCCCGGAGCCTTCGAATGTCCGAAGGGAAGAGAATCGGACGCAGGGGAATCCGCTCCTCCACCCCGACGAGCCGCAGGATCGAGAGCTCCTCTTCCTTGGTCGGGTACCCCACCGTCAGCTTCAGGAGAAAGCGGTCGAGCTGCGCCTCGGGAAGGGGATAGGTTCCCTCCTGCTCGATGGGATTCTGGGTCGCCAGGACAAAGAAGGGGTCCGCCAGGGGGAAGGTGGTATCCCCGATGGTCACCTGCCGCTCCTCCATCGCCTCGAGGAGCGCCGACTGCACCTTCGCGGGGGCCCGGTTTATCTCGTCGGCGAGGATGATGTTGGAGAAGATAGGCCCCTTTCGCGGGACAAAATCGCCGGTCTGTTGCCGGAAGATCATCGTGCCGGTGAGGTCCGCCGGGAGCAGGTCCGGGGTAAACTGGATGCGCTTGAACCCCGTGTCTATGACCTCGGCGAGGGCCTTGACCGCGAGGGTCTTTGCCAGTCCGGGAACCCCCTCGAGGAGGACGTGCCCCCCGGAGAGAAGCCCGATCAAAAGGCCGTCGATCATCCCGCTCTGGCCTACCACGCGTTTTGCTATCTCCTGCCGGCAGGAGTCTATGGACCTGCCGGCCTCTCGTACTTGGCTGTCGAACTCTTCGGGCATCACGATAGCTACTATTCCTTTCTAGAATTGATGGTGCTAACTCCGGTAATCCGCGTTCTCGCGAATGTACTCGTTTGTCAGGTCGCACCCGATGACAGTCGCCGAAGCGCCGCCCCGGTGCATCGTAACCGAGATCTCGACGGCGAGATCGTGTTGCGGAAACCCCTTGATCCGGGGGTTCATCGCGGTTTCCTGCAGGTAGGACGAGAGCGCCTGCTCCCGGTCTCTGTTCAGATCGAAGGCACCGTCGTGATAGACGGGCTCTTCTCCGACCCGGATTTCCAGGCGGTCGGGGTCGAGATCGACTCCGGCGTTTCCCGCGTAGTCCCCGAGGGCCGAGAGAATCCTACCCACGTTAGGATCATTGCCGTAAACGGCGGTCTTCACAAGGGGCGAATTTACCACGGCTTTTCCGAAGGCGCCGGCTTCCGGGCCGTCTTTAGCGCCGGAAACGGTAACCCGGATAACGTGCCCCGCCCCCTCGCCGTTTCGAACGATATCCTCCGCCACGGCTCTGCAGACACCCGTAAGGGCGTCGCCGAACTCCTCCGGAGTCACCTTCGCTCCCCGCCGGGAGCTCATCAGTGCCACGAGATCGCTCGTGCTCTGATCTCCGTCCACCGAAATCAGGTTGAAACTCTCCTCGACCGCCTCCGAGAGGGCCTTCCGGACGACATCGCGGTCGAGATCCAGGTCGGTTAGGATAAAAACGAGCATGGTGGCCAGGTTGGGCTCGATCATACCGGCGCCTTTGGCGATGGCGGTTATCCGCCCGCCGCCGACCTCGACGGTCCGGCACTTGGGGTAGGAGTCGGTGGTCATGATGCTCCGGGCAATCTCCGGGGGACCGAAGCCGCCCAACCCGTCGGCCAGGGGGCCGAAGGCGGCCACCATCTCCGGAACCGGCAGCCGCCAGCCGATAATCCCCGTCGACACCGACAGCAGCTCCTCCGGAGGAACCCCGAGCCGCTCTCCGAGGCTTAAGACCAGCTCTTTGGCATCCGCGAGGCCCCGGCGAACGGCGACGTTGGCGATGCGGTTATTGACGAGAATCCCCCGGAAGAGCGGCTGGCCGGCCCGGCGGCGGGCCAGCTGTACGGACGCCCCGGCAACCCGGTTGCTCGTACACATAAAGGCGAAGGAGTCGGTGGGCGCCTCGGCGAGAACAAGCGATAGGTCCATCGCGTACGGTTCTTGGGTCGGCCGCTCGGTCGGGGTAAAGCTAATGCGAGTCGTCGAGAGGGAAAACCCCGCAGGGGGCGCGGTCGATTCTGCGAGAGCCGTCAGGTATTCGCCGGGAGAGCCAAAGGTCGCCATTGCCAGGGATCATATCCGTTTTGGGGCGCTTTGTGACCCGCCCGGGCGCCTCTGTCTGGGCGCCTCCGGCTGGGCGTCTCCGGCGGGATTGAAGGGGATCTTCCCCGCCGGATAGACTCAATGGCGTGTCCTCTACAAACGCTTTTGCCCGTAAGGTTCTCTCGGCGTACCGGGGCCTCTCCCAAGAGCTTACCGGCCTTTCCTTCGCCCCGCCGGTACACACGGTCTACAATCCGCTCTCCTACGCCTGGGGCCCCTTCGAGGAGTACCATCTCCGCTACGCCGGAGCCTCTACGCGGGTTCTGTTTCTGGGAATGAACCCGGGGCCCTTCGGCATGGTCCAAACGGGCATCCCCTTCGGAGACCCGGTGTACGTCCGGGAATGGTTGAAAATCTCCGCAGAGGTCGGCCGGCCGGCGACCGCCCATCCCAAACGCCCGATTCTCGGTCTCGAAAGCGAGCGCCGGGAGGTGAGCGGCAAGCGCCTCTGGGGGCTCTTCGCAGAGCGGTTCGAGACGCCGGAGCGCTTTTTCGCCCGTCACTACGTCGCCAACTACTGCCCCCTCGCCTTTCTCGGAGATACCGGCCGGAATATTACGCCGGACAAGCTCCCCGCCGGGGAGCGAAGGCAGCTGTTCGACGCCTGCGACCGGAGTCTCCGGAAGGTTATCGACCTCCTCGAGCCGGGTGTTCTCGTCGGGGTCGGCCGCTTCGCCGAAGAGAGGCTCCGAGCCGTCGCCGGACACCCTAGGGGCCCGGAGGGCGACACCCGTATTCTCCGCGTCCTCCACCCGAGCCCGGCGAGCCCTGCGGCAAACCGGGGTTGGGCAGAAGCGGTAACCGCCACCCTCGAGGAGGCCGGGGTCTGGTAAAGGTGGGCGCCGCCCGGACTACTGCGTCGGCCCGGTACGAACGAACCGGGCGACGACCGGCAGGTGGTCCGACACGCCGCCGTGCCGGGGTATCCACCGCTTCGGGTAGCCCTCGGCGGTAAGGGTCTCCGGGGGCGCCACCACGTCGAAGGAATCGAGACGGTAGGCTCCCGGGGATTCTCCCGGGGTACCGGTGGCGTCGGCCCGGTAGAGGATGTGATCGAGGCGTTCCCAGTCTCCCCGGTAGGCGTAGCTCCCGGGATGATCGCCGGTGTCCCAGGGCCGGGTAAAGCCCGGGAGACTCGGGGTCTCGGTATTCAGATCCCCGACGACAAGGAAGAGGCCCGCTTTAGTTTCTGAGATTCGAAACCCGAGGGCCGCCGCCGACAGAAGGCGCCGGGGCTCGGTTTTCTCCCGGCTCGGTCGCCGGGATTTCCAGTGGTTGGCGAAGAGGAGGATATCGCCGGTTCCGGGCTCGTCGCCGCCCGCCTCGAGGCGCACCTCGAGAATGGTCCGGTCGGATCGTCCGTAATAGACGCTCCGGTGACTCCGGACCTCAGACACCGGGAGAACCGAGGCGACGGCGACGCCGACGCTCCCGACGGGTGCCGGGTCGAAGAGCAGGTGCTCGTATGCGTGGGTCCACCCGGCCGCGTCGAGAAGGTCCCCGGCGACCCCACGGTTTTCGACCTCCTGAAGGACGAGGACCGACGGAGGCTCGGAAAAAGCCCCCGAGAGAAGGCCCCCTAAGGTCTCCAGCCGCCGGCGATAGTCTTCCGAACCGTAGCTCCCCTTTTCCGGATCGAATGCCGGGTACTCGGTCCCCTGGGAGACGCCGTCGAAGAGGTTCTGCAGGTTGTAGCTGACCACGGTTACCCCGTCGTCCGGCGAAAGCCACGGGGCGCACCCGGCGGTAGACGCCAAAACAGCTCCGATACAGCAGATCCGCAGGACAAGAGAGAAGATGTTCATGTAATACGCTCCTGATAGAGGGTTAGCTATGCTCTACCAGATAAGACAGGATTTCCGCGCGCTCTGCTTCAAAGTTCTTCGATTTTGGGGAGAAAGATTTTCCGATGATGGTCTCGTAGGCCCGAATGTAGCGTTTGGACACCTCCCGGAGAACCTCTCCGGGAATATCCGGCGGTGTTCCGTCCCCCGAATAGCCCTGTTCCATCAGCCATTGCCGGAAGTACTCCTTGTCGATCTTCCGCTGCTTCTCCCCCTGGGCAAAAAGCTCTTCGTAGCTGTCGGCGTACCAGAACCGGGAGGAGTCGGGAGTATGCAGCTCGTCGATAAGGATAATCCTGCCGTCGAGAAGCCCAAACTCGTACTTCGTGTCTACCAGAATCAGACCCCGGTGAGCGCATATCTCGCTCCCCCGGGCGTAGAGGGAGAGGGCTACGGAGCTCAGTGTTTCCCACTGTTCCTTCGTGGCAAGCCCTTGGGCGACGACATCTTCGGCGGAAATCGGCGCGTCGTGGGTCCCCCGTTCGGCCTTCGTCGACGGGGTTACCAGCGGTCCCTCGAGGCGCTCGTTCATCCGCATCCCCCCGGGAAGCTCGATACCGGAGACCGGACGCCCGGCAGAGTAGTCGCGCCAGGCGGAACCGGTCAGGTAGCCCCGGACCACGACCTCGACGGGAAAGACATCGCACCTCTTTACCAAGACGCTCCGGGGGGTAATCGACTTGATAATATGGTTCGGCACGATGTCCGAGGTGTGGCGGAACCAGTAGAGCGAGAGGGCGTTGAGGACCTCTCCCTTATGGGGGACGAGACCGAGGACCCGGTCGAAGGCGGAAATGCGGTCGGAGGTGTAGATTAGAAGCTTGTCTCCGGTCTCGAAGACATCCCGCACCTTACCTTGGATAAAGGCAGCCCGGCCGGGAAGGTCTTCGTCCGAGAAGCCCTCGAACGCTTTGGCACCGTAGGGGTCGTTCATTGAAGGAACCATTGTTTGTGGGCCTAAGAGGCTACTCGCTTCTCCAACTCGTCCCGAGACGCAACGACGGCCGAAAGAAGACCGTATGCTACCGCGTCCTCGGCCCCCATCCAGAAATCGCGGTCGGTGTCCTTTTCCACCTGCTCCATCGGCTTACCGGTCTCGTCGCTGATAAGCTGATTGATGCGAACCCGCATCTTCTCGATTTCCCGGGCGTGTATCTCGATGTCCGTCGCCACACCCCGCATTCCGCTCAAGGGTTGATGGATCAGATAATGCGAATTGGGGAGTCCGAGGCGCTGCTCTTTCGGCGCACCGAGAAGGATCAAAGCACCGGCACTCGCCACGAGCCCCATGCCGATGGTGAACACCTGCGGCCTTACGAAGCGGATCATGTCGACGACGGCGTACCCTGCGTCCGCGTCCCCCCCGGGAGAGTCGATAAATATCCGGATCGGCTCGTCGCTCGCGTCCTCGAGGAGGAGGAGTTGCCGGACAACCCGTTCCGCTAAGTTCTTGTTTATCTCGCCGGAAAGCAGGATAGTCCGGGTCTTGAGCATCTTCTGCATGAATTGCTCGCTGGCACCGGCGTTGGGGTCCTGCTTCTCGTCGTCGTTTTCTTCTTCGAGTCTCTGGGATATGTTCCACATATGCGTGAATATACTAGCAAATATCGCCGATTTGCAAAAGGCCAAGACATGAGAGTCGCATTCGTAGCCATTGTCGGACGCCCCTCGGCGGGAAAGAGCAGCCTGGTAAACCGCATCTGCGGCCACAAGGTTTCCATCGTCTCCCCGGTTCCCCAGACCACCCGGAATCGTGTCCGAGGCATCCTGAGCCGGCCGCAGGGGCAACTCGTCTTTCTCGATACACCGGGGTTCCACCTTTCCGAGCAGAAGATGAACCAGGAGCTAAAGAGGGTTGCCCTCGCGAGCCTCGACGAGGTCGATCTGGTTCTCTACGTCGCCGACGTTACCCGGGAACCCGGGGAGGAAGAGACGATGATCGCCGACGCCGTTATCGCGGCACCCCAACCGGCGGTGGTCGCGATAAACAAGACCGACCTCTTGGCGCCGGGGCCGGAATCCGTGCCGAACGCCTGGGTTACCTTTCTCGACGCACGCTTTCCCGAGGCACCCCGGGTCGAGATCAGCGCCGCTACCGGAAGAGGCGTCGAAGAGCTTACCTCCGCCCTCTTCGCAAAGGCCCCCGAAGGGGAGCCTTTCTACCCGGAGGAGTTCTACACCGACCAGGATCCGGGCTTCCGTATCTCCGAGACCATCCGGGAGCAGGTAATGCGCCGGACGACCCAGGAGGTACCCCATGCCGTCTACGTCGATATTCTCGACAGCGCCTTCGAGGATATTCGCTCACCGAAAGGCAGATCCCCCCAGGCGGGCCCTCGGCCGCAGCGGCTTGCGGTCCGGGCGGTCATCTACGTCGAACGGGAATCGCAAAAGGGAATTGTCGTCGGCAAGGGGGGCGCGATGATTCGCGACATCCGCAAAGGGGCCGAACAGACGCTCCGGGAGCTTTTTCCCTACCCCGTCGCCCTGGACCTCCGGGTAAAGGTAAATCCGAAGTGGCGCAAGAAGGACGCGGTCCTCCGGCGTCTCCTTCGTTGACCGGGTTCCGGCCTCCCCGTATAGTCTACCCATGAACTACAAGATTGCCGCGAGTATCCTCAACGCCGACTTTCTCCGCCTAAAGGAAGAGATCGACGACGTTGCCGACGGAATCGACGAGATTCATCTCGACGTAATGGACGGAGTCTTCGTGGAGAACATCTCCTTCGGACCTTCGGTGCTCGCCGGCATCGCGGGGGCGTATCCCGGAATGCCCCTCGAGGCCCACCTGATGATTATCCGGCCTCAGGACTACTGGCGGCAGTTCAAGGAGATCGGCTCGGGTATCATTACCTTCCACTACGAGGCGACCCACCACGGCTACATCCTGCTCCGGGACCTCCGGCAGGCAGGCGTCCAGGCCGGGATATCGATAAACCCCGGGACACCGGTCTCCGCCCTCACCTCTATCGCCGAGTACATCGATCGCCTGCTGATCATGACCGTCGAGCCGGGCTTCGGGGGGCAGAAGTTCATCCCGGAGATGCTACCGAAGATCGAGCGGGCCCGGAAGCTCCTCGGAGACGAGGTCAATATCGAGGTCGACGGTGGCATCGACGAGAGTACCATCGGCGACGCAAAGTCCGCCGGGGCCAACATCTTCGTCGTCGGCTCCTACCTCTTTAAGGCGGAGGACCGCAGAAAGAATCTCGAGGCGCTCCGGGCCCGGCTGGCATAGACACCCAACGGCTGCGGCAACTGCCGCACCGATAACCGGCGGATCAGTACTCCTTCAGAATCTCGAGACAGCGCTCTCGGCCGATGGTTTTCAGGAACCCCGCGAGGCGGGGACCCTTCTCCTTGCCGACGAATACTCGGTACAGGGTGACGAAGAGCTCCTTGGGCTCGATCCCCCGGGACCGGGCAAGGGCGTAGATAGCCTCGCCGAGCTCCCTCTCTTCGAACTCGTCGAGGCGGCTTACGATCTGGTCCCGGAGCTCTCGGACGGCGGAAAGCTCCGCCTCGGATAGCGTTACCGGTTCCTCATTTCCCCTCTTGAGCGAAAAGCGGAAATCCTCCGGGGCGTAGGTCCGGACCCAGTTCCAGCCGCAGGCCGCCCTATTGAGGGCCCGGAGCCGTTCTTCCGGGGCCACGGAATCCGGGTGCACCCCGAGGGAGCTATAGAGGGCGTCGACGGCGGCCTCTAAATCTCCCGCGTGGATCAGAAGCAGGTTACACAGGTGCCGGAA
>CAYPUT010000045.1:0-19200 GCA_964413945.1 uncultured Spirochaetaceae bacterium
AGGGCTTTTATGCCCCCTATCCCGGCTACCGTATCCAGATCGATACCAAGGCGGGAAGATAAACATTACCGACGTTGACGCTGCCCTCGGGATTCTGCGTTACTTTTCCGATTCTCCGGCGGCGGTCGTGGTAAAGCACAACAATCCCTCCGGCGTCGCCCTTCGGGACACGCTTTCCGCCGCCTACTACGAGGCCCACATGGCGGACCGGATCGCCGCATTCGGCGGCGCGGTGGCGCTGAATCGTGAGGTCGATAGAGAGACCGCGGAGCTTATCGCCGGGGAGTACGTCGAGGTTGTCGCCGCTCCCGAATACGCCCCCGGGGTCGTCGAGATCCTGTCGAAACGGAAAAACCTTCGGATCATGCGGATCGCAAACATGGAACGGCTTTCGGCCTACGTCGGCCGGCGGGTTCTCGACTACTCCTCGTTGATCGACGGGGGTGTTATCGTCCAGTGGTCCTTCGTTCCGAGGGCCCAAACGGCGGCGGATTTTCTGCCGGCGGTCGCCGAGCACAAGGGAATCGAATACCGGGTAAACCGGGAACCGACTCCCGAAGAGCTCGAAGAGATGCTTTTCGGGTGGTACGTCGAGAGCGGGGTGACGAGCAATTCGGTCATCTACGTAAAGAACGGCGCTACCGTCGGCATCGGGACCGGCGAACAGGACCGGGTCGGCGTCGCGGAAATCGCGCGGGACAAGGCGTACAAAAAGCTTGCCGAGCGCCTCGCATGGGAACGCCACTCCCGGACGATGGACGCCCTGAGCGACACCGAGCGGGAGGAAGTTACCGCCGAGGTCGGGAAGGTGAACGGCGGCTTACGGGATAGCATCATGGTTTCCGACGCCTTCTTCCCCTTCCGGGACGGAATCGACGTAGGTCTAAGAGAAGGAGTCAGGGGTGTCGTGCAGCCCGGCGGCTCTCTCCGGGACTTCGAAAGTATCGAAGCGTGCAACGAGCGGGGGGCCTCGATGGTCTTTACCGGACAGCGATCCTTTCGGCATTGAACCGGTGCCTTTACCTCGCGTCCTCCAGAGCGTATGATATAGCTATGCCCTGGAAGCTGTTTTTCGTCGTTATCCTCCTTGGCTTAGTGGTGACTTTCGCCGGGTTAAACGCCCAGAACGCTACGGATATCTCCTTCGGGTTTACGACCCTCGACGATGTTCCCATTTTTATCAGCCTCTTCAGTGCTTTCTTCGTCGGAGTATCGATTACCCTCCCGTTTACGTTTCGACGCCGATCCAAGTCAAAGAAAGAGCCAAAAGAGCCGAAACAAAAGCGTGGGCGAAAGAAAAAAGAAGAAGCTCCTCCCATTCTCCCCGGGGGCGACAAGCCGTAAGGTATTCATCCTCCTTCTGATTCTTCTCTCCTCCGTTCCCCAGGTTCTTTTCGCCCAGGAGGAGCCCGCCGTCTCGGAGCCTGCCGACCTGGACGAGCTCTTGCTCGCCGGAGATCCGGGGTTTCTTGAGGGGCTCGACCGTCTCATTTCCACAACCTCTTCGGTTTCGGCGGTGCATCAGATTCTCAAAGGCTACCTCGAGCATCCCGGTGCGGAAGGCTTCGTCGGCGAAATATCACGCCGGAAAGCCGAGCTCTACGAGCTCCAAGGGGAATACGAGTCCGGGAGGGACACCCTCGCGGCTCTCGGGGAGACGATTCTCTTCGCAGGTCCGGACCCCCTCGCGGTGGACCTTGCTCGTTTGGAGTTCGAGATGGGGGAGCTTGGAGCCGCTGAAGAGCGTCTCGGTCGTTTGACGGGACGGCAGGTTACCCGGAAGACGCTTCGGGAGATATCTATCCTCCGGTGTCGGATAAGCCTCGCCCAAAAGCACCAAAGCTCTTTCGACTCCTGCATAGCTACCCTAAATCGGGAGGGATGGCGCGACATTTCCCTCGCCCTTTCCCTGCAGTGGGCCAGGGAGAACGGTGATGCCGCGGAAGCAGAGCGCGTATCCGCGGCCCTCGAGGAGGAGTTCCCCCTGGTCTGGGAGAGCTTGACCGCCGGTGACGGTCGCGTCTCCGGGTATCCCTCTCCGGCTCGTATCTTCTCCGGTTCCGAAGGGAGGCCTGAAACGGACGCGGGGCCGGCGGTAGTCGAATCACCGGCGCCGGAGCCGGCTCCGGAACCCGCCGGGGTACAGGTCGGCTCCTTTAGGGATCGGGAAAATGCGGAATACATGGCCCGAGACGTCGGCGCGTTGGGATTCTCCGTGTCGATCAGGAGCCGGGAACGCAACGGCGGCACGTACTACCAGGTTCTCGTATCCCCGGGGGAGGCAACGCCCCAGAACACGGTGGTGCGCTTGAAGGAACACGGCCTCGAAGGGTTTTTGGTCTTCGATTAGGAGTCGGTTTCCTCGATCTCTTCAACTTGCTCGAGGACGATCGATTCTTCCGGCAAGGTACGGACGCCCCGAATTTCGAGGGCAACGGGAGTAAGGGTCAATCGGCGAAGAATCTGATCCCCCCGGGTCTGTTCGGTCAGGTCGACCGAGTAGGTGCGTCGCTGCTGCACCAGGCCATCTTCGTTGAGGACTTTGAGTTCCATAATCGGTTCCGGCACGCGGAAGAGCGAGAAGCCGCCGGCGAGCTCCTCACCGTTCTCCCGGAGTACAAACCGAGGGGAGGCAAAGAACATCTCCATTCCGGAGTCGTTCTCGAAGACCCCTTGGAGGTCCGGGACGTTCCGGGCGCTCACCAAACTCTCGTTCTTCAGGAAGGACTGCTGGAGACTCGGCGTAAGGCGCCGGTAGGTACCGGACCATTCGTCGTCCTCCGTAAAGTTTACAAAGAGAGAATTGGCCGTAAGAACGGCAATCGACATCTGCTTCCGGACGGCCTGAAAAGACTCGTTGACAATATTTACCCAGAGCCCCGGGCCGGCCCGATAGAGCGTCTTGTGGGAATCGTTCCAGATATACGATTCTTGCGAATCGGTCCGATAGAATACGATCCGTCGCTGCTGGGTGTCGAAGAAGACGAGATCGCCCACTTCCCGAGTGTGGTCGTTTAGCGCCAGATACCAGGGCCCGGAGAGAAAGCTCTCAAAGTCTTGGACGCTCCCCTGGTAGAGGGAACTGAGTTGTTGCTCCTCGATCTGCGCCCCGGGGATTTCCTCGGTTTCCCCTTCGAGATATCTTCCCTCCGGAAAGCTCCAATGGTAGGTCGTCTTGAGCAGGTCGAGAACGTTCTCCGACTCGAGATTGCGGGTATAGACCGCGACGGGGAAGCTGGTTCCGAGGGTCTGGACGGTGTGATACGCCTGTGAGCGGTCGACTTCCTCTATTTCGATGCTGCCGTCGGATCGGAACGTTCCGATCGGCTCGAAGAATAGCCCGACACCCGTCGGGGACGACGCCCGGCGAAAGATGTCGAGAGTTTGCATTCCGTCGCTGTCCATCCCGAAGGCCGTTATCTCGGGATTGTGATCCCCGGTTAGATCGTCGTTATAGACGGCAAAGGTGCGGACGTTGCTCGCCTGGGTCGGACCCTCCCAGCTGGGGATATAGGTATTCCGGATGGTGTCGAAGTCGGCGATCAGGAGCCGAATGCGGTCGGTAACGTCGTCCCGCCGCTTGAAGACGACGATCTGCTCGTCGACTTGATCGATATCCAGGTTTACCTCGAGGACCTGAGAGACGAGCACGTCGTCGTTGATCCGTACCCCCGGCCGAACCCGCTCCTCCGGGGTTCCAATCGAGAGGGAGGAGGGCGCGTTGGACGCCAAGACGATTCCGGGACCCGCTTCGGGGACAACGTACTGCGGTCCATCGGTTGGTCGGAGTTCTGTGGTATCCGGCTCGTCGCAGGACAAGAGAAGCAACGCCATCGTGACGGCGAGAAGGGCAAGTAATATCCGATGCACGGCGCTATTATCTCCTATCTGCTGCAAACACGTCCATTGTCTTTGACAAAGGAAAGCCCATTGGGCATGATAGTCTATGGCATCCGACGGGGTTTATGACTCCCTCTCTCCCTTGGATCATCGGTATCACGTATCCAATCCCGAGCTCCACGAAGAGCTCGCACACTACCTCAGCGAGGCGGCCCTGGTAACCTACGAAACTGCGGTGGAATCCGCCCTTCTGAAAGCCCACGCCCGGCGGGAGGGGCGCCTCTCGCCGGAAGACGAACAAGCGATCGATGCCCTCACCGAAAAGGTAACCGGTCGAGAGGTCTACGCCGAGGAGGAGAAGACCCGGCACAATATCCGGGCCTTGGTCAACGTTATCCAGCGTCATCTTCCGGAGAATCTCGCCCCCTTCGTTCATCTCGGGGCGACTTCGATGGACATTCTCGATACGGCGAACGCGCTCCGCTACCGGGATGCCGTAAACAACCTTCTGCTGCCGAAGGTTAGGCGGTTGATCGAAGCCTTGGTGGCCGGCGCCCGGCGTCACGCCGAGACACCCCAGGTCGGCCGCACCCATGGACGCCACGCGGTTCCCATAACCTTCGGGTTCTTTCTGGCGGAGTACGTCCAGCGCCTCGGTACGACCTACGCAAAAATAGCGGAGCGAAACAGAGAGCTCGCCGGAAAGCTCGCCGGGGCCGTCGGTGCCTACAACGCGATGGGGCTCTTGGTAGACGATCCGATAGCCTTCGAACGCGAGGTTCTGGAGTCCCTTGATCTTCCGGTGAGCCGCTACTCCAAGCAGATCGTCGAACCGGAATACCTCCTCCGGCTGCTCTTGGAGGTCAACGTGGCCTTCGGCATTCTTGCGAACCTCGCGGACGATCTTCGGCATCTTCAACGGAGCGAGATCGACGAGGTCCGGGAGTACTTTGCCCCGTCCCAGGTCGGCTCCTCGACAATGCCCCAGAAGCGCAATCCGTGGAACTGTGAGCACATAAAGAGTTTGTGGAAGGCCTTCTCCCCGAGGGTGATGAGTTTCTTTCTCGACCAGGTATCGGAGCATCAACGGGATCTGTCGAATTCCGCCTCCGGGAGATTCGTCCCGGAGTTCCTCGCCGGTTTCGTGCTCGCCGTCCACCGCTCCATATCCGTCGTCGAAAAGATGGACGTGCGCCCCGAGCGAATGCTCGAAAACCTCCGGAGCACCGGAGAGATGGTCGTCTCCGAGGCCCTCTACGTTCTCCTTGGGCGCTCCGGCAACCCGGAAGCCCACGAGGAGCTCCGGAGAATCACGCTAAAAGCCGAAGCCTCCGGTGGCCGGGTAAGCGACATATTGACCGAATCCCCCGGGGTGGTCGCCGTCCTCGATCCACAGGTACGCCGGCGCCTCGGGTGCTCCCTCGAGGAGCTCTTTGCAGAGCCCGAGCGCTACCGGGGATACGCCGTAGAGAAGACCCTCGGCATCTGCGTCGAGGTCGAAGAGAACATCTTGAAAGAGGAGTCCCCCGAAAATGCTTGAAGAGGCCCTGAGTTACGACGACGTTTTGCTCGTTCCGGGCTACTCGGACTTCGTACCCGTCGACGCCGACGTCCGGGTGGAGCTCTACCCGGGGATCCGGCTGAACGTCCCCATCGTTTCGGCCGCCATGGATACCGTTACCGAGGAGCGTCTGGCGATCCGCCTTGCCCTCGAAGGCGGGGTGGGCGTCATACATCGAAACATGCCGCCGGAGGAACAAGCCGGACAGGTGCACCGCGTAAAACGGTTCCTCAACTGGGTTATCGATTCCCCCGTGAGCGCCTCGGAGGATCAGACCGTCGAACAAGCCTGGAACATCATGAGCGGGCACCATGTTTCGGGCCTTCCGGTTCTGAAAGGCGATCGGCTGGTCGGGATCATCACGAGCCGGGACCTTCGTTTTTGCCGGGACTACTCCCTCAAGGTAAGAGAGGTGATGACCCCGGATCCGATTGTCGTCGTCGGGTCTCCGACCATCGAAAGTGCCAAAGAGAAGTTTGACGCTCACAAGATCGAGAAGCTGCCGGTGGTCGACAATGAGGGCCGTTTGACCGGACTTATCACCGTCAAAGACATAGAGAAACACCAGGACTTTCCGATGGCCGCCACCGATCCGAACGGGCGGCTCCTCGTCGGAGCGGCGGTAGCACCGACGGATCTCGAAGTCCGCATGCCGCTCTTAAAGGAGAGCAGGGTGGATTTCGTGGTCGTGGACACGGCTCACGGAGACTCTAAGAACGTCATTGCCGGCGTCTCGAAGATCGCGAAGGAATTCGGGATCCCGGTCGTAGGGGGTAATGTGGCGACCGCCGAGGGAACCCGGCGCCTAATCGACGCCGGGGCAAACATCGTAAAGGTCGGGGTGGGCCCCGGTTCCATCTGCACCACCCGGATCGTCGCCGGCATCGGGGTTCCGCAGTTTAGCGCCGTCGCCGCCGGCGTCGAGGAAGCCGACAAGCACGGAGTTCCGGTTATCGCCGACGGTGGCATCAAGTACAGCGGGGACATCTCCAAGGCGATCGGCATCGGGGCGACCGCCGTCATGATCGGAAACCTCTTCGCCGGTCTCAAGGAGTCCCCCGGCCGGGAGGTTATCTACGAGGGGCGCATTTTCAAGACCTACCGCGGTATGGGGTCCATCGGAGCGATGAAGCGGGGCTCCGCCGACCGCTATCAGGCCTCGGAGAACGACGAACCGGTACCCGAAGGCGTGGAGGGAAGGGTGCCCTACCGCGGGGAGCTGAGGCCGTATCTTCATCAGTTGGTTACCGGGCTCCGGAAGGGAATGGGGTACTGCGGATGCAAGACTATCGAAGAGTTGCGGCAGTATCGTAAGTTTATTAGAATGAGCGCCGCAGGTCTTCGGGAGGGACACGTTCACGACGTTGCCATTACCCAGGAGCCGCCGAACTATTCACGCTCATAGGACGCACATCCATGAACATTGCGGTAATTGGTGCCCAGTGGGGAGACGAAGGGAAGGGTAAGATCGTCGACTTTCTCGCCTCCGAGGGAGACTTAATTGTCCGTTTTTCCGGTGGTGCCAACGCCGGGCACACCATCGTCCACGGCGAAAAGGTCTACAAGCTGCACCTGGTCCCGTCGGGGGTCGTCTATCCCGACAAAGAGGTTGCCCTCGGTAGCGGCATGGTCATCGACCCGGCGGCTCTCTTCTCGGAGCTCGGGACTCTCGAGGAGGCCGGCGTCTCCTGGCGGGGACGCGTCTTTGTATCCGACCGCGCTCATGTCGTCGTTCCCCGGTACCGGGAGATGGACAAGAGCATGGACGAGAAGCGTATCCTTCCAATCGGTACCACGGGGAGGGGCATCGGTGTCGCCTACGCGCAGAAGGCGTCCCGGGACGGCGTTCGCATCGCGGATCTCTTCGACCCCAAAATGTACTCCCGGCTCCCACAGGCGGACCGGGATTACCTCGATCCCTTTCTCGAAGATCTAAAACAGATGTCCGGGGACCTTGTTACCTTTATGCACGACCGCCGGGGGCGACGAATCCTCCTCGAGGGTGCCCAGGGGGTTCTTCTCGACCTCGATCTCGGAACCTATCCCTTTGTTTCCTCCGGAATGTCCGCCGCCGCCGGCGCCTCCCTCGGAGCGGGAATCGGTCCCCGGGAGCTCGACGGGGTGATGGGGGTCTTCAAGGCCTACTCGACCCGGGTCGGCAACGGGCCCTTTCCCACCGAGTTTCCCGAAGCAACCCATAACGGCCTTACCGAGCTGGTCCGGGAGCTCGGAAACGAGTACGGCGTAACCACGGGCCGCCCCCGCCGCTGCGGCTATTTAGACCTTGTCGCACTCCGGTACGCCTGCCTGAGCAACGCCTTCGACGCGCTGACCCTTACCCACTTGGACGTCTACGACAGCCTGGAGGAGATTCAGGCGTGCACCGGCTACCGAATCGGCGGAAAGACGGTTAACACCTTTCCCGCCCGGCTGACCGACCTCGAAGAGGCGGAGCCGGTTCTCGAGACCTTTCCGGGGTGGAAGACTCCGATTACCAACATCAAGCGCTGGGAAGATCTCCCGGCGAAGGCCCGAGCCTACGTCGAGGCCATCGAGGGGTACGTCGAGACCCCGGTGGATATTATCTCGGTCGGCTCCGACCGGGAACACACCATCCTCCGGAAGAACCCGTGGACACGATTCTCGTCCTAGATTTCGGCAGCCAAACAACCCAGCTCATCAGCCGCCGAATCCGTGACCGGGGCGTCTTCTCCCGGGTCCTACCGGGGGACCACGCGCTAACCGACGACGACCTTGCGGGCGTCAAAGGCATTGTCCTCTCGGGCTCTCCGCATTCTGTCCACGACGACGACGCCCCGGCACCGAGCCCCCGGGTCTACGCAGAAGGTCTTCCGGTTCTCGGAATCTGCTACGGCCTCCAACGCCTGGTCCACGACCATGGAGGCGTCGTCGATGCCGGGAGCCACCGAGAGTACGGCCCGAGCCGGCAGTACATTGAGGCAGACACCGGCTCCGAGGCACCGGCTCTCTACGACGCGATTCCCGACGGCTTCACCTCTTGGATGAGCCACGGCGATTCCATCGTCGGTTTACCCGACGGGGCAAAGGTGGTCTCCCGGTCGGAGAACGGCCTGATCGGAACCGTTTCGTTTGCTAAGGGACCCTTTATCGGGATCCAGTACCATCCCGAGGTAAGCCACTGCGAGCACGGTTCGGATATATTGGAAAACTTCGCCCTAAGGATATGCGGCGCCAGGAGGGAGTGGAACCTCGAGCGCTATCGCGAAGACGCCCGGGAAGCCATAAGGGCCGCCGCCGGAAAGCGGCCGGTGCTCTTGCTTATTTCCGGTGGGGTCGACTCTACGGTGGCCGCGGCGCTTCTCCTCGACGCTCTAACTCCGGATCAGGTCCACCTGATGTACGTCGATACGGGACTGATGCGGAACAGGGAAACCGCGGAGGTTACCGAAGCGCTGAAGCGCCTGGGGGCCGAACAGCTCTACATCGTCGACGCGGAAGCCCGCTTTCTCGACGCCCTCGCCGGAATCGAGGACCCGGAGGAAAAGCGCAAACGGATCGGGGATCTCTTCGTGGAGATTCAGGCCTCCGAAGTTTCTGAGAAGATTTCCGCCGGTTACCTGTTGGCCCAGGGAACCCTCTACACGGACCTTATCGAATCCGGGAAGGGTGTCGGGAAGAAGGCCCGGGTGATAAAGTCGCATCACAACGTGCGGACCCCCCGAATCGAGGCGCTCCGGGATGCCGGAGAGCTTCTCGAGCCGCTCTCCTCCCTCTACAAGGACGAGGTACGGCGCCTCGGAACCCTCTTAGGTCTCCCGAAGAGTATCGTTTCCCGGCATCCCTTTCCGGGGCCGGGACTTGCCGTAAGAATTCTCGGGGAGGTAACAAAGGAGCGGTGCGACATTCTCCGGAACGTCGACGAAATCTACCTCGAAGAGATCCGCGCCGCCGGCCTCTACGACGAGATCTGGCAGGCCTTCGCGGTTCTCTTACCGATTCGCAGTGTCGGAGTCCGGGGAGACGACCGGGGATACGGGCTTGTCGCCGCCTTGCGGGCGGTGATCTCCCGGGATGGAATGACCGCCGATGCCTACGACTTTCCTCCGGAGGTACTCCGGCGGATCGCCGCCCGGGTAACCAACCGCGTCCCGGAAGTGGGACGCGTGGTCTACGACGTCTCGAGCAAGCCGCCGTCGACGATCGAATGGGAATAGCGGCACGGGAGTGGAGGTGCCGGGAGTCGAACCCGGGTCCTAAGAGCCGATGCGCCCGCGTCTACAGGTTTAGTTCCCTCTTATTTGAGAACTGCTACGCAGGAAGGAACGAACCGTAGCGGTCCGGGCTTGTCTGTGGTGTCCCGTTACGCCGACAAGCGAGCGTAGCGGTAAGTTCCGGTTTCTTTCAGGCAACCTGGCTCTCGGAACAGCGCGCCAGGTACCCGCTGCGGACTAAGCCGCTAGAGCGTAATCTGCTTCGTTGGCAGTTAAAAGGTTTGCCTTTTAGGAGGAGGCGCTCCACCTGCAACGAACGCAATACCGCACTCTCAGTCGAAACCAGTACACCCCCGTATGCCCGTAGTATACAACACTTGGCGGGGCATCGTCGACGATATTAGTATTCCCCCAATGCTTCGATACCACGCCGGGAAAGCCAAGCTCTCCGTGCTACTTCTCGTCGTCGGCGTTGTCGCTCTCGGATGCCGGCCCCACCGGATTGACGAGGTCTACGCCCCCCGGGAAGAACGGCAAGAGCTGATAGAGGCCCTAGGGGCCCTCGATGTTCAGGATACCGACTACGCCGAACGATGGTCCGAGGCGGTCGACGACGCCGGCGCCTACGCCGAAACCGCTACCCTGCCCTACGCGGAGACCTACACCTTCGACCCGATGATCCCCGAGGCCCGGGTTCTGGACTTGACCGTGGAGGAACGCGGTACCTACGCCTTTTCCCTCGAAGCGGCTACCGGGGGCTACGTTTTTATGGATCTCTTCCGCCTAAACCAAGAGGATTTCGTCCTCGCCGCGACGCGGAACCCGGAGACTCCGGAGATAGTGCTCGATGTGCGTCGCCCCGGAGAGTACCGCCTTATGCTCCAGCCGGAGCCCCTGCGGGGTGGGCGGGTCCGCCTTAGGATCGAGCGGCGCGGAGAAGGGTAGGATAGAGCGCCGGGGTCGCGGCCAGGGCCGAGGCGCCGAGGGGCTCCGGGTCTCCGGCAAGAGAGGTGATAATTCCCCCCGCTTCCTTGACGATGGGATACATCGGTGCGATATCCCAGGGGTTCATGACCGGATCTATCATCCCGTCGATACGCCCGGTCGCCAGAAGCAAGTAGCCGTACGCGTCGGCCCAGGTCCGGGAGGTGTAGCCGGCGTCGGCGATGTGCGAAAACAGACCGGGGTGGCGCCGGGCCAAGTCACCGTAGTCGGTGCAGCAGACCGTCGCGGCCGCCCCTCCACCGGGGACCGAGTCCCGAGCCGCCGGCGAGCTCGGTGATTCCGCCGGGGCTACTCGTACGCCGTTGAAATAGCAGCCTTCGTTGGTCTCCGCCCAAACGGTCTCTTGGGTAACCGGGTTATGGATAACGCCGAGGCGGGGAGTGATTCCATCGACAAGCGCGACGAGAACGGTGTAAAGGGGAACCCCGGCGACGAAGGCCCGGGTTCCGTCGATCGGGTCGAGTATCCAGGTCGGCGCGCCGGGCTTCCCTTCGACGGAGTCGAACTCCTCCCCGACTATTCCGTGCTCCGGAAAGTGCTTGCGAATCTGATCCCGCATCAGAAGCTCCGAGGTGCGATCCGCTTCGGTTACCGGGCTGTCGTCGGCCTTGTACTCGACATGGGGGTCACTTTTCCCAACCCCGAAGTAGGACAGGCTGTTCCGTCCGGCGGCCTCGGCTATCTCGACCGCGAAACGCAAAAGTCGCTGCTCTGCCATCAGTGCCCCCGCATTTCCCGTTGAGCGTCCCGCTCCTGATCCCGCTTCTTTATGCTCTCCCGTTTGTCCACGGTCTTCTTTCCCCGGCAGAGACCCACTTCGACCTTGACGTAGCCCTCCTTCAAGTGAATCTGCAGGGGAATCAACGTAAAGCCCTTTTCGTCGGTCTTGCGCTTCAGGCGCTTTATTTCCTGCTTGTGGGCCAAGAGCCTGCGGCGCCGCAGGGGGTCGTGGTTATTCAGGTTACCATGGTCGTACTCGGCAATATGAAAACCGATCATCCGGAGCTCGTCGTCTATGATGCGGACGTAGGCGTCCGAGAAGGAGAACTTTCCACCGCGGATCGATTTGACCTCGGTGCCCTGGAGCTCGACTCCGCACTCGATGCTCTCGTCCACCTCGTAGGAGAAGAACGCTTTCTTGTTCCGGCCGAGGACCTTTCTTCCCGTCTTTGCCACTACTGTTCAACCAAAACCAATCGGAATCCGAGGTACGGCGTACACCACCAAACCGGCTGGGAACCCCGGGAAGTCGGAGAGACGGTGCCCGGAAGGTTCGCCCAAGACCCACCCCGAACCGATCGATGGGCAAAGCGGGGAGCCGCTTCGACCCGGGGGGTCGGCGCGTGTTGCGGCGGCTCTAAGAGATAAGACGCCCGGTGAAACGAATTCGCGTTCCATTCCCAGACGTTTCCGGCAAGGTCGTAGAGGGGCACCGGGCCTCCCCGGAGGCTTCCCACCGGTGCCGGTCCGTCACGCCCGTCTTGGAGGAAGATACCCGGATAGTTGGCGGCCGCTGCGAACTCTGCGGCCCATTCCCATTCTGCCTCGTAGGGAAGTCGCGCTCTATATCCCTGCAACGAACCTGCTAACTGTCCGGTTACCCACTCCGCGTAGGCCTCGGCGGCGTACGCCGAGACGTTGACCACCGGAAGCGGGTCGTCGAGAGTCGGCCGGTCGTCTATCCAATCGGCGAGATAGTCGTGAGAGACGAGACCCGACTGTACCAGGGCGTCGAGCGCGCCGAGACCCCATTGCGGGTTGGCCTCTATAAACGCGAGGTAGTCGCCCCTGGTAACTTCGGTTTGACCGACGAGGAGTGGGGAAACACGTACCGTGTGGGGCGGTAGGAGACCCGCGTTCGCCGGGTCGCTCCGGGTTGCCCCCATGACAAAAACGGTTCCGGGGATTTCGTAGTAGGTCATCCCGGCGGCCTGAACCCGTCGACCGCCCCCGGCGTAGTCGACATCGCCTTCCCGGGTGTACGGGAGAATCGAGGTCGTGGTCTGCGCCGTCCGGTCGGTATACCACTCTGTTTGGGTAATTCTCGTAAGGACACCGTCTGAGGTAATCTCCCCGGCGAGGTAGTGAATGCCCGGATTCGCGGCGGCGAGCCCGGCGAGGGCCGTCGCCGTGTCTGCCAGGGAGGATCCGCTGAGAACTCCGGCACCCGCGTCGGCCCGGAACGCCCCGGAGAGAAGGTCCCTCGCGAGGACGTCGCTGGTCGCGTCGAGACTCCCCCGGAGGAGAACGTCGCCGGATGAGGGGGCCTCGCCGACGAAGGCGAGCCCGGCGACCGCCTCCGAAAGAATCGGCGGAAACTGATACTGGGCGTTCGCATCTCCGATATACGACCAGGCGGTAAAGGCTTCGAAGGCGGTCGACAGAACCACGTCCGGCTGTTCGACCGGCAGGTTGAGGGTTACCGTCTGCCGCTTCGGAAACAGGAGGGACCCGAAAAGCCGACCGGAGACGTCCACCAGGACCCCTTCCTCCGCGTATCCCGGCTTCGAGAGCACAATCCTGCGATCTCCCGAATCGACGAACTCTTCGACGGGTGTGGCGCCGACGTAGACCCCGTCGATCTCGACCGCCGCTCCCGGGGGAAGGCTCTCTATGGTCAGGAGCGCTCCGTGGCTGAGAAGCCCCGGAAGGAGCAAGAAACCAAAGAGGAGAAGCAGGAGGAGGGCCAGGTAGGCAAGGGGAACCCATTTGGCCGGGGGCAAGCCGAAGAGGGGCTTCAAGCGTACCGGATCGGTAAGCCGGTCGTTTTTCATGTGGGGGAAGTATAGGTACCGCCATCTTGACTTGTCAACGCGGCGTGCGGCGTGTTAGCGTCTGTCGATGTCCCAGGAGCCCCCCGCCTTTGCCGATCGCCTCGTTCGGTTTACCGAAACGTTTCTGAGCCACCGCCGGGAGAAGCACGCGCGGAAGAAAGAGCGGCAGCGGCAGAAGAATCAGATCGTCGATTGGATCGAAGCGTTTCTTTGGGCAGCCTTCGTCGTCCTGCTCATCAATCAGTACCTGCTTCAAGCGTATCAGATTCCCTCGGGCTCGATGATCGATACCCTGATGGAGCAGGACCGAATCTTCGTCAATAAGATGATCTTCGGGCCGGAGCTTCTTCCGGGCCTCGGGAAGCTTCCCGGTTTTCGGGAGCCGGAGCGAGGGGAGGTCATCATTTTTGAAAATCCCTCCTACCTCGGCCGGGGAACGCTCTTCGACATCGTTCAGAGGGTTCTCTACATGGTAACGCTCTCGATGGTCGATATCGACCGGGATGAGGAAGGGCGTCCCCGGGCTCACTTCCTTATCAAACGGGGCGTCGGGATGCCCGGCGACCGGATGCGGAGCGTAGAGGGCAATTTGTTCGTGCAGTTGCCGGGAACCGACCGATGGCTCCCGGAGGATCAGTTTCAAGTCGCGACGGGTCTCGAATACCCGGTGCGGCGCCTTGTGCCGCCGGAATCCTACGCCGTCCTCGAGGAGGCGGGGGTAGTCCTGGCGCTCCGGGATTCGGGGGTCGCTCCGGACTTGAATGTCGGCGCCCTCGACCGGGTACGGAGTATGCGCTACGTCGACGGGTTCTACATCGACGAGGTGAGAACCGAAGAGCTGTACCGGATTCAGCCGCAGGACCAGCGTATCGCGGCGCGGTACCAGGTGTATCGGCAGGGCTGGTACATACCGGAGGGTCGTCGGATGCCCCTGGGTGACAACCGGGACAACTCCCGAGACGGACGCTTCTTTGGGCCTGTTTCTCTAGAGGACATACTCGGGCGGGCGATGTTCCGGTATTGGCCCATCGGGCGGTTCGGAGCCATCCACTAACGATGATCGGCTCGAGTCGTTGGGAACGCTACTCCGACTACAAGCACTCACGGCGGACGGGGCGTCCGGTTCTGCGGGTTCTCTTGCTGGTGTTCTACGTTCTCATCGCCGTTCAGCTGATCTGGGCCCTCTTCTTCCAGTCCTACCGGATCACTTCGGCGGCAATGGCTCCCACCCTGCAGCCGGGAGACAGGGTGCTCGTAAACCGGTTTCCGGACGGGCCCCTCGGGGGTCTTCTCGGGGGCAAGAGAAGGTTGCCGGACCGGGGGAATTTGGTCCTCGCCGTTCCGGCCTACGCCCCTACCGACGGCTCACTTGCCCGTCTCTTCGACGGGATTCTTCGCTTCCTAACCTTTCAATCGGTCTCGGTCTTCCCGGAAAAGAGCCCTACCGACACCCGCCTGGTCTTCCGCCGGGTCCTCGCCCTTCCGGAGGACGAAATCCGGATGGACGACTACATATTCCGGATCCGGGAAGGGGCGAACGGCGCCTTCCGGAACGAGTTCGAGACAACCGGACTGAACTACGAGTTGGAGCGACGGCTGCCACCGACGGGCTGGCGCCGGGAGGATCCCTTTTCCGGAACGATGGTGCCTCTGCGCCTGCCGGAGGGGGAGTTGTTTGTCGCGGGTGACAACCGGGGCGCCGCCCTGGATTCTCGGCACTGGGGAGGCATTAGCCTCGAAGACCTCGAAGGGCGCGTCTTCTTCCGGCTCTGGCCCTTGAGTCGTTTTGGCCGGCTCTGACCTTTCCGTCTACGTCCATCTCCCCCTTTGTCCGGCCCGCTGCGACTACTGTGACTTCTACTCAGAAACCGTGGCTTCTACGGAACTAAAAGCCACCGGAGCCCGTCTGGTCGATCGCATTCTCGCCGACACCGAGGGTTGGCTGGAGTCTCCTTACCTCGATCACCCGGGGGGGTACCGAATAGACACGGTCTACCTGGGCGGGGGATCTCCTACCTATTTAGGGGCGGAAACCCTCGGACGTCTCCTTACCGGCTTGGGGCGCCGGCTTCCGACCGTGCCCGGGGTGGAATGGAGCGTCGAGAGCCACCCGGCGGATCTTACCCCGGAGGTGATCGAGGTGCTCGAGGGGTCCGAAGTCAAGAGGCTGAGTCTCGGCGTCCAATCCTTCGACGCGAAGACGCTGAGACTGATCGGCCGTCGGGATCCGGAGGCTTCCGACCCAAAGGCCCTTGGCCGGACCCTTCGCGGTTGGTCCGGGACCATCTCGGTGGACCTGATCGGCGAGCGGCCGGGACAGAGTGCGGCGGGCCTCCGGAGGGACCTGGAAACGGCTCTGAGTCTCGGCGCCCGACACGTGAGCGTCTATCCCCTCTCTTGGCCCGGCGGTAAGCCCGACCCCCGGGAACGCCTCGGGTATCCGCAGTTCGACGCCTGGGAAGTCGCCGAGAAGACCCTCGCCGACGCCGGGTTTCTCCGGTACGAAATCTCGAACTACGCCCGGCCCGGTTTCGAATGCCGCCATTCGCTCGCCTACTGGCGGATGGCTCCCTACGTCGGTATTGGTCCCGGGGCGGTAGGCACCCTGCCGTATCCGGAGGCGACGCGAAACGAAGAGAGGTGGACCCTTCGAGCCTCCGGAATACAACCGATCGCGGCGTTTCTCCGGGCGACCGAAACCCCGGCGATCAGCCTGGAGACGCAGACCAAGGGAGAGGCCCTCTTCGAACGCCTCATGATGGGCCTTCGCGTGACCGAAGGGCTCTCTTTGAAGGCGATCGGCCGGGAGTTCGGGGAGGACGCCGCAGGCCGGGTTGTCGCGTGCGTCCGTCCCTACCTCGACGACGGGGTCCTCGAGGAGGTGAAGCTTTCCGAGGTGGAGCTTTCCGGCGGGACCGACCACCGACTCCGGTGTTTTCCGGGAGGGCGCCTGCGCCTGGACGAGGTACTTAGGGGTGTAATTAACTTAATGGACTAAAAAGAGTTATCGGGTTTCGTGGTTGACAGAGGGACCCGGGGTTGGTAGCCTCCATTAATAATGTCTGGACACAGTAAGTGGGCGACGATTCGCCACAAGAAAGGCGCCCAGGACGCCAAACGAGGAAAGCTTTTCACGAAGCTCATCAAGGAGATCACGGTATCTGCCCGGCTGGGTGGGGGCGACATAGAGGCGAATCCACGCTTGAGAACGGCGGTCCTCAAGGCAAAGACGGCCAACATGCCGAAGGACAACGTCGAGCGGGCGATCAAGAAGGGAACCGGAGACCTCGGCGGGGCGGATTACGTCGAAATCGTCTACGAGGGGTACGGCCCCGGCGGTGTCGCGGTGATGGTCGAGTGTCTCACCGACAACAAGAATCGGACCGCCGCCGACGTTCGGAGCATCTTCGGCAAAGGCGGTGGAAACCTCGGAGAGAACGGGTGCGTCTCGTACCTCTTTGATCGGAAGGGAGTCATTGCCTTTTCGGGGGAGAACTATTCCGAGGACGAGATTCTCGAGGCCGCCCTGGAAGCCGGGGCGGAGGATGTCTCCTCCGAGGGGGACAGCATCGAAGTTACGACGAGCCCCGAAGATTTCGAGCCGGTTCTCGAAGCCCTCCAGAAGGCCGGCTTCGAGGAGTCGGTCGCCTCGGTGACGATGGTCCCCGAAGCGACGGTGGAGCTCGACGCCGAAGGGACCCAAAAGGCTCTCCGCATGATCGAGAATCTGGACGACCACGACGACGTGCAAGAGGTCTACACGAATCTAGACATCCCCGACGACTACGAGGGGTAATGCGCAGGATTCTGGGGATAGACCCCGGCCTGGCTTCCACCGGCTTTGGGGTTATCGAGACGAGTGGTAGCAGCTATCGCCACCTCCACCACGGTGTTATCATCACCGGGGCGACGGAACCGACGGGGGACCGCCTCGCCGGAATCTATCGTGAAATCGAAGCGGTAATACGCAGGTTTTCCCCTACCGAGGCGGCCGTGGAGTCGCTTTTCTTCGCAAAGAACGCTACCAGCGCGATTCCCGTCGCCCAGGCCAGGGGGGTCGTTCTTCTCGCCCTCGTCCACGCCGGAATAACCGGTGTAGAATATGCCCCCCAGGCGATAAAGCGGGCTCTTGTCGGCCAAGGGCGGGCGGAGAAGTACCAGGTCCAGGAGTTGGTCCGGGTGGTTCTCGGGTTGCCGGAGATTCCGTCACCGGACCACGCGGCGGATGCCCTGGCCGTCGCGGTGTGCCATGTGCACCATAGTACGATAAAGCTGGGCTGATTGGGAGAGGCTGATGATTGCGAGCATTACCGGGGTTGTCACCCACGTCGGCGACGGGAGCGTTTGGCTCCGGTGCGGCGCCTTCGAGATCGAAGCCGAAGTGAGCGATCCGACCGCCGGGGCTCTTTCGATGGAAAACGATACGGTCCGGCTGTTGACGATTCTCCATCACCGGGAGGATTCGATGCGGCTCTACGGCTTCTTGACCGAGGAGGAGCGCGAGCTCTTTGCCGCCCTCCAGTCGGTGAACGGGATCGGCCCTAAGCAGGCGCTCAGAATCCTCTCCGGTGAGCGGCCGTCGGTCCTCTGGCAGATGATCAAGGGTGGCAACGTCGCGGCCCTTGCGGGAATAAAGGGGGTCGGCCCGAAGACCGCCCAGCGTCTGATCGTGGCCCTCGAAGGTCGGATTCCGGAACAGGAGCCGGACGCCGCTTCCCCCAAGAACGACATCGTCCGGGCCCTGATAGAGATGGGGTTCGACCGGCGGGACGCTCAGGATGCGGTAATGCGTCTCTCCCATGAGGTCCAGAACGAGGCGGAGCTTCTTCGCCGCTGCATTATCGAGTTGACATGAGCTCGGATATTCTTTACGGATCGAAACGGGAAGAGGACGCCCCGGAGATTACCTTGCGCCCCCGGAGCCTTGCGGAGTTCCAGGGACAAGAGGCGGTCAAGGAAAACCTGCGTATCTTTATCCAGGCTGCCCGGGAACGGCGGGACACGCTGGACCACGTATTTCTGAGCGGCCCCCCCGGGGTCGGGAAGACTACCTTGGCGGGAATAATGGCCCAGGAGCTCGGTGCCGAGTTCAAGGTGACCGGCGCTCCCGCCCTCGAGAAACCGAAGGACCTCGCCGGAATTCTCACCTCCTTGAGCGATGGGGCCGTGTTCTTTATCGACGAGATACACCGTCTCCGGGCGCCGATAGAAGAGATGCTCTACATCGCGATGGAAGACTTTGAGCTCGATTGGATAATCGGCCAGGGACCCGCCGCCCGGGCGATTCGGGTTCCGCTACCCCGTTTTACCCTGGTGGGGGCGACCACCAAGCCGGGCTCGGTTTCCGGGCCGTTGATGAGCCGTTTCGGTATCACCGTGCGGATAGGCTTCTACGCCGATGGAGAGCTCGAGGCCATCGTCAAGCGGTCCGCGACCATCCTCGACATCCTTACGAAGGAAGGCGCGGTTAGCCTTCTGGCCGAGTGCTCTCGGGGCACGCCGCGGGTCGCCAATAGGCTCCTCCGGCGAGCGAGAGATTTCGCCCAGGTTCTCGGAGACGGAAAGGTTACCCCGGATATCGTCCGGGAGGCCCTCGAGCGGCTTGGAATCGACCGTCTGGGTCTCGGGGAGCAGGACCGGAGAATACTGGCGACCATCATAGACCACTACGGCGGAGGGCCCGTGGGGGCTGAGACGCTTGCCATCTCGATCGGAGAGGGGATCGACACCCTCGAGGACTTCTACGAACCCTACCTGATCCAACGGGGACTGATTAAACGGACCCCCCGGGGGCGGGTGGTCACCGAAGGAGCGTACCGGCACCTCG
>CAYPUT010000046.1:0-19011 GCA_964413945.1 uncultured Spirochaetaceae bacterium
ATCATGTTCTATTTAACTGGCCAGGTGGCCGTCGTAACCGGCTCGAGTAGGGGCCTGGGGCAGTACTTTGCCCGGGCCCTCGCTCGGGCGGGGGCCGACCTGGTCGTGACCAGCCGGACCCTCGCGAGCCTCGACGAGACGGTAAAGGACATCGAGGCGATCGGCCGAAAGGCACTCCCCTTGGAGCTGGACGTTCGAAAAGAGAAGAGCATTCAGTCGATGGTCGCCGCGGCGGACGAGCACTACGGCAAGATCGACATTCTGGTGAACAACGCCGGAGGAAACATCCGGAAAGCTTCGGTTGAGGTTACCTGGGAAGACTGGGACGCCGTCGTCGACACGAACCTGAAGGGGGAGTTCTTCGTCGCGAAAGAAGTCGCGAAGCGCATGATCCCCCGGGGGTACGGACGGATTATCAATATCGGGTCGGCGACCACGGTTTTCGCCTTCGGCGGTATCGTTCCCTACTCGGCGAGCAGGGGAGGTGTGCGACAGATGACGATGGGGCTCGCCGACGAATGGGGCGGGAAGGGAATAACGGTAAACTGCCTCTCCCCCGGCTGGTTCCGCACGCAGCAGACCGAGGTTCTCTACCGCAACGAGGAGTGGCTGGCGTACATATCAGACCGGATTCCGGCGAACCGCCCGGGACAGCCGTCGGATCTCGACAGCGCGGTGGTCTTTCTTGCGGCGAAAGAGTCGGGGTACGTCAACGGCCACAACCTCGTGGTCGACGGGGGATTCACTACCGGCTCGACGAGAGCCACGGTTTCCAAGGAGTAGAAGATGGCACACGGAATGGGATCTCCCGACGCGGTTCTGACTAAAGACGATGTCCTTCGGATTATCTCCGAGGGTACTCCGGCGGAGCTCTACAAGGGCAAGCGCGTGCTAATCCTGACCCCCGACGCGACGCGGACCTGTCCCCTCCCGATGATGGTCTCCGCCGTCCAACAGGTGATTGCCCCGGAGGCTGCACAACTCGACTACATGGTCGCCCTGGGGTCCCATCACCCGATGAGCCAGGAACAGATCATGAAGCTCTACGGCGTGACCCCGGTCGACCGCAAGTCGCTTTTCGCAGAGTCACGCTTTCTCAACCACGAGTGGAACAGGCCCGACACCTTTGTCGAGCTCGGCACCTTTACCGAGGACGAGATAGCCGAGACCACCGGGGGCCTGTTTCGAGAATCCGTCGTGGTCGACATCAACAAGGCGATCTACGACTACGACGCCATCATCATCCTCGGGCCGGTCTTCCCCCACGAAGTCGTCGGCTTTTCCGGGGGGAACAAGTACTTCTTCCCGGGGATATCCGGAGGGGAGTTCCTGCAGTTCTTCCATTGGCTCAGCGGCGTCATTACCACGCCGAAGGTCATCGGTATAAAGGACACCCCGACCCGGGCTCTCGTCGAAGCCGCGGCCAAAATGATAAACATTCCGACCCACACCTACGCGATGGTCGTCAAATCTGCGAGTCAGCTCGCGGGGCTCTTTGCCGGAAGCGTTACCGACGCCTGGAGCGACGCCGCCGATCTTTCGGCGAAGGTGCACATTCGCTACACGCCCCGGAAGTATCGCACCGTCTTCGGCGTCGCTCCGGAGATGTACGACGAGATGTGGGTCGGCGGGAAGGTGATGTACAAGTTGAACGAGGTCGTCGAGGACGGCGGAAAGCTCATTATCTACGCCCCTCACATCAAAGAGTTTTCCTCGACCTGGGGGAAATATCTCGAGCGGGTCGGCTACCACACCCGGGACTATCTGTTGGAGCATATGGAAGAGTTCTCGGATATCCCCCGGGGTGTTCTGGCGCATAGCTGCCACGTCCGGGGAACCGGAACCATGGAGAACGGCGTCGAAAAGCCCCGGATAGACGTGGTTCTCGCGAGCAGCATCCCCCGGGAGCAGACCGAGGCGATGAACTTGAGCTACCTCGACCCGGGGTCCGTCGACGTCGATTCCTACCGGGACCGTGAAGACGAGGGGATTCTCTTCGTGGACCACGCCGGAGAGGTGCTCCATAAACCGGCTCCTTAGCCTGACCGAGGCGGCGGTCGACGCCTCGTCGATTATCTACATGCTCAAGGCGGGGTTTCTCGGGCTTCTCGGGCATACTATCCGCCTTCTAACCATCGACGCGATCCGGGACGAAACCGGGTGGCAGCCCCCGGAGGTGGAGATCCGCCCGGAGCCGGCCCTCGACTGCGGGGGGCCGGGCCCCGGGGCCGACGAGCCCTCCAACGACGAGCGGCTCCTGCGTTTTGCCGTCGCCTTCGGCCTCCCGGTTATCTCGGAAGACCGGGGCCTGTTGGAGGAGGCCGGCAGAAGGGGCCTCGACTACTACAACAGCCTGATGATGCTCCTCCTGCTTCGCTACCGGGGCCGTATCGACGAGGATTGGTACACCGAAGCGCGGAACCGGCTGGTCTCAATTGGGCGGTACAGTGATGAGGTGCTCCGGCGATTCGACGCGCTCTCCCGGGAGCTCGGCCCCTAAAAGCGGGCGACGAGGCTAAAGGGGACCCCGACGAACCCGGGATAGTCCGACTCCTCGAAGTAGAGCAGGGTTACCGTCACCCCCGACTCGAGGGACATGGTGTCCGTTAGCGCGACGCGAAGCAACAGGCCGGCGCTCCCGGCGAGGCGTAAGGATTTATCAGTGAAACGGGCCTCCTCAAAGGGCGAGTCCGCGCCCCCTTCGGTGCTGCGAACCTTGAGCCACGCACCTCCTACCAGGAGCCGGCCGACCACCGATGCCCGTCCCCTCCGGAGTGCCGTGTACTCGCCGCCGGCGAGAAAGGGTGCCAACGACACGGCAAACTTTTCTTCCGATTCGCCGACAAAGTGCCAGACGCCGCTTTGGCCGATAAACGCGAGACGTGAGCCAGGAGACGCGACAGAAAAAGAGACAACCGGACCGAATCCGGGATCGAGACTCCGGGCCGGCCCGATAGCCGGTACGAGGTACTGCCAGCCGAATCCGAGGGTTACGTCGTATTCCGCCGCGGATGCCGGTGGGGTGCCGACGGCCCAGAAGAGAAGCGGGAGAAGGAGCCAATAGACGAGGATGGGGCATCTGGCCGGTTTTGCGGTGGCGTTGTCGCTATTCATTACGCAGGCCCATCATACCATCAAATCACATTCGGGTGGATTCCGGACGGATTCGATTTCGGCGTGTCAGATAGTATACTCCTAGAGTGAGTCCTTCCTTCGGGAGGGGTAGATACTACCTTCCGATAGGTCCGGTGCGTTTGGATCTTGCCTACAACCCCGTCGACACCGCCGCGACCGACGGGCGATGGGTTTTCCATTTTGCCGTCGGTTTCGGTTCCTAAAGCGCGGAGCGATTCCTGATCCGAACCAAGTGTGCTAAACTAAGAACCCCATGGAACAACAGAACTTTCTTCAATGGCTCTCGACAACGGACGACGAATGGTGGAACGATTCGGCCGCAACCTCGGAGATCGAGGCGGCAATCGCGAACGGCGCCGTCGGTGCGACGACCAACCCGATCCTCGCGAGCCGGGTTACCGGCAAGGGGCTCTACGAGCCCGACGGAAACGAGGTAAACGAGTGCGGCGGCAAGGCGGAGGCCCGGGTCCGGAAGGCGGTCCTCGACGCGTGTAAGCTCTTTAAACCGGTCTGGGATTCCTCCGGCGGCCGGGACGGATACGTCTGTGCCCAGGTCAACCCGGGTAAGGCCCACGACCGATACGAAATGCTCAAGACGGCCCGGACCTATCATTCCTGGAGCCCGCAGATTACCGTAAAGCTTCCGGCGAACGCCGCGGGACTCGACGTTCTCGAGGAATGTAGTGCCGAGGGTATTCCGACGACGATGACCGTGAGCTTCTGTGTCCCCCAAATGGTCGCTTCGGCGGAACGGCATCTCAAAGGTTGCAAGCGGGCCGAGGACGCGGGGATTACACCACCGAGGAGTTGGGCCGTCATTATGATCGGACGCTTGGACGACTATCTTCGAGACCTGATCGCCGACAACAACGCCGGAATATCCGAGGAAGACCTCAACTGGGCCGGTGTCGCGGCAACCAAGGAAGCCTACCGGGCCTTCAAAGAGATAGGCGCCCGCGCAACCATTATGGTAGCCGCCCTCCGGGGCCCGCACCACGTAGGCACCCTTCTCGGAGGCGGTCTGGTCTTCTCCGCCGCCCCGAGCGCGCAGCAAGAGCTCCTCGAGGCGGATATGCCGCGAGGCGCGACTATTACCGACCCGGTGGACAAGGGGGTTCTCGACCGCCTGCTCGCCTTCCCGGCCTTTCGCAGCTCCTACGAACCCCGGGGGATGAAACCCGAAGAGTTCTTCGAGTACGGTCCGTTTCAGAGGACGGCGACCCAGTTCTACTACACCGGCTGGCTGAACCTCGACGCCTAAGTCGTGAGGTATCAAGCGAGGTTTTCGGCCCTGTGGTTTCTAACGCCGGGGCAGAGATAGTTGCGATAGCGGTCCCGGATCGCCTCGGCGTAGTTCGGGGCGAACTCCACAAGATGTGCGCCGACCCACAGAAGCGGATGATGGGTCGCCATAATCACCTGGACCCCGAACTCTTCGGAGATTTCCGCCAGCCCGTCTCGAATGCCCTCGATCCAGGACAGGTCTTGCCCCGCTTCCGGTTCGTCCAAGAGAAGGGTGTCTCCCGGGCCGAAGGGGAGGGTTGCCAGGACGTCGCGCATTATCTGCCCGTGGGACGCGAAGAGCCCCCGGGTCTGGAGAAGGGTGTCGAGGGGACTCTTCGCGGCGAATCCTGCTGTCTGGGGGTTGTCCTCCTCGGAGTGGAAGCGAATCGTTTGACCGTTTCCGGTTCGTTCGACACGGCAGTCGGGACAGTTGTGGAGAACCCGCAAGACGGTGCTCTTGCCTGTACCGTTCGGCCCGATAATGGCGTTGAGCCCCGGGGTAAAGGGAATGGTCCGGGAATGCCGAACGCGATGCCGATGGGTTGCACAGAGGCGCAGGGCCGTTATCATGGACCCATAGTGACAAAGGTCGAAGAGCGACACAAGCGAAGGAGATAAGATGGCACCGGAAATCTTTACCGTACGGTTCGAGACGACGAAGGGCGATTTCGAGGTCGAGGCGCACCGGGATTGGGCCCCGAAGGGAGCCGACCGGGTGTACGAGCTCGTCGAGTCCGAATTCTACAACGGCGTTGTCTTCTTTCGGGTGCTCTCCGGATTCGTAGCCCAGTTCGGCATCAGCGGAGCGCCGGAAATCGGGGCCGAGTGGCGCAACAAGCCGATAGAAGACGACCCGGTGAAGGCCTCGAACACCAAGGGGAAGGTCACCTTTGCGATGGCGGGGCCCAATACCCGAACCACCCAGCTCTTTATTAACCTAGCGGACAACACCGGGCTCGACGACATGGGGTTTGCTCCGGTGGGGGAAGTTACCGAAGGGATGGCCGTCGTCGAATCGCTCTACAGCGGGTACGGTGAGGGGGCGCCCCGGGGGAACGGCCCGGATCAGTCCGAGATTCAGCGGTCGGGGAACCCGTACCTGGAAAAGAACTTTCCGGATCTCGATAAGATAAAGAAGGCCGAGATCAAGCAGTAGCTTACCCGGCTAGATGCGCTCTATCTCCGCCTGGAGGCTCTTGTGGATAAAGTGGCGAATCTGCCCCTTCTGCTTCTCCACGGCGTCTCCACTGAACAGAAGGATGTGAACCCGGGGATCGTCGTTCCGACTTCCCAAGACGGCGGCGTCGAGGTGTACCAAGCGGCTCCGGAGTCGGAGCTGCACGTTGCGAACCAGACTCTTCGGGGGCAAGGAGTTGCCGGGTTCCAAGCGAATCGCCGCTCCCACCGAGCTGATGTCGAGAATCGGTCCGGACAGCTTCCGGCCGGCGTACTCCAGGTTGAATCCGGTATTCTGCGCCTTCTCGCATCGTGCGCGTACGTAACGGCGGCGCCCCTTTGCTTCGTTGGCTTCCAGCACCCGGATGACGATTCTTGCGCTCTCCTGGGCACCGAGGCTCAAGCGGACGAATCCGCACTCGATGCCGACATCCATCAGGTACTTCTGGGTTAACTCCGGAGAGGGGTTGTACGAAATTATGCCGATCTTGAGACCAACGTACTTCGAATCCTCCTTCAGCTTTCGGATGTACTTCTCCCATTGTTCCTCTTGTAGTCCGCTATCGATGTTTACGAACGCGATGGAGTCCGGATACATCGCGAAGACCCGGAGCGCCGCTCCGGTGTCTCGGAGGAGGTAGATCTCGTACTCGTGTTTAAGGACTTCATGAAGCAAGTCCTCTTCGAAGACGCTCGGGGGATTGAGGATAAACACCTTTTTCCCCAGGGCCTCGGTTGCAGGCAGTCCAGGCATGGGTCAAGGTTACTACCATCCGTATGCCTGAGCAATTACAATACGCTAAAGAGGAGACGCCACGTGGCAAGACACCAATTCGAGCCCTCCCGGTACTACCCGACCCTCGGCTCTCACGAACCTGTTTTGGCCCTCGGCAACGCCCGGCCCCTGGATCAGGCTACCCGTCACGCCACGACCGAAATGACGCGGTGGCTCATCGAGGGGTACGGATTCGACCCCGTCGGCGCCCGGATTCTTCTCGGGCAGGTGGTCGAGTACGAGATCGGGAACTTCTACAACCCGGCTTACACCGTGGCGTGCAAGGTGCCTAAGCGGTACCTTCGATAGCCGGTTTTGCCGTTCCCCCTGGCGTCCGTATACTGAAGCGGGAGGTAAGAAGAGCTATGACAGAACTATTGAGCACCGAGATTTTCGGACGCACGGTTACCGACTACGCCATCTCCATCGGCTTGACGGTTGTCGCTCTCTTCGTTTTGGGCGTAATCGGGGCGTTCGTCCGGCGGGCCCAGAGGCGTCACCTCGAAGGCGAAGCCCAGGCTCCCCGCTCTCTTTTTCTGTTTCGGCTGGTGCTTAGAACCTTGCTTCCGGCCTCGAGAATCGGTGCCCTCTATCTCGCGGTCATGCTTCTCGAGCCTTCGGAACAGCTGATGGTCGTACTCCGGATCGTCGTCATTATTCTGGTTACCTGGTATGTGGTCAGAATGATAGACAGCTCGATCGACGCGGCCTTTTCGGCCTACGCGGAAAAGCGCGGGGAGACCGGGACAAAGCGACTTCGGCCGCTGATGGCGGTAATCAATCTTCTGGTCTGGGTTATCGCGCTTGTCTTTCTTCTGGATAACCTCGGCGTCGAAATCTCGGCCATCGTCGCAGGGCTCGGTATCGGGGGTATCGCGATTGCCCTGGCGGCCCAGGCGCTCCTCGGCGACCTCTTTGGTTACTTCGTTATTTTCTTTGATAGGCCCTTCGAGCTCGGGGATTTCTTGATCTTCGACGATATTCTCGGAACCGTGGAGCACATCGGCCTCAAGACAACCCACATTCGCTCCCTCGGTGGCGAGCTTATCGTCGTGTCCAACTCCGTCCTGACCGGAAGCCGGCTTCGGAACTACAAGCACATGGCCGAGCGCCGCGTCGTCTTTTCTTTCGGCGTAACCTACGACACCGGGGCGGAGCGTCTTCGGGAGATTCCCGGCGTGGTGCGGGGCATCGTAGAGGCCGAAGATCGGGCACGCTTCGACCGAGCGCACTTTCTGGCCTACGGCGCCTCCAGTCTGGACTTCGAAGTGGTCTACTACGTCCTGAGTCCGGACTACAACATCTACATGGATATCCAGGAGGGCATCAACCTCGCGATCTACGAGGCCTTCGAAGAACGAGGTATCGAGTTTGCCTTCCCGACCAGGACCGTTTATCTGCCGGGGAGTCCCAAATAGCGGCTCCCCGCGAAACGGCGTCGGAACATATGCGTTGTGACTGTATCTTTATTGACCCCTCCTGGTGTGCGTGGTAGAATCCGCGCCATTCCCCGACCGGAGGTTGACGATGGACACCGTTAAGTACGTTCTCCCCGAAGAGCGCATCCCTAAGACTTGGTACAACATTCAGGCGGATCTTCCGTCGCCGGCCCCGGCTGTATTGCACCCGGCCACCAAACAACCGGTTGGCCCGGAGGATCTCGCGCCCTTGTTCGCTATGGAGCTGATCAAACAGGAGGTCAGCACCGACCGAGAGATCGAGATACCCGGGCCCGTTCGAGAGTTCTACCGGCAGTGGCGCCCCTCCCCTCTCTACCGGGCCCGGCGCCTGGAGCAGGCCCTCGATACACCGGCCCGCATCTACTACAAGTACGAGGGTGTAAGCCCCGTAGGGAGTCATAAGCCGAACACGGCGGTTGCCCAGGCCTTCTACAACAAGGAGGAGGGCATTACCAGCATCTCTACCGAGACCGGCGCCGGGCAGTGGGGTTCGGCCCTTTCGATGGCGTGTTCCTTTTTCGGGATGGAGCTCAAGGTGTTTATGGTCCGGGTGAGCTTTCAACAGAAGCCCTACCGCCGGGGTTTGATGGAGTCCTTCGGTGCGACGGTTATCCCGAGTCCGAGCGATCAGACCGACGCCGGGAAGGCTATCTTGGCGGAGCATCCCGACTCGACCGGTTCTCTCGGTATCGCCATCTCGGAAGCCGTCGAGGTCGCCGCGAAGGACCCGAAAACGAAGTACGCCCTCGGGAGCGTTCTCAACCACGTACTTCTGCACCAGACCGTCATCGGCCTCGAGTCCTTCGAGCAGTTCGAGATGGCCGATGACTATCCCGACGTTATCGTCGGCTGCACCGGCGGCGGGTCGAACTTCGCCGGTATCGCCTTTCCCTTTGTCGGGCGAAAGCTCCGGGGAGAGCAGGATGTACGGCTCGTCGCCTGTGAGCCGGCAGCCTGTCCGAGCCTTACCAAGGGACGCTACGCCTACGACTTCGGCGACACCGCGCATCTAACACCTCTAGTAAAGATGCATACCCTCGGTAGCACCTTTGTGCCCCCGGGATTCCACGCCGGAGGGCTCCGGTACCACGGCATGGCACCGCTGGTCAGCCACCTTCTCGAGCTCGGACAGATCGAAGCCACCTCCCTCAACCAGATGGAGACCTTCGCCGCCGGCATTCAGTTTGCCAAGGCCGAGGGAATACTCCCGGCTCCGGAAGCCAACCACGCCGTCGCCCAGGCGATCACCGAGGCGCTCCGGTGCAAGAAAGAGGGTAAGAGCGAGGCCATCTTCTTTAACCTCTGCGGCCACGGCTATTTCGATATCCAGGCCTACATGGACTATCACGCCGGGAAACTCCACGCCTACGAGTATCCCGAAGGAGAGATCGCGATGGCCCTCGCCGGACTCCCGAGCGTGGGTTAGCCCCGGGGGAGTAAGGCGGCTTACGGGCGCTTAAGGGGCGTCGAAGAGACCTTCGGCGAGGTTTTGCCCGAGGCGCCCCGGGTTGCCGATCTGCTTGAGCCCGTCTAAGAGATCCGTCAAGTCCACGAGCTCCTCGAGGACCAAGAGCCTGACGAATTGGGAGTGCTCTTCGTCGGTGGTTATGGTAATCCTCCGGTCGTCCTGCCCCACGATAATCAATACCTCGTCCTTTCGAACGTGGTAGAGAGGCCGGTCGACGCCGATCCGGTTTACAAAGAACTCCTCGTTCCGGAAGGCCGAAAGGAGCCGGCCCCGGATAAAGTCTGCGGTGGCTTCCGACGGGAGGGGAAGCTCTATGTGACTGGTAAGGCCCCGGTGTCGCTCTTCGGGAACCTCTTTGCGGTAACCCGCGGCGCCCCGGAAACTGGCGATCAAGAGCGGCGGTGCCAACACGGTAGAGATGAGCAATGTCATGATCGCTACCCCGAAGAGATCTTGGCCGATCGCCCCGGCGGACAGACCGATACCTGCGACGATCAACGTGACTTCTCCCCGGGGCTGCATCCCGGCGCCGATTCTAAAGGATCCCCGGAGGGTAAAGCCGGAGAGATAGGCGGGTATCCCCGCCCCGAGAAACTTCCCGATGATGGCCCCGGCGCTGTAGATGAGCCCGAAGACCAACACTCCCCGAAGGGCCGAAAAGTCCACGAGCATGCCCATTACACAGAAGAAGATGGGGACCAGAAAGCTGTAGAGTCCCTGAAGATTTTCCCGGAGCTCGTGGGCGACGTCGGTCTGGCTGAGGGCTAATCCTGTTACGTAGGCGCCGATAATCATCGCAAGGCCCGCGAGCTCCGAGAGTCCGGCCAAAAAGAGCGCTAAGCCGAAAGCGACGGTGGTAACCATGTCCATCGAGCGGAATCGCTTGAGCCCCTTTGTCAGGCGGGGGGCGATAAGAATCCCGATTACCGTACAGCCGATCCAGAAGCCGAAGGCCTTCGCCGCGATAATGCCGATGCGTCCCCATTCGACGCTTCCACCGTCGAGGCGAACCTTCGCGATGCCCACCACAATGGCGAGGGTTACGATCCCGAGGACATCGTCGAGGACCGCCGCGGCAAGAATCGTTACGCCTTCGGGGCTCGACATCTTGCGTCTCTCGCTGAGTATTCGGGCGGTAATCCCCACCGAGGTAGCGGTCGCGAGGGTTCCGAGGAAGAGTGCCGGGGGATCCATAAAGGACGAAATTCCCGGAAGAAAGAGCACCGCCGCTAGGTCGCCGAGGACGAAGGACACTACCGCTCCCCCGAGTCCGATCGCCGATCCGGTAGCGGAGAACCTCAGAAAGGTCGGCAGGTCGGTTTCGAGACCGGCGAGAAAGAGCAAGACGATGGAGGCAACGGTGGCAAAACCGTAGAGCTCCGGAGCGATCGGAAGCGTTCCGTCGGCCAGGGGAAAGACGGCCCCCCCGAGAATCGGCACCTCTAGGGCGCCGAGGGCATAGGGCCCGATCGCCATCCCGGCGGCAAGCTCTCCGAGAACCCGGGGTTGTTTGAGATAGCGAGAGAAGAGGTAGCCGAGAAGCTTCGCCGAGACGACGATAAGGGCAAGCTGGATTACCAAGAGGGTCATTTGATGGGCCATTGTGGTACCTACTAAGCGGTCACTAACCGCAGGAGATCCTCCGAGGTAGTCGCCGCCAGCAGCATCTCCCGGACCGATTCGCTTCTGAGTATCCGGCTTATCTCTGCGAGAAACTGAATATGGGGACCGGAGCGGTCTTTCGGAGAGAGAGTCATAATAAAGATTCGGGACAGCTCCCCGTCGAGGGCCTCGAACTCCACACCGGTTTCGTGAGTCCCCAGAGCCACCAAGAGCTCGTCGACGGTTTCGGTCTTTCCATGGGGAATCGCCACGCCGTGCTCCATTCCAGTGGACATCTTTCGCTCCCGTTCCAAAAGCGCCTGCAAGGCGCTTTCCCGGTCAGACACCTTCCCGGTGCTGCAGATAAGATCCAACAGCTCCTCGATAATCTCGTTCTTTGTCTGTCCCTGAAGGCCAACCTTGGTAGTCTGAGGAGAAAGGACCTTTCGTAAGTTCATACGTCCCTACGATAGGTCCGGGACATAGCTCTGTCAATCGGGATACTATGTTTACCGAAAGGAGAATAGAGATGGCAGGCAGAATTGACGCCCTCGTTACCCTTGCCCGACACAGTCGGCACGCAAACCGGAGAATGTTCGACGTGCTGAAGTCAGAGGGTGTGGAAAAGCGGATTACCGAAAAAGTACACGGCTACTTCGAAAGCATCGCGGCTGTTCTTAATCACCTTGCCCTCGCGGACATCGCGTGGATCCGCCGCCTCTCCGAGCCCTGGGGGAGCCTTTCGGTCTTCGCTCAGAGACCGGCCTCCTCCTGGGCCGCACAGGAGGACATCTTCTCGGTTCCCCTTCTGGGTCTCGAGGCTCTTGAGCAGCAGCAATCGGATCTTGACGAGTTTCTGGTGAGCCTGTCCGAGGAGGTTGGGCCGGCCCTGGCCACGGGTTCGGTGCCGGAGACGATCGGCTACCGGGACCGGAGTGGTAACGCCGTGTCGATTCCGGGAGAGGGGGCTCTCCTCCACCTCTTTAACCACCATACGCACCATCGTGGCCAGATCTCCCAGATTCTCGACTCCATGGGAATCGCGAACGACTATTCGGGATTGCGCGAAACTCTCTAAGGCGCTCGTCGGTTCATGCTATTTCACATTCTCCCGGAATTCGCTCTACAATCAACCATGGACGGGGCACCGACGGTTCCGGTTGTAGACGGGCACAACGACATCCTGTCCCGGGGCTACCGAGACAAAGAATACAATTTCGTTACCGGCGCGAAGGCGGGGCACTTAGACCTCGAGGGTGCCCTTGCCTCGGGGTTCGCCGGGGGTTTCTTCGCCATCTACATTCCCTCGACGGCCGCCGACGAGGGGCGGAAGAACAGTTTTGAGGGAAACCTTACCACCCCAGGGTCGATTCCCCTCGGACGGGCGCAGCGGGCGGCCCTGGATATGTTCTCCCGACTGCGGCGCTACGTCGAGGAATCCGAAGGGCGCCTCGTCCTCGTTCGCCGGCCGGAAGACCTCGAAGGCGCCGTGGCGAGCCACCGGACTCCGGCGAATGCCGGGACCTCGACCCCCCGGGTCGCCGCTATCTGCCACATGGAAGGGGCCGAAGCGATCGATTCGCGCCTGAGAGCTTTGGACCTCTACTACGAGGCGGGCCTGCGCTCCCTCGGCCTAGTCTGGAGCCGGACGAATAGATTCGCGACCGGGGTGCCCTTTGGCTTCGACCGGAGCCCGAACATCGGTCCGGGGCTGACCCGGGCAGGTCGGGAACTCGTGGCTCGGTGCAACCGCCTTGGCATCGTCGTCGACCTCTCGCACCTGAACGCCGGAGGTTTCTGGGACGTCGCAAAGTACTCGAAGGCGCCCCTGGTGGCGAGCCATTCGAACGCCTGGAGCCTCTGCAAGAGCACCCGGAATTTGACCGACGAACAGCTCGCGGCAATCCGGGACTCCGATGGACTGGTCGGGATAAACTTCGGCGTCCCCTTTCTCCGGGAAGACGGTGGCAGGAGCGAAGAGACCCCTGTCTCCCTAATTGTCGACCATCTCGAATACATCGCCGACCGTGTCGGCATAGACCGTGTCGGCTTCGGCTCGGATTTCGACGGGGTCCTTATACCCAAGGAGCTCGGGGGTGTCCGGGGACTCCCGGTGCTTATCGGGCACCTCCGGGAACGGGGGTGGAACATCGGGGAGGTGGAGAAGATAGCCCACCGTAACTGGATCCGGGTGTTCCGGCAGACCGTGGGGGGGTAGATAGTTTCTGCGTCGCGGTTAACCTTCGGCGGTATCGGGAGCCGGGCGCTCTTTGGTCTCCAAAAAACCCGCGACCCAGAACCAGAGGGCTCCCAGGGCCAGGAACGCCGCGAGGACAAGCATCGCGTTTCTGTACCCCGCGGGAGCATACCCTAAGCCGTCGGCGGCCGGGGAGCCCGCGATAACCGCTCCGACCCCCCACTGGGCGACGAAGGCGCCGACGAAGATCAGCAGATTCTGGGCGGTGTTGACCTTTCCGGCGGCTTCCGGGGGCACCCGCTGGGCGAGAATCGCGTACCCGAGGGCGCCGGAGGTTCCGAAGAAGCCGAAGAACATCCAGAGGATCGGCGTGGCCCCCCAGGGGGGGAGTATCAACATCAAGAGCGTTCCCAGAAAGGCGAGCATCCCACCGGCACAGACCGCGGCGAGAGGTATTCCCCGGCGGTGCAAACGGTGGGCGATCGACCCGATGCTGATGTAGCCGGCCACCATCGAGATCGCGATAAGCATAAGAATGACCGAAGTAGTCTCGCGACTGTACCCGGCGACGTCGAGGAGCCAGGGCCCGGCCCAGAGTCCCTGGAGCGCCAGAAAGCTCGCCTGGTTCAGGGCCACCCAGGGGGCGATCCGCCAGAAATGCAGGCTTCCGTAGATCTTCCGCATCGCGGCCATCTGTGTTCCTAGACTCTGGGGCGTCCCTTCCCGTTCGTGCTCCGGCACCACAAAGAAGACCAATCCCGCGGTAACGAGGGTTAAGGCGGCAAGGCCCATAAACACCCCCCTCCAGTCGGTAAAGCCCAAGGCGAACTGAACCGGCGCGGTTGCCACCAGGGCCCCGAACCCACCGGCGGCAAGCTGTAACCCGTTGATGAGCGGAAGCCGTTCCTTCGGGACCCAGAGGACGTAGGCCTTTAGAGCGCCCATAAGGCACGCCGAGACGCCGAAACCGATGAGGGCGCGCCCCAGGATCAAGGCGCCGAGGCCCTGGGCCCGGGAAAAGACGACGGCCCCTAAGGCCGCCACCAGGAGCATCGCCGCCTCGATCCTTCGGGGGCCGTAGCGGTCCAAGATTACACCGAGGGGGAGCTGGGTCGTTACGAAGGCCAAGAAGTAGGTGGAGGTAAGAAGTCCGAGTTGAGACGGATCGACCCCAACGTCCGCTGCCAAGTCCGGGGCGATGATGGAGTTTACCGCTCGGTAGACGTAGGAGACGAAAAAGCCGAAGGCAAAGGGCAAAAAGACACGGAGGATTCTTGGTTTCACGAGTTCGTTATTCTGCTTCAGAAGGCGGTCGGTCTGTACAGCCGCTTGGGGTCCGGGTCATGCCTCATTCTCCACCGCCACGATTCTACCGGTAGACCCGGGGCCCTTCAACTCAGGGCCCTTCAACTCAAAAGCCTTGCATATATATCTGATCTCCTTTATTGTTCCGACAATTTATGCGGACGACGGGACGGAAGAGATATCCCGATAGAAGGACGGCCCTTCGGCGCCTCGACAGGCGTCGGGGTCGGATCGTTGTTTTTATGGACGTAGGCGTCGGTTTTTCCGGCGCCTTTTTTTTGGCCTCAGAACAGAAGAGGCCACACAGAAAAGGAGAAACGCGGTGAGAGACGTAGCGGTACGCTTGGCGGACCGGATGCTTCGGAGAAAGAGCTTTCAGTTTCGGCCCGACCGGCCGGTCCGGTGGGTTTCCGGCCACCTGATGCCGGTTTACAACGATAACAGGCAGCTCTTGTCGGATCCGGTGGCCCGGGCGCTGGTTGTCGACGGCGTCGCGGAACAGATGAGGCGGTACCGGGTCCGCCCCTCGGGCATCGTCGGAACGGCCACCGCGGGAATCGCTCCCGCGACCAGCTTGGCGGACTACCTCTGCCTGCCGCTCTACTACGTCCGGCCGGTCGCAAAAGACCACGGTCTCGGCCAACGGATAGAGGGCCGAGCCGAGCCCTTCTGCGACGAGGAGGTGGTGCTGATCGAAGACCTGGTCTCCACGGGGCATTCTTCGGTGGCGGCCCTTACGGCGCTTATCGCCGCCGGAGCGCAGGTGCGACACGGCTTCTGCGTCTTCTCCTACGGATTCGGGGAGGCAGCGGAGGCCTACAGTGGCCTTCCGGTCCCTTTCGAGATGCACCCCCTCGTCGACATGGAGTTACTCCTGGACCGGGGGCGTCGGAATGGTCTCCTGAGGGCGCCGGAGATTCTAAAGCTGCGGCGGTGGCTCGAGGACCCCTACGCCTGGGGCCGCCGGTGGGAGGAGGAACAGTCTGAGGGGAGGGAAGCGTCGTGAACGAGCAGAACTCCGGATCTCTTCTCTGCCTCGGGCTGGACCCCGTCGTTGCCGCTATTCCGGGCCGGTTTACCGGCTCCCCGGGAGGCCGGGTCGCCGACTACCTAGAGACCCTCCTCGAGGCGATCGCCGAGACCGGATTGACCCCCGGGGCGGTCAAGCTCAACATCGGATTCTACGCCGTCCTCGACCGTCCCTTGACGGGAGACTTCGGCGGGTCTTCGGCCCTGGCGGCGACCGTCAAGCTGGTGCGACGGCTCTTTCCGAATACCGAGGTTATCCTCGATTCCAAGCGGGGGGACATCGCCCGATCCGGGGCCAACTATGCAGAAGAGGCATTCGGCGCCTGGGGCGCCGACGCCATGACCGCCTCGGCCTACATGGGGGACGACTCGGTGGAAGTGATGCTCCGCCGGGCCCGGGAGACTCGGGGAACGGTCTATCTTTTAGCGGCAACAAGCAACCCCGGGGCCTACCGCTTTCAGCAGCTTCCCTTCCGGGACGGCTCCACGGTGGCCGACAGCGTCCTCGACGCCATCGTCGCCTGGCGCTTTGATGAGGGCTCGGCCGGGGCGGTGATAGGCGCCACGAACCCCGAGGAGCTTCGCCGGGCGCTCTACCGGCTCGCACCCGCTCGGGTGCCCGTGCTTATTCCGGGGGTGGGACGCCAGGGCGGCACCGCCGACGATGTGCTTGCCGCCATCGAGAGCGGCGGCTATCCTCCGGAGGCGGTTCGGGTCAACGTTTCGAGCGGCATCACCCATCCCTGGAAGGACGGACCGCCCCCCGGGGAGTGGCTCGAAGAGGTCCTCGATAGCTACCGGGGCTTCTGGGAGGCCCTGCGGGTCCCTGTCGCCGTCGAGGGCTAGCGCTCCCAGATCGCAGGGGCCAGGGTCAGCTCTCTGCCCGGCCGTACCGGCCCTCGAGGAAACGCAGGAGCCGCTCGGTAGGGTCGCAGCTCGTCAGAATGTGGATCCGGTCTGCCAAGAGGCGCAGCTTGTCCATGATGTTCGCGAAGAAATCCAACCGGAATTGCTCCTCCTCGAGGAGCTTTCGGAGCCCCCTAACCGACGCTCCCGGCATTCGTGTCGGAGGGTGTCAAGCAGCTTGTTGTCGAGACCTTCGGGCTGAAGGTAAGCTCCACCGTCGAGGAAGATGTGGCGGCCATCATGGCCTAGAGGGCGGTTTTGGGCTCGACGAGCGTTCCTTTCACCTTTTGATTCGGATGTAGCACCGGTCGTCGAAGGAGATCGTGCCCCGGTAGCGCCCCTTTGTGGCTCTGAATCGGCGAAAGCACAAGGGATCCTCTGCGAGTACCCGGGCGAGCTCCTCTTCGCTCTCCGACAGAGTGGGTCTTACCATGGGGTAGCCGTCGGTGGCGAGGACGATCTCCCGAGCGTTTTTTGGCACCGGCATAACCTCCGGTGCAAGAGATTCGGGAAAGAACCCGTCGACCGCGAGGTGGCAGTACTCCGGTATCGTTGGGTTGTTGCGAAATCGCCGCGCGGCTTCGATGATGGGCTTGATAGCGGCACGTCCGGGATCCTTGACGGCAAACTCCTCTTCGTTGGCGCCCTCGGCGAGGGCTGCCTGCAGTACCAAGGAGCGAGCCTCCGCGGCAATTCGCTCCAAAGGCGACTCGCTCCTTAACACTCGTTCGTCGACGAGCGCCGTGCAATCACCCACCGACCAGAGCTCCGATCGGTGGACGCTGTATATTAGTACCGCGGCGGCCGGTCGGACATCCGGATTGCTGCGAGCCGCCTCCAAAACACCATCTGCTCGGCACCGGTCCCGAATCGCCTCGTTCAGAAGGGAGAACGCAGCTTGGGCGGTTTCTCTCGGATCTAAGTTTTGGATTGCCGAGCAGATCTCGTCCCGGGCTATTCGTCCCGCCGTTGGAAGAGATTCGCTTGCTCCCGAGTCTCCGATTACGCCGGTCGTGGACCCGTCCACTACCGCGACAAAGGAGTCGGTGATTACCGATCCGTCTTCGCATCGATCCGAAGTGCCGTATTTACCGAGTAGCTGGTGCTCGATGATTGTCATGCCCGATTCTACCGCGCATCGAAGCGTACGTCGGCCTTTTAACCGGAAACTATCACTTCCTTAACCCGCTCTTCATCCGCGTTCACGATTCTGGAGACAAATAGGAGGATACAAGTCATGAAACGCAGTTTGATACTCAGCATTGCGGCCCTTATGTTGCTCGTCCCGGCGATTGCCCGGGCTACCGGAGTTTCCGAAGGCGAGGACAATCGCCTCGTAATCTGGAGTGCCGCGAGCGAAGCCGAGGCGAACGCGCTCGGAGAGGCGTTTTCCAGAAACAATCCAGGGGTCGAGGTCGACATTATTCGGGCCGGTTCCGGAGAGCTACTGACCCGGCTCCAGGCGGAACAGCCGAATCCCGGCGGAGACGTATTGGTCGGGATCGCGAAAGAGGCCTTCGACGGCAACTACGACCTCTTCGTTCCCTATCGCTCCGCCAATCACACCGAGATTCCGGCGAATCTCCGCGACTCAGCCGATCCCCCGCGCTACTACGGTTATTCCATGCCGCTCCAGGCCTTTATCGTGAACACCGATTTGCTCTCTCCCGATGAATACCCCCGCTCCTGGGCGGATCTGACCGATGATCGCTACCGAGGCGAGATAATCCTTGCGAATCCGGCGCTCTCCGGATCGGCGTACGCTCAAGTGTTCATGATGAACACCCTCTACGGCTTCGAGTTTCTCGAGCAGATCGCGGACCAAGCGACCTTCGTCGCATCGTCGGGAGCAGTGCCCGAGTCCGTCGCCCGGGGAGAGTTTGCCATCGGCGTTACCGGGGAGGGGAACATCGCTCAGCGAATTCTCGAAGGCGCTCCGGTGGCCGCCGTCTATCCCAGTGAGGGAACCGGCGCTCGCTTCGACGCATCGGGTATTATCGCCGGCGGACCGAACCCCGAGCTTGCCCAGGCCTTTATCGATTTTCTCACTACCGAAGAAGCCTATCAGATTATCATCGATGTCCAGTCCCGACGCGTCGTACACCCGGCCTTTCCCGGCCCGGGGCCGCTCCCCGGACTCTCGGATATCACCCTTATGGAGTACGATGCAGCGGAGGCTGCGCGGATTCGGGAAGATCTGACCACGCGGTTCAGCGACCTGATCGAGTAACCGCCGTCGGTGACGGGTCTGGTATGAGCGTAAGCATCTCTTACGAAGAGGTCGACAAGACCTTTCCGGGGCGCGTGCCTGTGCGCGCGCTTCGGGACATTTCCTTCGATATCCGTCCCGGCGAGCTCTTCTGCCTGCTGGGTCCCAGCGGGTGCGGCAAGACGACGCTCTTGCGGGCAACAGCCGGCCTGGAACAGGTCTCCTCGGGGAGGATTCGCTACGACGGCGCCGACGTCACGAACCTACCGCCGTTTCGGCGGCAAATCGGCATGGTCTTTCAGAGCTATGCCCTCTATCCCCACATGACCGTGTTCGAGAACGTCGCCTACGGGCTCCGGGTCCGTCGTGCCGAACGTACCGCGGTCGAAGAGAAGGTACGGCGCATCATGGATCTCGTCGGCCTTCCCGAGGTTCTCGAGCGCAATCCGAGCCCCGTCGCACTAT
>CAYPUT010000047.1:0-18876 GCA_964413945.1 uncultured Spirochaetaceae bacterium
GTGTACCAACCGTTGGCGTAGACCCGAAGCCGTTTTGTGTGGGCCCCACCGAGCAAGCGGTAGACCGGCTGCCCGAGAATCTTGCCCTTGAGGTCCCAGAGGGCGATGTCAATCCCCGAAAGAGCGGTGGTCGCCAACCGTCCTCCCCGGGCCGTACAGTCGTGATAAAGTATTGACCAGATGACTTCTGTATCAAGGGGATCTCGCCCTTCGAGATACCGCGGAAGCCAGCCCTTCAGAATACTGATTACCTCAGCGTCGTTCTGCATCGGACTGCAGTCGCCGATGCCGTAGAGTTCCGGGTCTTCGGTAAGCACTTTGACCAAGAGCCAGTTCCGGGTGGCGTTGCGGTGATTTGCCGAGAAGCGGATAAATTCCAGACCGGTTATCTTCATTCGGATTCTCCATCTGGGGTGCCAAGGTTCTCGAGCATGTTGAGTCCCCGCCGGATGTGAGCATCCATCAGACGAGCGGCCTCTTCCGCGAGACCGGAGGCAATTGCTTCCACAATCGACTCGTGCTCCTTTTCTACTTTTTCGAATCGCTCGGCCCGGACTCCGAGTTTCCGATCGAACTCCAGGGCAAGGGCCATGACTTCCGGGATAAGAATGGTCAGCTGCGAAACGAGATAGGGACTCCCTGAGCACTCGGCAATCTTTAGGTGAAAAGCGAGGTTCTCGTCCATAGCCCGGCCGCCGGCTTTGATGTCCTTCTTGAGTTGCTCATGGAGCGTTCTAAGCTCCCCTTCTTGGTGCGGTTGGATGTGCTCTGCGGCCAGCTCGGCCGCCCTACGCTCTAGAATGGTCCTAGTATCGATAAGCGACGCGTAGTCCCCGCCGTCGGTCTGCTCGAGGTTCCGCATGATGCCGTTGAGCGTCTTCTTGCCGAACGAGTTGATGTACGTTCCACTTTGGGGCGAGGTCCGCACTACGCCGTACTGTTCGAGTCTCCGAAGCGCCTCCCGGACTCGGCCGCGCTTTACGTCGAAGAGCTGCGCCAGTTGGTTCTCAGACGGAAGCCGGTCTCCCGGATTCAAATCGCCGTTGATAATGAGTGTTCGCAGCTGCTCGATAATCAGATCTGAGGCTTTCGGAATCACGATCTTTTTGAAGCCCGTCTGCAAAGACGTTCGCGCCACTTACCCTCTCCCTTGACACAACTGCCGACTAGTCGTTAGTTACCAATCTTAAGGGCACACTATTCGGTTGTCAAGAAAAGATTGACCTTGCCCGTGCCGACCATCTTAAAAGGGGGCGCCTCTGACATTCGAACATATTCTGCGGGTAATCGCGGTTCTTTCGGTCGGCTGGGTCGGATCGCTCGTCGGACTGCGGCTCAAGGTACCCGCCGGGCGTCTCGTCATGCCGATCTTCTTCGTTGCCCTGGGCATGCTCCTCGGGCTCCCTTCGGTAGACGCCCCGGTGCTCAGGGAAGCCGTTACGATCTGCATGGGAATCTACCTGGGACTCCGCTTCGACCGCGCCGCCATCCGGCGGTTCAGAAAACTCTTAGTCCCGTGCCTGCTCTTGGTGCTCTGGCACATCGCTTTTACAAGGTTCAACGGAGAGCTGCTCTTAAGATTTACCGGGTTCGACAACGCCACGGCAATTCTTGCGGTTGTCCCCGGCGGCATTGCCGAATCGAGTATTATCGCCCTCTCTTTCGACGCCCACGTAGCAAAGATCGCCACGTTTCAGCTGGCGCGGCTTGTCGCCACCCTCGCCGCCGCGCCCCTTCTGATCAAGGCGGTTCCGAGAGAAGCTCCCTTCGTCGAAACGCTCGACAGGAGATCCGCGCCGGTGGCAACGGTGGATTCAACCGATGCGCCCGGAGGGATCCACCACTCCTGGATACCCGTGGCACTGGTCGGTGTCTCCGGTGGGCTACTCCTGACGCTTCTTTCGGTTCCCGCGGGGGGCTTGATCGGAGCCCTGGTGTCGGTCGCCCTCTATATCAACGTCGCCAAGCGAAGGCCGGCCACACCGCCGGTGATTGGTTTCTACGCCGCACAGGCGGGAATGGGTGCGGTTATCGGGCTAACCTTTACCAGAGAGACCATGTCGGAGATTGTCCACTCCGGGTGGGCGATTCTGGCCATCACCGCGGTCGTTCTTGTCGGCAACATTCTCTTTGCCCTGGTGCTAAACCGGCGGTATCGCTGGGGATTCCACGCCGCCGTCTTGGGGATTCTCCCGGGGGGCGTCACCCCGATGATGGTGATGGCCAAAGACGCCGAATCCGACATAGCCGTCGTCGGAACCCTCCAACTGGCGCGGCTCCTCACCGTCGTGGTAGTGCTTCCCCCGCTCTACGGTTTGATGCTCGGCGGCGGGTAGAACGCACGACCGCCCCCGCCGGCGACTACTCGGCCAACTCCCGAAGTATCGTAAGCGATCCGACTCTTCGCAGTGCCCTTGAGAATCATAGAGGCCGTGGCAGCGGCCCCAATAGGCCAAAAGATCCTTCCAGACTAGCGCCTGAGCTGTTATGCGAAAAGATAGGGGCCGGGTCCTAAAGCCGAGCCGATGTCGCGTGGCGCCCAGCTTGCCGTGGGTCGTTCTGGAGGTGGTGCTTCGGTGCGTGTTGCTTCCCCAGCTCGTAGCCGGCGTCCAGGGCCTGCAGGGCGCCCGCCGCCCGGGCCCCGCCGAAGCGCTCCCGGATGGCGGCCCGGAGCGCCTCCAGGCCAACGACTCCGGTAATGGCCACCACGGCCCCGAGCATGCAGACGTTTGCGTTGCGCTCGCTCCCGGTCGCCTCCCGGGCCGTCGCCACCAGCGGCAGGGCAAACTGCCGGCAGTCGATCCGGCGGTCGATAGGCGCCTCGTCGGCGTCGGTAACGAGGATGCCCCCGGGACGAATAACCCCGGCGTAGGCCCCGAGGGCCTTGCCGTGGAGACAGACCAGCAGGTGCGCCTGGTCCACCTTGGGATAGATAATCTCGCTATCGGAAATGATGACGTCGGAGCGGCTTAAGCCCCCGCGCATCTGGGCGCCGTAGCTCTGGCTCTGAATGGCGAAGCGCCCCTCGTGGATAACCGCCGCCTCGGCCAGCAGAATACCCGAGGTAATCACCCCTTGCCCCCCGACCCCGGACATCACCACCTTCCACATCACGAGCCTCCCCGGGCGCGCTCGATTACCTCGGCGTATTCGTCGCAGTACTCCGGGCGCGCTTCCTCGACAAAAACGCCCCGGGGAACGGGCTCCGGCGTCCCCGGGCTGTTCGCCGCGGCGGTGGCGGCAGCGGTGGCGGTTGCGGTTGCGGTCCCAGCCCCGGCCTCAGCCCCGGCCCCGGCCGTCACCTTTACCGTGCCCTCTTTGAAAGCCGCGAGCATATCGGCTGCTTCCGGGGACTCGTTTCGGCGTCCGAAATGGGTGGGGCACTGGGAGAGAATTTCCACTACCGAGAACCCTCGGTGCCGGATCGCCCGAGTCAACAACCGCTCGATCTCCATAACGTGGTAGGTCGTGGTCCGGGCAACGAAGGTCGCCCCGGCTGCCCCGGCGAGGCGCACGACGTCGAAGGGCTCGTCGATGGTGGAGTACGGGGCCGTGGTGGCCTCGAGGCCGCAGCCGGTTGTGGGGGAGAACTGCCCCCCGGTCATGCCGTAGATGCGGTTGTTTAGGATAATGACGGTGATGTCGATGTTCCGCCGTGCGGCGTGGATAAAGTGGTTTCCGCCGATGGCAAGGGCGTCGCCGTCCCCCATGGGACAGAGGATGGTTAGCTCCGGCCGGCTCAGCTTTACCCCGGTGGCAAATGCCAGTGCCCGGCCGTGGAGGGTGTGCATGGTATGGAAATCGAGGTAGCCGGCCATCCGGGCGCTGCAGCCGATTCCCGAGACCGCCACGATCTCGTTCTTCGAAAGCCCCAGGCCGTCGACGGCGCGGATAAGGCCGTTCAGAACGGTCCCGTGGCCGCAGCCGGGACACCAAATATGCGGCATAAACCGCGCCCGGAGGTAGTGCTCGAGCTGTTTCATTCCCCCTGCCCCTCCACGATCCGCAGGACGTGCCGGATGTCTCGGGGCGTAATAAAGCGTCCGTCCACCCGGTTCGAGAGAAAGAGCCGCCGAGGCTCCTCCACCGCCGTCTTTGCCTGCCGGTAGATCTGCCCCATGTTCATCTCGACGACGATCGCCGAGCGCACCCCGCGACAGACCTTTCGCAGAGTGCCCGCCGGGAAAGGCCAGAGCGTCTCGAGCTCCAGGAGCCCGAGGGGCTGCCCCGCGAGTCGCGCCTCCTCCACAACCTGCCGCGCCGAGCGGGCCGGAGAGCCGTAGGAGATCAAGACCACCTCGGCATCCTCGAGATGGTACTCCCGGAACGAGGCGAGGTCGTCTGCCCGGAGCTCGAGCTTGTCGTAGAGATGGTGCTGCAGCTCGTCGACAACCGCCGGGTCCGTCGAGGGGAACCCCCACATGTCGTGGTAGAGTCCGGTGACGTTGTAGCGGTGGACTCCGCCGAAGTCGGACATCGGTAGACGCCCGTCCTCACTGGTCAGATAGGGATGATAGTCGACGCCTTCGGGCACCGAGGTCCTTAGTCGGTCGACCGTGGCAAGCTCCCCGGGCGCGGGAATAACCAGGCGGTCTCTCATATGGGCCAGCATCTCGTCGAAGAGAAGCACCACCGGCGTCCGGTAGGTTTCCGCAAGGTTAAAGGCCGTGACGGTCAGCTCGAAGAGTCGCTGATGGGTCGAGGCGGTGATGGCGATAATGGAGTGGTCGCCGTGGGTTCCCCAGCGCACTTGGTTGATGTCACCCTGGCTCCCTTGAGTCGGTAGTCCGGTACTCGGGCCGCCCCTCATCACATCGACGATAACGCAGGGTATCTCCGCCATAATGGCGTAGCCGAGGGCTTCCTGCATCAGGGAGAAACCGGGGCCGCTGGTCGCGGTCATCACCTTGCTCCCGGTCAGTGAGGCACCGATGATCGCCGCCATGGAGGAGATTTCGTCTTCCATCTGGATGAACTTGCCCCCGCGCTCCGGGAGCTTTCCGCTCAAGAACTCGGCAATCTCGGAAGAGGGGGTGATGGGATAACCGGCAAAGAAGCCGAGGCCTGCGTACAGCGCCCCCTCTGCGCATGCTTCGCTGCCGGGTACGAAGACGGTCCGGCCGGTGGAGCTCGCCGTGGCACTACTCACCGCGGGGCCTCACCGGCGGCGAACTCCAGGTGGATAGCCAGGTCCGGGCAGATGCGCTCGCAGAGCTCGCAGGCTACGCAGGCGTCGAGCCGCGCGACGACCACCGTGCCGTCCGGTTCCGCGTCGAAAACCGTGGTGGGACAAAAAGAGGAGCAGATACCGCACCGCTTGCACCATTCGCGATTCACCACAATGTCGACGACCTTCTTCCGCGGCATGCGACTCCTTCCACGATTAAAACACGGGAAAGCGGCGCGGGTAAACCGCTCCCGGCAACAGCCGGTCTCACCGCCGGCTTGCCAACCTACTGGACACGAGTTCGCCGTATTCTGCCCGGAAGTCGGTAAGATTCAACTGACGGCCGGGGCTTCGCGCCCCAGCCTTGAAGTAGGCTACCGGTTCGATTCTGAGTTCTTGCGAAATGAGCTTCTCTTCGCCATACCATTGAGTATCGCAGCGGTCGTCGTCGCGGTTTTCCTCAGTCGGCGGATTTCGGCCGGGTAATAGATCACCTGCTTGCGCTGCCCTCTCAGTACCGAATGTGGTACCGCTTCTTCAGCTGAGTTGCGACGATCTCCATGAGTATGGCTACCGCAAGGATCAGATAGGTGATATAGCCGATCTCACGGATATCGAAAAAGTAGCCGGCGGCCATGAAGAGTTGGAATCCGATTCCTCCGGCACCGGCGGCTGCGCCCATGGCTACGGCGACCGCAAAGTTTATCTCGAATCGAACAAAGGTCCAGGACAAGAGATAGGTGGCCGAGGACGGCAAGACAGCTTGAAACACAACCTGCAGCCAGCCGGCGCCGCTTGCCCGGAGCGCTTCGATGGTACCGGCGTCGAGCTCTTCGAAAGACTCCGAGTAGGCCTTCATCAAGTAGCCAACGGTGTGAAAGCTCATTCCGACTACCGCCGCCACGGCCCCAAGGCCGGCCCCGATGGCGAATATCAGTACCCAGAGAACCGTGGGAACGGCCCGGACGACCGCAACGATTCCCTTGATGATGTTACTAACCCGCGTACTCGTCAGATTTCGGGCGGCGAAGAGCCCGAGGACAAGAGCCACGATACCGCCGACGATCGTCGCAAGAAACGCCAACGCAAGGGTTACCAATAGAATCTCGACTGCGGCAATGAAGACGCCCACGCCGCCGGCCCCTCGAACCCCGAAGTGAGTGTCGACGCCCCTGGGTTGGCTAAACATCAACCCCATGTATTCGACGGTCTTTACGGTGGCTTTCCCGAGCTCCGTCCCCCGGGTGTCCAAGACTCCGAATCCCCAGATACTTAAGAGAACCAAGCTGATCAACACTGCGCGCATCGCAGTGTTCGCGACCGAAGGACGCCGGAGGACGATCTTGCCGGTTCGTCGATGACGCCGAATGGCGATCGGAGGATGGGAGAAACCCTGATTCTTACCTGCGTTCCTCACAGGATGACCCTCCTTAGGGCGTTGGAACCCATCTCGATCGCGAGGACCACGACCACGATACAGAGGACGACGAGGGCCGCGCTCTTGTACTGCAGACTCTTGTAGTAGATGTCGAACATGAACCCGATCCCCGATCCGGTAAGCAGACCGACGAGGGTGGCGCTGCGAATATTGGTTTCTATCATGTAGAGCGACCAGCTGAGCATCTGCGGGAGCGAGGCGGGGACAACCGCATGGGCGATCGTGTGGCCGTAGCCGGCCCCGGCGGCTCGAAGCGCTTCGACGGAGCTGGCCGATGCCTCGTCGATGGTCTCGATGAAGGCCCGGGTAAGAAACCCGAACGTCGCGAAGAAGAGGGCAAGGAACCCGGTAAAGGAGCTCTGCCCGAAGGAGAGAAGAAAGATCATCGCCCACGCTGCTACCGGAATGTTACGGTTTATCGATGCAATTCCTCGCGAGAGGGCCGCGAAGAAGCCTCCGGGACTCGTGGTTACGGAGCCGAGGAGCGCGAAGAGGAACGAGAAGACCGCGGCGGTTACCGACGCGGTTATCGACATGAAGATCGTTTCGAGGAGCCGATCGAGAATCCGGGGTAAGCGCGCAAGTGCCGCGCTGTCCGGTATCAGATTGCCGGCCATCCAGACGGCCACCCGGGGAATCGCAGTAAACGCATCTCCGAGGTCGAAGTCGGCGATGACCGAGGCCCCAAGGGACAGAACGGCCATGCCGCTGAGAATGAGTGTCAACAACACTTTCTGCCGCCGGAAGAACTTTCCGGGGTCCAAGTCGCTTGTCGCGACGCCGTTAGTCGATAATGAGCTCACCGGCTTCCGTCCCGTAGATACTGTGTATGGTTTTCTTGGTCAGCTCCCTGGGCGGACCGTCGAACACGAGGTGTCCGGCGTTGAAACCGAGGATCCGTTCGGCATATTTCTTGGCGACGTCGACCTGATGAAGGTTGACGAGAATGGTGATTCCGAGCTCTTTTTGGATCTTCCGGAGGTAGTCCATGATGATCTTCGCGGAGCTTGGGTCGAGAGAGCTTATCGGCTCGTCGCAGAGAATGAGTCGGGGGTCTTGGACCAGAGCCCGGGCGATGCCGACCCGCTGCTTCTGCCCCCCGGAAAGCATGTCGCACCGGCGGTAGACGTGGTCTTCGAGACCGAGCATACCGAGAACTTCGACGGCTTTCTCTTTTTCCGCCTCCGTGTAGATTCCCAAGATTCCGGCCAGGTCGCTCTTGTAGCCGAGACGGCCGTGGAGGACGTTTTCGATAACGGTCAACCGATAGACCAGGTTGTAGTGCTGAAAGATCATCCCGAGCTTCGCTCGGGCGTGTCGAAGGTCCTTTCCCCTTAGGGGGAGCATGTCAACCTTGTCGTACCGGATTGTTCCGTCGGAGGCTTCGATAAGACGATTGATACAGCGTATCAATGTGGTCTTACCGGAACCCGAAGGGCCGATGACGGCGACAAACTCGCCCTTCTTGATGGTAAAGCTAACGCCGGAGAGGGCCCGGACGTCCTTGTAGAACTTGGTCAGGTTCTCTACTTCGAGTAGCGCCATTCCATTCGCTCCCATTGATGCGCGGTGTCAGTCGGTGCAAGTAACCGGCGTCCGTCCCCCGCTTACCGAGGACGGACGCCGAGAACGAAAAGAGGTCGGGCTTACTTCATCCCCGCGAGAACCCGAATCGGGTCGTACCAGGAATCCTCCACGAGGGCAAACTGCTCGCCCTCTTCGAAGAAGGCCGCGGTGCCGGCGCCTTCGGTTCCGAAGATATCCTTGTTCTGCTTGATCGCATCGGAGGTAAAGGCCGCCTTCAAGGCGGAGACTTCGTCGTCGGTCAGCAGGTTCGTGTTCATGACGATCGGGGCGTTTAGAACCGGAACCGACGCGACGATCACTACCTCGGTGCCGGCAACCTGGTCGAAGGGGGCATCGGCTCCCTCCTTGACCACGAGCACGTCACCGGGTTTCGGGTCGAGGAGGCTTCCCTCGATGAACTCGATGTAGGTGTCGACACAGACGTTGCAGAAGGCACCAACATCGGCCTGTCCGGCAAGGACATTGAAGAACGATCCCTGGTGGGATCCTCCAAACATCACCTCGGAAAAGACCATGTCGGGCCCGCCTTCGAGAAGGTCCTCGGAGGGAACGTTGAACTCAGTGGAAATGACGCTTGAGGGTACCCGGAAACCGGAGGTCGAGCTGTTCGATACGAAGGAGAAGCGTTTCTGTTCGAGCGTCGAAAGATCGAACTCGCCGTTGACCTTGTACTGGTCTTCGTTCTCGGCAAGGGTTCCGAGCATCGAATAGTACTTCGCGTTGTCGAGGCTTCCACTCGAGTCGGTGTTGACGATTAGGGGAAGAACTGCCTCTTCCCGGGCGTGGGCTTGGATGTAGCCTTCTCCGCCGAACCAGCTAAACGCGGCATTCTCGTTTACGATGGCCTCGATGGCGATCGCATAGTCGGTGGTAAGCTGTTCGCGAATCTCTCTTCCAAGAGTTTCCTCGGCAACGGCGATAATCGCCGTGCGAGCATCGGCAAACTCCGGAGTGGACTCGTTGGGATACCATACCCAGACGAGCTCTTCCGCCGAGGCGACTTCTTCGTCGTCTCGAGCGCAGCCGGCCAACAGCAGGACCGTAACTAGAATGGCCGCTGTAAGAATGGGAATGACTCTCTTCATGTTGTGCTCCTTCTCGTAAAATCTTCTAGCAAACTATGGATGTGCCCCCATTTTGGAAGCACTCTGTCCGTATGCGAGCATGGGTGGCCTTTGTGAGGAGCGAGCAAGAAATAGACTAGGAGTCGATAAGATATCGGTCAGTTGACGGTTAAGAAGTGAGCGTGGGTTCCGAAAGGCGCCCTGATGTCGCCGATTTCGTGCTCCGAGCCCAGCGCGCCGTGGTTGTCGCTTCCACCGGTCAGAAGAAGCCCGAAGCGTTTCGCGGCCTCTCGAATCCGGCGGTAATCCGCGGGTCCGTGGTCACCGTGATAGAGCTCGATGCCGGCGAGACCCGCGTCGACCAGGTCGGGGATGATATCGTAGGAGTCCAGCTGCCCGGGATGCGCGAGCACCGGAAAGCCGCCGGACTCGACAATCGCCGAGACCGCCTCCCGAGCGTCGACGTAGGAAATCTCTCCGGCCGCCGGACCATCGCCCTGGAAGAGCTCCCGGTAGAGCGGGGCGTATATGTCGTCGCAGAGGCCGGCTTGCATCAGGGCGACCATTATGTGTTGCTTGTAGAGGATGGGAGGATTGGGCCGCCGGCATTCGGGTCCCCGGACGCCGAAGCTTTCGGCAATCAGCTGAATCATTTCGACGGACAACGGATACCCGGACGCCTCGAGAGCTTCGATCTGTCGGATGGTCAGGGCGTTCCGAGCCTCGAGGGTGCGGGAACAGAGCTCCACGATCGGGTCGTCGGTCGTGTAGCCGTAGCCGAGAACGTGGACCTTTCGACCCCGGGCAAAGTCGAACGCGGAGACCTCGACCCCCGGAATTACGGAAATGCCGCGGCGCATTCCCTCGGAGAGCGCTTCGGCGGTGCCGGCCGTGGTGTCGTGGTCGACAATGCCGACGAACCCCAGGCCGCGACGCTTCGCCTCCGTCAGTATCTCCGGAATACTGCCCGAACCGTCGGAGTAGTGGCTGTGGAGGTGAAGGTCTCCAATCACGGGCTCCCCCTCCCGGCTGGTGTGGCGGCGTCCGTGAAGGCCCCACGCTGCATCCGGTACTCCCGGTCGCAGAGCCCCTCCATGAACTCCAAATCGTGGAAGATACCGACCATGGTCGTTCCCGTCGCCTTGAGCCCCTCGATAAGCTCTCGAACCCGCGTCTTTGAGTGAATGTCCAGGCTTGCAGTCGGTTCGTCCAGGAGCAAGAGCCGGGGCCGCTTTACCATCGCGTGAGCAATGTTCAGCCGGAGCTTTTCGCCGCCGGAAAAGGTGTTCGGATAGCTATCCCAGAGACCTCGCTCCAGCTCAAAATGCGCCAGAATTCCCTCGGCCTGGTCGGCGGCGTAGTCTGCAGCGGCTCCGGTCTCCAGCACGGCTTGCTCGACGATTTCCCGGGCCGTCGTCCTCGGGATAACGTGAAGGAACTGGCTGACGTAGCCGATTTCCCGGCGCCGCAGAGCGATAATCGAGCGCTCGTCCAGCTCCGTCAGATCGACGGGACCCCGGAGGGCGGAGTCGTACCAAATGTGCCCATCCTGGGGGCGGTACGTGCGATAGATCAGCTTGAGGATGGTCGACTTCCCGCTCCCACTCCGGCCGGTAATCCCGATAAAATGGCCGGCGTCGAGGGCAAAGGAAATGCCTCGGCAGCCGAGGATCTGCCTCCCGTGCTGATGGATAGTGAACGTTTTCGACAGCTCCTCCACCCGGAGGAGCGGTGTCGCACTCATGCCGGTGCCTCTATCTTCGCATATCGAGCGATAAAGGCGTCGATGCCGAGAGAGAAGTCCTTCAACCGGTCCCTTATTTGCTCGTGAGTCCAGTCCCACCAGGCAATATCGAGAAGGGCTCCGGCGATGCCCTGTGGAAAGCGCTCCTTTAAAATCCGCGCCGGGACCCCGGCGGCGACCGTATAGTTGGGAACGTCCTTGGTTACCACGGCGCCCGCGCCGACGACGGAGCCGATACCCACGGTTACATTCGGCATGATTACCGCTCCGTGGCCGATCCAGCTGTCGTGCCCGATGGTAGCAAGCTGCTCCCGCCGTCGGGCGAAAAACTCCTCGTCGTCGGTGTCCGCGAACCCGTACAGCTTCCGGCGGTAGGTAAAGTGGTGTTGCGTCGGCCGGTCCATTGGGTGCGCAGTGGGTCCGATCCGTACGGAAGCCGCGATGCTGGCAAACTTCCCGATCGTCGCGTTTTGGAAGAAGCAAAGCGGACCGCAGTAGGAGTAGTCCCCCATTTCTACATACTCGAGGTAGCTGTGCCTGCCGATCTCCGTAAAGGAACCGAGGTTTACGCCGTCGAGCTCGCACGGCTGATGCACCAACGGGGTCTTTCCAAGGCTTGCCATACTCTCTACTCCCTGTAGCTTGTCGAGAACACTCGTCGGCCGTCGACTACCGCGTCGGTGACTGCCGGGAAGCCCTCGTCTATCTCCCGTACTACGAGAACGTCGGCCTTCTTCCCCACTTCCAGGGAACCAAAGTCCTCCCCCATAAGCACCGCCTCGGCGGCGTTCTTGGTTACCAACCTGATCATGTCGGGAAGCGGCATTCCGTAGGTTCGGTGCATCTCAAAGACGGCGTGAAGCATCGCCGCCGGGTAGTAGTCGCTACAAAGAACATCTATCGCCCCGTCGAGGATGGCTTCGGCGGCGGAGAGATTCCCAGAGTGGGAGCCGCCGAGGAGGATGTTCGGCGCACCGGCAACGGTATGGAGGCCCCGCCGGCGGGCCTCCCGAGCCACCTCCAAGGTTGTGGGAAACTCGCTGATTCCGGTACCGAGGCTCTGCACCAGGTCCAACTTCTCGACGCAATCGTCGTCGTGGGACGCGACGGCGATGGAGTGCTCTCGGGCGAGGCCGGCCAATTCGGCGATGGCGGCGATGGTAAGCTTCTCCCGGTCCCGGCTGAAGGTAATGATGCGGTCCACCTCTTCGTCGGATATGTTGCGATAACTCTTCAGTGCCGCACGGTAAATCTCGAGATTCCGGTACTGTCCCTGTCCAGGTGTATGATCCGTAAAGGAGATAAGGTGGACGATTCGGCGCTCGATGTAGGAGACGAGCTCATCGACTCGGTCAAGATTATCGATTTCGAAGCGCGCGTGGAAACGGTGGCGGATAAGATGAAGACGGTGGTGAGTCCGCTCGATAAGCTCGATGAGCTTCCGGGTATTCTCCGGCGTTCTCAAGGGGCTCTGGGCAAACTCGGTAAAACGGTAGAGTGAAAGCGAATGGAACATGGTCGTTATGCCGTGGGTGATAAGCTCCCGCTCCGCTTCCCAGAGGCTCAAGGAGAAATCCATGACAGAGACCGGCCTCGGTGCGGCCATATGCTCGATGTAGTCGGCGTGGAGGTCTATCAGACCGGGAATAACGTAGCCCCCGGCGGCGTCGAGGTATTCGACGCCGTTACGGCCGGGCCAAGAGTCGCCGGAGCCGATGCTTCCTCCATGGATAGCCGCAATCCGGTCGTTCTCGAGGACGAGGTTCTGGCCGTCGAGGATCCGCTCCGGAGTCACGATTCTTCCGTTTGTAACCACTATCACTTAACGCCGCCTTCTCCCCTTAAAGGAGCGAGTACACCAGTTCCTGGGTGTAGCCGTGTTGAGGATCCTCGAGAATCTGATCGGTAAGGCCCTCCTCGACGATTCTGCCGTCGAGCATCACCAGAGTGCGATCGGCGAGCATCCGCACGACCGCCAAGTCGTGGGAGACCAGGAGCATGCTGACCGAGAGCTCTCGCTGTATCTGCTTGATAAGATCCAGCACCTTCGCTTGGACCGACAGATCGAGCCCCGAGGTTACCTCGTCCAAGAGAAGTACCGGCGGGTTGGTCGAAAGCGCCTTGGCTATTTGCACGCGCTGCTGCATGCCGCCGGAAAAGCTCGCCGGCGCCTCCTTGACGCGGTACGAGGGAATATTCACATGATCGAGGAGCTCCCGGGCCCGGGAGTCCATCATCTCCACCCGACGGTTACCCGAAGCAATCAGCCGCTCCGCGATATTCGAGACGGCAGAGAAACCCATTCTCAGGCCGAGAACCGGATTCTGGTAGACCTTGCCGAGAAGATGGTTCCGGACGTAACGCTTCTTCTGCGAGCTAATCGTAAAGAGGTCGACGCGGCCGTCTTCGAATGCGCGATGGTACGCTGACCCCGTGGTCGGCTCGTCGTCGAAGAACAAACAGTTCAGAATAGTCGACTTACCGCTGCCACTCTCGCCGACGATGCCGAGTACCTCACCGTCGTACACGGTAAAACCGACATCTACGAGGGCGTGGACCGTACCGCACTCGGGACAGTAGTTCTTCTGCAGCCGTGCACCCCCAGCCCGGCAGTAGCGGCAGCCTTCTCCAAACCGCCGTCCAAGACCTTCGACCCGGAGGACGCTACTGTCGGTCATCGATCGTGCTCCGGAGGCGACACGACGGGCGTGGCAGCCCGTTGGCCGGCGCAGAAGCTCGTGTCGTTGCAGCAGTAGTAGGTCTCGCCTGTCTGCTCGTCGACGAGCTCGTCAAAATAGACGTCCGCCGCGCCGCAGAGGGTGCATCGCCGGCCGCTCATGTCCTCGACCTCGAAGGGATGGTCTTCAAAATCCAGGGAGACGACCCTTGTGTAAGGAGGCACGGCATAGATCTTCTTCTCCCGCCCGGCGCCCAAGAGAATAAGCGCCTCGGAGGAGTCTAGTTTTGGATTGTCGAATCGAGGGATCGGGCTCGGCGCCATGACGTAGCGGTCGTGGACCATGACGGGATGATCGGCGCCGTGGGCCACCCGGCCGTGACGAACGATCTGCTCGAAGAGTATCAGGTAGGCACCGCTGTAGTCCTTCTCGGCATGGAGACGCTTGGTAACCGCCTCTCGGGGCTCGACGAACCGGAGAGGCTCCGGATTCGGCACCTGGAGCACCAGAATCTGGTCCCTCCGGAGCGGCACTTCCGGAATCCGGTGTCTCGACTGAATCAGGGTCGCGTCGGCGGTCTCTTCGGTAACCGAAACGCCGGTTGTCGCACCAACCAGCTTCTTGATGTTAACGGCGTTCACACTCTCGTCGGCGCCCTGGTCTATGACCTTGAGTGTGTCCGAACGGCCTACGAGAGAGAGGGTCAACTGGAGCCCCCCGGTGCCCCACCCCCGCGCAATCGGCATCTCCCGGGAGGCAAACGGAACTTGGTAGCCCGGAATCGCTATCGCCTTGAGGGTAGCTCGGCGGATCTCCCGCTTAGAGCCCTCGTCCAAAAAAGCGTAGTTGTAGAGCTTCGTCACTCCGGAGCCTCCGGATCGAGGCCTGCCCGAGACGCCCGGGCGCTATCGAGCTCCGATTGAAAGGTGACGTAGTGCGGCAGTTTGAGGTGAGAGATGAATCCGCCGGACTCAACGGAGTCTACGTGCAAGAGGACGAACTCTTCGTCGTGGGTGGGATAGCCGGTGTCCGGCCGTTCGAGGCACTGGTCGAGGAGGCTCATGGCAATCGCTTTGGTTTCGTTGCGTCCGAAGCAGGCGCCATAGCCGATCTCGAAAGAGACAGTGCTCCTGTTGTGCCCTGCAGAAACGGTCACCGGAACGACCGATTCGACCTCGGTTATCTGAATCTCGCCGATGTAGTAGCCGTCTTCCGTCGATTCGAAACCGCCTTTCTGCGGCGCGTTCACGATTACCGCAACGTAGCCAACGCGTAGTTCCGCTACCGTCGGATGGAGAAGCGGGCCGTAGCCCCGGAGCGAGGCGTACCCCAGCGCGGTTACGGCGCCGGTCTGTCCACGCGAGAGTATCTGCAGTCGTTCACTTCGGCTGCTCGGAAAAACCAGAGACTGTTTGGTTATGTCTTTGGGTGGCGAGTCGTCCTTCGCGACCGCTTCCATAAGCCCTTGGCGCCGCAGATAGTCGAGAACCTTGGGAAGATGGTAGTGACCGTTCGTCGACAGGGCACCGGCGCCCGTCGCCCGGGCAACCCAGCTGTCGATCCACTCTCCGGCGCTTCGATGGTCTTCCTCCAAAAGGGCCGGGTCGAGAATCCGATGGGTGTAGTCGTGGGAGGCGCCCAAGAGTTGGCCGCCGGGAATATCCTTAAAGGTGGCGGAGATGCGCCGCTCGGCCCGCATCGTCTCGCTTTCGATCGTTTGAGAGTAGTACTTCCGGGGGAGTGTCGATCGGTAGGCTCGAAGCAGAAAGACGGCCTCTTCCGGGCTTCCCTCCGCCTGTTTTATGGCCAAGGCGGCGACCTCTCGATCGTAGAGGCTTCCTTCGCTCATGACCTGATCTATGAGGAGCCGTAGGCCCCCGGCAACATCCTCGACATCGAGGCTCCGCCGTTGCTTCAGTCGTTCGTAGGTCAATCGCTCGATCGAAGCCTCGATCGCCTTGGCACCTCCCCTGACCGCGACGTACCCCATCAGTCCGCCTGCTCCAGCTTCGTCGTCCGCGGAAGCCCCACGATGTGTCCCTCGGAATCGTAGAGTATAAGGTCCACCCCGAGAGGGTATTCTCGGTTCTTCTCCCTTCGCACCTCGATCCACTCCGGCGCCCGATCGACAACCAAGGCATGAGAATCCGCTATGCCTGGTCCGGTTAGCCCGAGATCGATGCCGGTTTCCCCGAAAGCGGTCACCTCCAGAAGTATGGTCGCCCCTCGGTGTGGATTCTCTAACGTCCCGATGGGCGCAGCGGCAAATGCAGCGGAAACCGGCGTCTCTGCTCCAAGGACGAAGAGATACGACGCCGGCGCCCCGTTTGGAACGGCCGGCGATCCCGTCATCTCCGACAAGGCCCTTGCACTCGCTGACGCAGCATCTTCCGTGCCTGCGTAGAGCGAGAAAGACACCTCGGCGTCCAAGAGTGTAAGCCCCAACAGGAGAGGCATCAACGAAACGCCGCAGCCGTCGCTAATCTTTGCGGCATAGGGGGCCAAGTCGCCCACCGTGCCAGGAAAAGCCATTGCGTTTACCAGCTTTCGATAGGTGCACTGGATGTCGTGAACCGGGTCAAGGAGCATCGCCTTCCTCCGTCTGCATCCGTTGGAACTCGACTCGCGTTTCCAGGAGTCGGCCGTGGTGCCTTCGATACTCCTGCGCAAGACGTTCCTCCTCGGCTTCGAGGAGCGAAATCCACTCGTCGCAGATGGAAAGCTTCGCATTGTACGCTGCGTCGATTATGGCGAGGTCTCGGGCAGCTTCCGGACGGTTTCCCACAATCAGTCCCAGTCCGAGATGCCCTTCGACTCGCGCCTTTGCCTCGGTAGCCAAGACTTCACCGATGTAGAAGAGGGTATTTCGAGCCGTCTCTCGCATCTTGGTCATGACGAGCCCCGGCTCCGGCGGCGCAAGCTCGGCAACCGCGTATTCGCGCCTGACACGCCCTGCGAGGGCGTGGCGAAGCTCCGGGCTCCCTTCTACGAGAATTCTGGTTCGACGTTCTCTGCTTATCGTCGCCATAATCTGATTACCGGAAGCATCACGTTGAATTTTCCGGTAGCGGTTAGCGCGGAGTTAGAAACGTGTGAGAAGCCGGCGTTGTGCGCACGCCGGAGGTCGTTGTCGAGGCGCGCCTGTCGTCGCATTCGGGAGCGGCCCAGAAGCTCACCATATCCGACCGGAAGGATGCCACGGCGAATTCCACCGGAACGCTCCCTGGACCAACGTTGACGCTCGATATCCGGAGCAGCGGGTAGTCCAGCGGCAGAGAGAGTATACCGGCCTCTTCCGGAGTCGCGGCAACTGCGCTGACTTCGGAGTATTCCCGCTCTAAGCTCAGGCCGTAGCGCGATTGGAGAAGCTCGTGGAGGGAAGCGTTACTTCGAAAATAGCGTACCAAGTGAGGTGCAAGGGCCGCTGGAACGACGCTCTCGGTGATCGACACGGGGATGCCCCGATAAAATCGGCGAATATGGACCATCCAGACGGAATCTTCCGGTGCCAAATGGAGAGCCTCCCGCGCCGTTTCCTTTGGGTAGTTCAAAGAAATATCGAGAAGGTCTGACCGCGGGAGCTCTTTCGCCGCCTTTTGATGAGCGGTGTAGGAGGATCGCCGTTGCAGGCGAATCTTGACCGACTCAATCGTAAGGAAGTAGCCACGGTTCCGTCGAGGGTGGAGCTCCCCCTCTAGGACGAGCCGCGACAGAGCCCGGCGGACCTGGTAGCGACTCACTCCCAGGCGTTCTGCCAACGACTCTTCCGGCGGCATCTTCTTTTCTCCTCCGGCTCGGAGCTCATGTACAACATGCCGGACACGCTCTACCAGAAGGCGATAGTCATCCATATACGACTGCCATCCTCGCAAATAGGCAGTGAGCATTCGATGAGTATTGGATTACCTTTCGGTAAGTTGCTTGGAAGTCAGTACCGACTCTTCGAGTTGATCCTGAACGTCCTCCATCCTGTAGATTCGCCGGATTTCGCTTTCCGAGAGACTCTCGGGTGGCCCATCGAAGACGATACGGCCGTTGCTCATACCAACGACTCGATCGGAGTAGATTCGCGCCGTCGCAAGATCGTGAAGGCTCGAAATGACGGTAATGGATTCTCGCCGGTTGATCTGTCGAAGAATCTCCATCACCCTCCGGGCGCTCCGGGGATCGAGAGAAGCGATCGGCTCGTCGGCCAGGATAATGCGGGGGTGCTGCATCATGGCTCGGGCGATCGCCACCCGCTGCTGCTGTCCTCCCGAAAGCTGGTCGCACCGTTTGAGCGCCTGGTCCAGAATTTCTACATTGTTTAGCATCTCTACGGCCAGCTCTCGGTCCGCCCGGGGAAAGAGCTTAAAGAGAGTTCGGAGGGTCGATCGATGTCGTAGGCGACCCATGAGTACATTCGTCAGCACATCCAGCCGCTGCACAAGATTGAACTGCTGGAAGATCATCGCGCATCGGCTCCGCCAATCGAGAAGCTCACCGCCGCGCAGTTCGCTCACTTCTAACTCGCCGAACGAGATCGTTCCACTGTCGGGCTCCCAGAGTCGGTTTATGAGGCGCAACAAGGTCGATTTTCCGGCACCCGAGCTACCGATAATTCCGAGCATCTGCCCCTCCGGAACCTCGAGAGAGACGCCGTCTACGGCACGGACGGTTCCGAAGTGCTTCGAAAGATGGTGAATACGTAGCATCACACGGACGCCGTCCGCGTCGCCCGAATAAGCGGCTGTCCCTCGGCCATGAGCACCACCAAAACGTCGTCGAATCCGAGCGACGCCAGCAACTCGATGTGCTGGACCGGAGTCAAACAGTGGTCCCGGTGGAGTTCCGGTGTATTGACGATATCCGAAACGAGAAAGAGGCCCCCAACACGCAGGAGCGTGTTGATCTGTCGGTAAAGGTCTGGAATCCGATCGGCGTGACGGAGCTCGTGAACCGTCTGGAGGGTTACAACGACGTCGAAGGGCGCCGGGAGTTCTTCCGCCCAATGAGACTCCCGAAAATTTCCGACGTGGTAGTGGGTTTGATCTTGGAAGCGCTCTAAGCGCTTCCGACTCAATTGGTGCATCTGGGGCGAAAAGTCGAATAGGTGGTAGCTATCGGTGCTGCAACTGCCGAGTATCGCCTCCGCTAGGGCCCCGTAGCCCGAACCTATCTCCAGAATAGTTGCGCTCCCATTGACCCGTTCCTGAATC
>CAYPUT010000048.1:0-18859 GCA_964413945.1 uncultured Spirochaetaceae bacterium
GTAGAGCAAGCGGCTCATATCCGCTCGGTCAGGGGTTCAAGTCCCTTCGCCACTAAACAAGCGCGGCTCCGGCGGCCCGGACGCTGCATTCCAAACCGGCAGCATCGGCAAAGGCCTTCATCGCTTCGAGCCTCTCCAAGGCCGGGGATGCGATGCTGCGGTAGGCCGGATCCAAGGTGTTACCCCCTCGGAAGGCTCCGAGGCTATATCGGGCGCCGGCGGGCAGTAGCTCCACAATACGTCTTAGATCCTCTTCGTCGAAGAGCCCCGGGACGACCGTGGTACGGAATTCCACCCGCAGAAAGCCCCGGTATTCTCCGAGAATCTCGATCGACTCACGAAGCTTTCGCTCTTCGTCCTTTCCCCCGCCGAGCTCTCGATAGCGCTCCGGTGCCATTTTGACGTCCATCGCGACGTAATCGATAGCCCCTTCTTCCAAGAGGGGGGCGAGTCGTTCCGGAAACCCACCGTTGGTGTCGAGTTTGATCCTATACCCACGGCTCCGGATCTCTAGAATCAGTTGTCTGAGGTCCGGATGGAGAAGCGGTTCTCCGCCGGTAATACACACTCCGGAAAGTAGCTTCTTGCGTCTATCCAGAAAGGCCAGGACTTCTTCCCGGAGAAGAAAGTCCCCCGGGATGCCGCCCTCCACCAGGTTGGCGTTGTGGCAGTAGGGACACCTGAGGTTGCAGCCGTAGGTAAAGAGCGTCGCCGCAACCTCTCCGGGATAGTCGAGGAGTGTCAGGGGCAAGAGTCCGAGGCGCTCGAGGGACATACTAGACGGCCATCCCCTCCCGAATATCTTCTACCGCCGTCGCCCGCCGGGCCTCCTGGCCCTCCCGGTCGAGAAATATAACAGTCGGGGTCGACAGAATTTGATAGTCCATGGCCAATTTCATGCCCTGGTGGGTGTCGACATCGACGGCTCGCCCGCGTTCGTCGAAGTCGGTGAGCAAGGTACGAACCGGTTTGCAATTCGGGCAGTCCTGCCGAAAGAAATAGAGGTAATCGGGGGTCTCTGCCCCGGCGGAATCAAGCGCGGGCGCCCGAACCGGGATCACCGCCGGCCGGAGCGTAGGTTCCGCCGGCTGTGTCGGCTGTTCCATCGGTTGGGCGAGGGACCGGCGCGGCGTAAGGGGCCCCCCGGGGGTGGCTTCGGCAGACGAGAGCTCCGTTTCGTAGGTTCTTCGGATTTCGTACTCCTCCCGTTTGCCGCGGTTCCAATTCTTGAGCGATCGGTAGTAGCCGACGATTCGCGTATAAATCTCTGTCGGCGTCCCTTCGACGTCCTTCAGCTGTGCTTTGACTTCCGCAATCTCTCGGTCAATTTCCGTAAGCTGTCTCATCTTCCCCTCCTAAGGTGTCGTGCTTCTCTCGTTATTGAAGGGCCGCCACAACGGCGGCGCGTTCTTTTTCTAACATTTCCAAGCGCTTGGTAAGCTCCATCCGCTTCTCCTCCTCGCACCGGGGGCAGGAAAAATGCTCTCCCGCGAGGTAGCCGTGAACCGGGCATATCGAGAAGGTCGGCGTGATGGTAAAGTAGGGTAGGCGATAGTTGTGCGCCACGGTTCGGACCAACGAAGCGCAACTCTGCCAATCGGGCATCGCTTCGCCGAGGAATCCGTGGAATACCGTCCCCCCGGTGTACCGGGTCTGCAGGCTGTCCTGCAGATCCAAGGCTTCGAAGATATCCGGGGTGTAGTCCACCGGCAATTGGGTGGAGTTGGTGTAGTACGGCTCGTTCTCCCCGGAGGTAATGATGTGCGGGAAGCGTTCCTTGTCGTGCTTCGCCAAGCGGTAAGAGGTGCTTTCCGCCGGTGTGGCCTCGAGGTTAAAGAGGTCCCCGGTGGTTTCCTGGTAGTCCACCAAACGGGCCCGCATATGGTCGAGAATTTCCTCCGCCAACTCCTTCCCCCCGGGATCCGTCAGGGGAATTCCGGCAAAGTTTAGGAGCGCTTCGTTCATACCGACGAGGCCGATCGTCGAAAAGTGATTGTTCAGGTGCTGCAGGTAGCGCGCGGTGTAGGGAAAGAGGCCCGCATCGAGGAGACGGTTCACCACCTTTCTCTTGATGGTCAACGACTCGGCCGCAAGGTCCATGAGGTGATCGAGACGCTCGAAGAACTCCGTCTTGTCCTTCGCGAGATAGCCGATGCGCGGAAGGTTGATGGTTACCACGCCGATGGAGCCGGTGAACTCGTCGGAGCCGAAGAGCCCCCCACCGCGTTTTCTCAGCTCCCGCTTGTCGAGTTGAAGGCGGCAGCACATGGAGCGCACGTCCCCGGGGTTCAGGTCGGAGTTGACGAAGTTCTGGAAGTAGGGCGTTCCGTATTTCGCGGTCATTTCGAAGAGTAGCTTGGCGTTGTCCGAGGACCATTCGAACTCTTCGGTTATGTTGTACGTCGGAATCGGATACTGGAACCCCCGGCCGTTGGCGTCGCCGGACAGCATCAGCTTTATAAAGGCTCGGTTTATCAGGTCCATCTCCGGCTGGCAGTCACCGTAGGTAAAGCCCCTCTCTTCGCCGGCGACGATTGCCGGAAGATTCTTGAGGTCTCCGGGTACCGTCCAGTCCAGGGTAACGTTGGTAAAGGGCGCTTGGCTCCCCCACCGAGAGGGAGTGTTTACTCCAAAGATAAAGCTCTGGAGCGCCTGGGTAACCTCTTCCTCGTTCAGGTTGTCGATCTTCACGAAGGGCGCGAGGTAGGTGTCGAAGCTGGAGAACGCCTGGGCGCCGGCCCACTCGTTCTGCATGATGCCCAAGAAGTTCACAATCTGCTGGATGAGGGTGTTCAGATGCTTCGCGGGCTTCGAGGTGATCTTGTCGGGCACCCCGCCGAGTCCCTGCTCGATCAGCTGCCGGAGGCTCCACCCGGCGCAGTAGCCGGAGAACATCGACAGGTCGTGGATATGGAAATCGGCGTTCCGGTGCGCCTTGCCGATGGCCTCGGGATAGATCTTCTTGAGCCAGTAGTTGGCGGTAATGGTCCCGGAATTGTGGAGAATCAAACCGCCGAGGGAGAAATTTACGTTTGCGTTTTCGTTTACCCGCCAGTCGGACTGCGAGAGGTAGCCGTCCATGGTCAAGTCGATGTCGAGCATCAGCTGCCGGGTGTCCCGAATGGCTTCGTGGCGTGCCCGGTAGATGATGTATGCCTTCGCGACCTTCGCCTCTCCGGCTTCGATAAGGATGGTCTCGACGACATCCTGGATCTCTTCGATCGCCGGGGCGGAGTTCGGATGCCGGCCTTTCATCAGAGCGGCGACCCGCTGCTCGACCTTGGTCACCAGGGCGTCAACCTGCGTCGCGACGGCCGACTCTTTGTGGTCCGTCGCGACGTAGGACTTCATGATCGCCTGGTAGATCTTGTACCGTTCGTATCGCTCTATGCGGCCGTCCCGCTTCACGACGTTCTTGATGATGCCGGGGTGTCCCCGGTGTTCGCTTAGAAGGTCCTCCCAGTTCACGCCTTCTCCCCCTTCATAAATTCGTTAGCTGTTCTATCTCGCGGAGAAACTCTTCGACGTTCTCAAAGTTCCGGTACACCGAGGCAAAGCGCACGTATGCCACCCGATCGAGGCCGTACAGCTTCTCGAGGACCATCTCGCCTAACTGCGTTGAAGAGAGCTCTCCTCCGTCGCGACCGATAAGAAGAGCCTGTTCTTCTATGTCGTCGAGCATCGACTCGATCTCCAGTTGGGAAACAGGACGCTTCCGTAACGCCTGCCGGATACCCTTCTCGAGCTTGTCCCGGTCGAAGGGCTCTCTCCTGCCCTCCCGCCGTTTTACGATCATCAGGGGCTTTTCCTGAATACGTTCGTAGGAGGTAAATCGGTACCCGCAGGACAAACACTCCCGGCGTCTTCGAATCGCCGTTCCCTTCGCGAGGGTCCGGGATTCCACGACCCGATCTTCACTGCTGTCACATTGAGGGCATCTCATACGGTCCTAACCACGATATATAGCGTTGATTTTCCGACAAAAACACAAGCCACCACTATATACGGTATCGGTCGGGAGCGCAATACGATTTAGGAATTGTTTTCGATTCCTCCGGCCGAAGAATCCCTTGGCTGCGGCCGCCCCCTCCGGGTAGAGTAAAGGGATGAACGAAGCACTTCACCGCAGGGGATCCGGGGAGTCGGCGGTTATTCTCTGTCACGGTTTCGGGGCAAACGCTACCGACCTCTCGGCTCTCGCCGAGGTCTTCGATCCGGATAGGATACACGACTGGCTCTTTCCCGAGGCCCCGAACAGCCTCGGGGCGATCGGGTTTCCCGACGGCCGGGCCTGGTACCCGAAGTCGCAGGGAGACCTTCGCCTCGCGGTCTACGGCGGATACTTCTCCGGGTTGGCCGAGAAGGATCCACCGGGTCTCGTTGAATCCGGAAAGAGAATCCGGGGCCTCGCGGGAGACCTCGGGAGACCTTGGAAGAAGATTGTTCTCGGCGGCTTCAGCCAAGGGACCACGGTCGCCGTTGAAGCGGCCTTGGGGACTCCGGAGCCACCCGGGGGGCTCATCCTCTTCTCGGGCGCCCCGATCGCTCGGGCCCGGTGGGAACAGGAGCTGCCCCGGCTCGCCGGTACCCGGTTCTTCCAGAGCCACGGAACCGACGACGCTATCCTTGCCTTGGAGGCCGGCCGGGCGCTCCACGGTCTGTTAACCGGGGCCGGCTTGGTTGGCGACCTAGTGGTATTTCCCGGAGGGCACACGATTCCCGAAGAGGCGCTCCTCGAAGCTCGGGCCTTTCTCTCGAAGGTCGTTCCCCGGTAGACCGGGCTACCGGCCGAAGAGAAGCACCGCGAGAAAGACACCGAGAGCCGGGAGGGATACCGAAAAGCGGTGGGTCGCCCTGCCGAAGACCAGCGACCGGTTGTCCCCGGTATAGCCGCGAGCCACCAGGGCGTTGGCCATGGCGTCGCTCCGGCGCAGGAGCTGTTGAATCGAGACCGTGGAGATCAGGGTTATCCTTCGCACCCGCCGGCGCCGGGGAAGACCCCGGGCGGTCAGCGCGACCCCGGCTTCGTAGACGGATCGAAAGACAACCGGAACCGTCGAGAGGCTCAAGCCCACCACCAGGGCGAGATCCGCGCTTCTTCGGTTCCCGAGAACCGGGCGGAGGAGCCACTCGAGCGACCGGACCGTCTCCCCCCTCGGGGTTACCGAAGTATAGAGATGCCCCGTCAACGCCACCGCGAGTATCCGCAGACCGACCACGGCCCCGTCGACGGCGCCGGCGCCGGAGAGGGCTATCTCCGGCGGGAGAAGCGCGTCGATCCGGCTCCCCCGGGTAACCGTCAGGAGGAGTACGAGAAAGACGAACCACCGCGCCGCCTTCAGCGATCTCCAAAGAGAGAGCCGGGCTAGGAGGAATCCCAGCGTCAGGAGCGCCAAAGGAACCCACAGAAGCCCCGGTGGCGCGGAGACGATTGCCGCACCGAGAAGGGGTAGCGAGAACAGCTTGTGCCGGGAGTCCCAGCTCCGGGCGGGGGATCCGGGCGCCGACAGGGTAAAGAGAGCGCCTTCCGGGAGTTTCACGGGAGCCGAACCGGGCGGAGGTCCCAGCTTTCGAAGTGGGGGACGGCGTCGCGGGGCGGCCCGTCGAAGACGACGCCTCCCCTTCGCAAAACCAAGAGGCGGTCGGCTCGGGGTAGAAAAGTCTCTATTTCGTGGGTCGCTATCAGGACCTGCAGCCGCGAGAGAGCCGGGGAGTCCAACGCTTCTATTAGCCTCCGGAGAGAGGGGTAGTCGAGTCCCGAAAAGGGCTCATCGAGGACGAGGAGTTTCGGGCGTAACGCAAGGACGCCGGCGATCGCGAGTCTTCGGCGTTCCCCACCGGAGAGATGGTAGGGGTTCTCCTTTCGGCGGTGGGAGAGGCCCATGGTTTCGAGGGCCTCCTCCGCCCGGTCCCGCGCCTCCCCGGTCGGAAGGCCGAGGTTTTCGGGGCCGAAGAGGGCATCCTCCCAGACCGTTTGGCCCACTATCTGATGCTCCGGGTTTTGAAAAACCAGGCCGACCGAGGACTCCTTCTCGGGATCGAACCCCGGGGGCCTGCCGTCGACCGAAAGGTCTCCGGCGGTGGCCTCCAACAGCCCCGCGATGGTACGGGCGAGAACGGTCTTTCCCGCTCCGTTCGGGCCCGCGACGAGGCCGCGTTCTCCCGGGGGCAGCCGGAAGGAGACTCCGTCCAGGGCGAGGGTGCCGTCGGGAAAGCGAAGCGAGACGTCTCGAAGGAGGAGCCCCGGCTCAGGCTTCTGCAACGGTTACGATACCTCGGTCTCCGGGAGGACCCGCCGGGCAAGCCGGACGGCTCCGACGGCGGCGGCGGCCTTGAGGGCGTCACCGATAAGAAATGGAAAAAACCCCACCGTCAGGGCGGCTCCCCAGGAGATGTCCAAGACCGCCTTGAGGCGGGGGACTCCCACCAGATAGACGACGAGCATCCCGACGACCGCCCCGAGGAGGTCCCGGGCCGGCCTCGGCGTGCCCCGGCAGATGGTACCGGCGGCGAGGGCGGCGGCCGGAAACCCGACGAGGTAACCACCGGTGGGGCCCGCAAGGTGCCCGAGCCCCCCACCGCCGCCGGAGAAGACCGGCAGTCCGATGGCGCCCATCAGCAGGTAGATCGCCACCGCGAGACCTCCCCTTGCCGGGCCGAGGAGCATGCCCGCGGCGACGACAAAGAGGTTCTGCAGGACGACGGGAACCGGACTTCCCGGAATCGGGATGATCAAATAGGCTCCGGCGATGATCAGAGAGATTACCAGGCCGAGAAGGACCAGGCCCCGGACACGTCGAAGCGTATCGACGGGCATCAGGTAAGCCCGGTCAGCGCCTTGATGTATTGCAGACGCTCGTAGGCTTCCGGGTTTGTGCTTTCCGACTGGGCAAGCTTGCCCCGGAAGGAGTCGACCGTCTCAAAGCCGTGATCCCCCATCCAGGTTTCGATATCGCGGTTGACCTTTCCGATAATATCGACGCCGTGCTTGTAGAGGGCCGAGCACATCTGAACCGAGTCCGCTCCGGCGAGAATAAGCTTGAGCGCGTCGGTCGCCGAGTGGACCCCCGTAGAGGCCGAGAGCTGGCACCCGACCCGGTCACGAAGGACCGAGATCCACCGGATAGTCTGATAGATCTCGGTGGGCCGGCTAAACTGGTACCCGGGTCGTAGCTCCATCGTGCTTACGTCGATATCGAGCTGATAAAACCGGTTAAAGAGCACCAGCGCTCCGGCACCCGCCTTCCGGAGATTGGTCGCCAAGGCCGGAAGCGCCGTAAAGTAGGGTCCGATCTTCGCCGCGATGGGAATCGAGATGCACTGCCGGACCTTGTCGACCAGGCGGACGACCCGCTTCTCGATCTGGGTCGCGTCCTCCCCGGCGTCCCGGGGCATCAGTGAGATGTTCAGCTCGATGGCGTCGGCCCCGGCTTCCTCGATCTGCTTGGCGTAGTTGCACCACCACTTGTTGGAGATGCAGTTGACGCTCGCGATAATCGGAATGTTCGTCTGTTGTTTGCTCTCCCCGATCAGCTCGAGGTACGCCTGAGGCCCGAGATGGCGCCCCATTTGCCGAAGATACTCTTCGGCCTCCGGATGAACCGATACGTCGACGTTTTGCTCGTGTTTGTCGACCTCGGATTCTATCTGTTCCTCGAAGAGCGACTTGAGGACTACGGCGCCGGCGCCGGCCTCTTCGCACCGTTTAACGCCCTTTACCGTTCCGGTAAGGCCGGAGCTCGAAGCGATTATCGGATTAGCCGGAGAGAGACCGAGATAACTCGTTTGAAGGGTAGCCATGAATCAACCTCTTTTGAGAGAGTAAGCTATGAATAGAGCATACTTGTTACCTCACATATCCTGCAAGCTTTCCCTCATCGTCCTCCTGCTGCTTCTGCCGGGAATCGTCTTCGGTTTTGGGCACGTCGAGAATCCGGAGGTGATCGTCGTCGAGAGTCTCCGGGGTCCCACGGGCCTCGGCATCGCGAAGCTCGCCGGAGACAACCCGATTCTCCCGGGGGAGTTTGACGTCGAGTATCGTTTTTCCTCGGCACCGGACGTTACCGTCGCCAACGTTCTCTCCGGGGAGGCGGATATTGCGGCTCTCCCGACCAACGTCGCGGCTCGCCTCTACTCGGCGGGAGTGCCCTACCGTGTCTTGGCGGTCAATACCCTCGGGGTGCTCTACGTCGTTTCTACCAACCCCGCCATCGAGGACCTCGGCGACCTCGAAGGACGGGATCTCTTGGTAAGCGGCCGGGGGGCGAATCCCGACATCATCCTCCAAGCGCTCTTGGAAGGGCGGGGAATCGACCCCGAGGAGGACCTCTCGATCAGCTACGTCAATCACACCGAGGCCGCTCAGCTCCTCCTGAGCGGCCGGGAAGAGAGCGCCCTTCTTCCGGAGCCCTTCGTGACACGGGTCCTGCAGCAGAACCCGAGGGCCCGGGTCGCGGTGGATATCCAGGATGAGTGGCAGCGGCAGCTCGGGAGCGGCTCCACCATCGGCCTCGGCTGCTTGGTTATTCACGAGCGGTTGGTCGAAGAGGAGCCCGCCTTCGTCGCCACCTTCTTGGAGGAGTACCTCGCCTCGATCGAATGGGTCCGGGAGAACCCGGAGCAGGCGGGGCCCATCGTGGAAGCCCTCGGTATCGGCTTTTCCGCCGAAGAAGCGCAGGCGGCCATTCCCCGGGCGAACCTCGTCGGGCTTGTCGGCTCCGAGGCCCACCGGGCGATCGAGCCCTATTTCCGAGCCCTCTACGCCTTCGACCCGGCCTCCCTCGGCGGGAGCCTTCCGGGACCAGAGCTCTTCGTAATGCCTGAAGAACTCGGTGGATTATTTGATCCGGACACTCGGAATTAGTACTTTCAACAAGAGATAGCATGAGTTACATACGAAGGAGGAAGTATGGCTTTTAACACCCCGGATTTGCCCTACGCATACAACGCGTTGGAGCCGAATATCGACGAAGCGACGATGAAGGTCCATCACGACAAGCATCACGTCGGTTACACCACAAAGCTCAACAATGCCATAGAGGGTACCGAATACGCCGAATGGCCGATCGCAAAGCTTATCCGAGAGCTGGGTAAGCTTCCCGAGAATATCCGCGGCGCGGTCAGGAACAACGGTGGTGGTCACTACAATCACGCACTCTTCTGGCCGACTCTTTCCGCAAACGGCGGAGGCGAGCCGACCGGCGCCCTCGGCGACGCCATCAAGAGCGCGTTCGGCAGCTTCGACGAGTTCAAGAAGCAGTTTGCCGCTGCGGCAACCGGACGCTTCGGAAGCGGCTGGGCGTGGCTCGTGGTGTCCAACGGCAAGCTCGAAATCACGAGCACTCCGAACCAGGACAATCCCCTTACCGAGGGAAAAACTCCGATTCTCGGACTGGACGTTTGGGAGCACGCCTACTATCTTAAGTATCAAAATCGGCGACCGGAATACGTTGAAAACTGGTTTAACGTCATCAATTGGGATCAAGTAGCCCAGAACTTCGCTGACGCCGGCTAACAGACAACACGACAAGCATTTCCTTTTAGGGACCCGTACCGGGGTCCCTATTTTTTTGCCACCGGCGACGGAAGGGTATCGTTGACGACCGGGAGCGGAACACGTACCCTAGCACCGTGATTAACTCAATGGAAGATACGAGACTAGACGTCTCCGCTATTCGTCGGGACTTCCCCATCCTCGAACGAGAGATGCGGGGAAAGCCGTTGGTCTATTTCGATAACGCCGCGACGTCGTTGAAGCCCCGGGCGGTCCTCGACGCCGAGCGGGCGTACTATACCGAATACGGTGCGAATATCCACCGGGGCGTCTATCAGTTCTCCGAAGAGGCTTCAGAGCTCTACGACGGAACCCGGGAAAAGATCGCCAGAATGGTCGGGGCACCGGCGAGCCACGTCGTGGTCTTTACCCGGGGCGCCACCGAGTCGATCAACCTGGTGGCTTCGGGCTGGGCGCGAAGCAGGTTGCAACCGGGAGACGAGATCGTCATAACCGATGTGGAGCACCACGCGAACTTCGTGCCCTGGCAGATGCTCGCCGAAAGGACGGGAGCCGTTCTTCGCTATCTCGAGCTGAACCCCGAGACCGACGAAATCGACCTAAAGGAGGCAGACCGGCTTATCGGTCCGAAGACCCGGGTGGTCGCGGCGACCGGCATGTCCAACGTAACCGGCTACATGCCCCCGGTCTCCGAGCTCTTTCGCCGGGGCCGCTCCGTCGGGGCGGTAACCGTTCTCGACGCGGCCCAACTTGCCTCGCACCATCGCATCGATCTCTCCGACGGCCTGGTCGACTTCGTCTCCTTCTCGAGCCACAAGATGTGTGGACCCACCGGGGTCGGCGTGCTCGTGGGGTCCAAAGAGCTCTTGGATACGATGGAGCCGCTTATCTACGGCGGTGACATGATCTCCCGGGTCAAGAAGAGCGGGACCACCTTCAAAGGGGCGCCCGACCGCTTCGAAGCCGGGACGCCGAACATCGCCGGGGTCTTCGGCCTCTCGGCCGCCGTCGACTACCTCGAGGCGATCGGTCTCGAAGCCATCGCCACCCACGAGCGTCGTCTCCTTGCCTACGCCGAAGAACGGGCAACCGCCGTCGACGACCTTATCCGCTACGGCGCGAAGGACCTCTCGAAGCGGGGCGGGATCTTCTCCTTCAACGTCGCGGAAGTCCATTCCCACGACGTCGGGACCATCCTCGATTCCGAAGGAATCGCCGTCCGGACGGGTATGCACTGTGCCCACCCCTACATGCAGGTGATGGGAATCCCCGGGACCACCCGCGCCTCCTTCTATCTCTACAACACCGTCGAAGAGGTGGATAAGCTCTTCGACGCAATCGACCGGGTTCGGAGGGTCTTCGCATGAGTCTCGAACAGGATCTCTACAAGGAAATCATCCTCGAAAACTACAAGTCGACGAAGAACAAGCGGCGGCTCGAGCGTCCGACCGCGGAAGCGGAAGGGAACAACCCCTCCTGCGGTGACGACCTTACCCTGTTCATGGATGTACAGGGCGATACGATAGAGGACGTGTCCTACGAAGGGATCGGCTGTTCCATCTGCTGTGCCTCGGCGAACCTTCTCTGCGAGGCCCTTAAAGGACGGCGCATTGACGAGGCCCGGGAGATTATCCGGCGCTTCCGGGGGATGCTCGTGGACGGAAATGAGCCCGACTTCGAGGGGGCCCTGGAGGATCTCGAGGCGATGAGCGGGGTCAAAGACTACCCCGTCCGGATAAAGTGCGCCCTCCTTGCCTGGAGCACCGCGGCGCAGATCGTGGGCCTCGGCGGAATTGACAACGAGTCCGGCTGACGCTACTGTAGGGCCATGTACAAAGTAGTCCTTCTTCGCCACGGCGAAAGCGTTTGGAACAAAGAGAATCTCTTTACCGGCTGGACCGATGTCGATCTCTCGGAAAAGGGAGTCGAAGAAGCTAGACAGGCCGGGCGCCTGATGAAGGACGAAGGGTATACCTTCGATCGGGCGTACACCTCGGTGCTCACCCGGGCCATCCGAACCCTGGACCTCGCCCTCGTGGAAATGGGTCTGAGCTGGATACCGGTCCACAAGACCTGGCGGCTCAACGAACGGCACTACGGGTCGCTTCAGGGTTTCAATAAGGCCCAGATGGCGGCGAAAGAGGGGGATGAACGGGTACATATCTGGCGGCGCAGCTACGATGTTCCGCCGCCTCCTCTGGAGGAAAGCGACGAGCGTTTCCCCGGGAGGGACCGACGATACGCGACCATCCCGAAGAACGAGCTGCCGCGCACCGAGTGCCTCAAGGACACCGTGGACCGCTTTCTGCCGTTCTGGCGGGTCGAGGTGGCTCCGGCGATTCTCGAGGGCAAGCGGCTGATTATCGCCGCCCACGGAAACTCCTTGCGGGCCCTGGTGAAGTACCTGGACAACATTTCCGACGGGGACATCCCCAGCCTGAACATCCCGACGGGGATTCCCTTGGTCTACGAGCTCGACGACGCCCTGCAGCCCATTAAGCACTACTACCTCGGAGACCCGGAAGCGGCCCGGAAGGCAGCCGAAGCGGTCGCCAATCAGGCCAAGGGCGGCTGAGGCCCCCCATGGCCCCGGCAGAGAAGGAATCCTCCAAACCACGGGCCGTTCTGCTCTTCTCCTGTCCCGACGCCCGGGGCATTGTCGCCGAGGTAACACACTTTATCTTTACCTACGGCGGCAACATCCTCCACTCAAGCCAGCACAACGACGCGGAAACGGACACCTTCTTTATGCGGGTCGAGTGGGACATTTCGGACTTCGCGCTTCCCCGGGGCAAGATCAAGAGCGCCTTCGAGCCGATCGCCATCAAGTTCTCGATGAACGTTCTCTTGGAGTTCTCCGAGATACGGAATCGCCTCGCGATACTCGTGTCGAAGTATGACCACTGTCTCTTCGACCTCCTTCTTCGAACCAAGGAGGGTGAGCTCGATACGGATATCGCGATGATCATCGGCAACCACTCGGACACGGCGCACATCGCCGAGTGGTTTGAGGTTCCCTTCCACCACATCCCGGTTACCAAAGAGACCAAGGCCGAGGCAGAGGCGAAGCAGCTCGCGCTGATAAAGGAAGCCGGGGCGAACCTCGTGGTCCTCGCCCGGTACATGCAGATCCTCTCGCCGTCCTTCGTGGCGGAGTTTCCACACCGGATTATCAACATCCATCACAGCTTCTTGCCGGCCTTTGTCGGGGCCAAGCCGTATCACCAGGCCTTCTCCCGGGGCGTCAAGATTATCGGGGCTACCAGCCACTACGTGACCGAGAGGCTCGACGAAGGGCCGATCATCGAGCAGGACGTCTCCCGGATTAGCCATCGGGATTCGATACCGGACCTTATTCAGAAGGGACGGAACCTGGAAAAGCTGGTTCTTTCCCGGGCGGTTCGCCTCCATCTCGAGCATCGGCTCTTGGTATTCAACAACAAGACCGTGGTTTTCGACTAGGAGAGACAGGTGGCTACCGAAGTCGAGATGAAAGCCTGGATCGACGACCCGGAAGCGCTCCGTCGACATCTCCAAAACAGCTGCCGACAAATCCGCAGCTTTTACAAGGCGGACACCTACTTTGTCGCACCGGTTCGGCCGGCGGGAAGCCCCGGGTGTCCTCCTCAGGAGTTTCGGATCCGAAACGACGACGGGAAGCTCATCTGCACCTTCAAGGAGAAGGAGATCGTCGACGGGATGGAAACCAACCGCGAGGTGGAGTTTACCGTCTCGGACGAAGCGGCATTCTCTGAGCTCGCCGAGAGAATCGGGTGCCGCGTCTTCGTCCGGAAAGAGAAGCGCGGGACCCAGTATTCCTGCGGCGGTTTGAGCGCAGAGCTTACTGAGGTCGCCGGTCTCGGGACCTTTCTCGAGGTGGAGAAGGTGGTAGAAGACGATGACCCCGAGGCAATCGCTCGGGCTCAGTCGGGCATCCGTGCTTTCTTTACCGATCTCGGTATCGCTCAGGACAAGATCGAGCCGCGACCTTACAACGACATTCTCCTCGAAAGGGGCGCGACACCCGGGTGACGGACTCCCACCTCTACCAGGCCGTCGGAGATCTTACTCGAAAGCTCGCAACCCTCGCCGGTGCCTCGGCCTACTTTAGGGGAACCGGTTCGAAGGTGGTGGTCTTCGCCAACCGCTTCAGCGGGTCCCTCGCGGAGCCCCGGCCCTTAGCGCGTATTCGCGACGCGGCGGTGGCGCACCTTCAGGATATCCCGGAGGCGCCCGGGGATGTGGCCGCCGGGGATGCTCCCCCCGGGGCGGTCCTTTTTTCCCCTAACCGGCGGGAGCAGATCCCGTCGGAGCTTCTTCGTCTCGCCGGCTTTCTCAAGGAGGCGCTCCTCGAGGGAACCCGAGGGATCTTGCTCCTGAGCGTCGGGGGCGACGGGACCCACAAGTCGGTACTGTCTGTCCTCCTGACGCTCTCGGAGGAGCTTCGCCGGCGCGTCGTCGTGTTTCGCTTTCCCGCAGGCAGCTCGAACGACGGGCCCTCCTCGGCATCTCCGGAGGAGGCCATCGATCGGCTCCTAACCGCCGACACCGCGGTTTCTCTGAAGGCGCTCCAAATCGAGACGCGCCTCGGAGGCCGGGAGCTCGGCTTTAACATCGCCTCCTTCGGGATCGACGCCTATACAACCATAAAGAACGAGCAGTTCCGGGGGTTTTTCGGAGGCAACTCCTATCGGGGCCTTGCGAACCTGTCGGTGCTCTTCTACGAGGTGGTCCACAGCCCCGGGAGGCTCCGTCTGGAGATAGAGACCGACCAAGGAGAGGTCCTCGTGGTCGAGGAGTCGCTTATCCTGATCGCGGTCGGAGTCTCCGGAAGCCGTACCTACGGCGGCGGAATCGCGATTCTTCCCGGCGACGACAACCTCTGTTTCGTCGAGCATCTCAGCTTGATCGGCAAGATGGCGCTCAAGGGGCGTCTCCTCCGGGGGATCCATCTCGGCCACCCGAAGGTTCACAGCTATAGAATAGCCCGGTTGATTCTGACGGCCGAGCACCCAATTCCCATCCAGATAGACGGCGAGGCCCGGTGGCTTTCGCCGGAAGAGGGACCCGTGGCGGTGCACCTCGTTCGGGTGCATATCCAGGAGTTGATCTAGTCGAAGTCGTAGTAATGCCAAGCCCGGGCGAACCGGAGTCCTGCCTTACGCGCCTTTCGCTTGTGCTTTTCCCAGTCGTCCGGGTAGTGCATCAGGTAGGTTATCTTGCGTATCTCCTTTGGGAGGGTGATGATCTCGTCGAGGTTCGCGTGGATTCCGCCGGGAAAGAACTGGGTGTCTTGAAACACGGTCTCGATCGGATAGTCCGAGAGGGCTCTTTCGACCAGATCGGCGTCGAATTGGGTGTCGCCGCTAAAGAAGATCCGGTCGTCGATAATCAACCCGAGGCTGTAGACGGCCTCCTGCCAGGATGCGGCCTGCTCGGGAAAATGCCGGGTCCGGAAGGCCCGGATGTGGATATCGCCGACGGACACCTCGTAGCCCGCTCGGCCGAGAACCTCCGTGGGAGTCGGGCGGATAACCGCCCAGTAGTCTCCGAAGGAAAGACCTGCTCCGTTGCGTCGCTCGTTCAGGGCGCTTCCACCCCGCAAGCTCTGGTTCCAGAGGATGCTCTCGTACTCTTCGGTGATAATCGCCGTCGGTTTGGTCTTGGTGACGTACCGCCCCATCAGCATCGTCTCCTCCAGACCCCCGACATGGTCGGCGTGTGAGTGGGTGATAAGATAGGTGTTGATCGCCGTGACGTTGGACCCGAGGCGCACGAAGGCCTCCGAGGTCCGGGTTCCGCAATCGACCATAACATGACGGTCGCCCTTGATGATCAGGAAGTTATTCTGGTAATTCTTCTTGGTAAACGCGCTGCCGGTACCCAGGAAAAAGAGCCTGAGCCCCCCTGTGCTCGACAGCGACAGAGGAAGCTTTTTGAGACGTCGTCGACGCATTACTCGTACTCTCGCCCGATTTGCGACTCTCTGTCAAATCTGCCCGTCCCGGAGGATACCAAATGAGCCGCGTTAAGAGTCCCTTTGTGGCGAAAATAGAGGATATTGAGCAAAGGGGGTACGGGGTCGCCCGACACGAGGGGCGAGTAATCTTTGTCGAGGAGACCCTACCGGGGGAAGTCGTCGAGGCCCAGGTGATCAAGAAGAAGCGCAGCTACGCCTTCGCGAAACCGCTGCGCCTCGTCGAATCGTCCCCGGACCGGGTAGAGCCGTTTTGCCGCCATTTCGATTCCTGCGGCGGCTGCAAATGGCAATTTCTTCCCTACCCGAAACAGCTCGAGTACAAACAGTACTTCGTAAAGACCGCCCTCGAGCGTATCGGTGGGGTGGTGGACCCTCCGATAAACACAATCTTGGGAGCACCCGCCGACCGCCTCTATCGGAACAAGCTTGAGTTCTCCTTTTCCCCGACCCGGTGGATCGAGGAATCGGAAGTCGCCTCCGGGGAGAGCGTCGGGGACCGACGGGCCCTCGGGTTCCACGTCCGGGGGTGGTTCGACCGGGTCCTCGACATCGAGGAATGCTGGCTCCAGGAGGAGCCGTCGAACGCGATTCGTAACCGCGTCCGAGAGATGGCCTTCGAGAGAGACTTGAGCTTCCACGATCCCCGGAACCACGAGGGGCTCTTGCGGAGCCTCGTCATCCGGACCTCCCAAACCGGCGAGACGATGGTGAGTTTGGTGGTCTACGAAGAGCGGCCCGAGGTCTTCGCACTACTCTCGGCCGTCAAAGAGGCCTTTCCGGAGATTACCTCCCTCAACTACATCGTCAACCGCCGGATGAACGACTCGCTGGTGGGTCTGACGGCCCATCCTTTCGCCGGGTCGGATCACATTGCCGAGGTCTGCGGCCACCTCAAGCTCCGGATCGACGCGATGTCCTTTTATCAGACGAACTCCCGGCAGGCAGAGGTTCTCTACGACGTCGTGGAGAGAATGGCTCGGCTCACCGGGGAAGAGGAGGTGTGGGACCTCTACAGCGGGGCCGGGAGCATCGGGCTCTATCTCGCCCGCCGGGCCCGGAGCGTTCTCGGTATCGAGTCGGTCGAGGCTGCCGTCACCCGGGCCCGGGACAACGCCGAGGCGAACGGCATCGTGAATGCTTGCTTCGAGGTAGGGGAGGTCGAGAGGCGTCTTCCGGAGCTCCTGACTCTCGGCGGCGCGGCCGCGAAGGGAGCCGGCGCCGGGGGAGCGGCCCCGGGACCCCGGGTCCTCATCCTCGACCCGCCCCGGGGAGGACTACACCCCGCCGCGGCAAAGCTGCTCGGGGAGACGGTCCCGGGGCCCATCGTCTACGTCAGCTGCAATCCGGCGACCCAGGCCCGGGATATCGAGATGATGTCGGAGAGCTACGAGCTCGAGCAGGTCCAGCCGGTCGATATGTTTCCCCAGACCCATCACATCGAGAGCGTCGCGCGGCTTGTCCCCAGGCTTACGCCCAAGGGAGGCTCAGAATGATCGACCCGTCCGAACACCAGGCGACCTCGGACCGCCTCCGAACGTTTCTCAAGCGGAAGTACAGCCTGGTCCACGTCCCAAGCCGCCACAAAGCCGGCCGGTGGATCGAAGAGGCTCGGAGATTGGCCGCCGAGGGTACCCCGCCGGAAGCGGCAGGGCTCCAGGCGGCCCGGAAGGTCTTTCCCTACGAATGCAAGGAGCACGCCCTCTACGCCGAGGGGCCGGCCGAACCCTGGATCGGTTAGCGTCGCCGGAAGGCGCTCAGGCTCCGGTGTCCCTTTTCGGTTATCCTCAAGGTGCCCTCCCGGACCTCCACAAGGTTCCGACCCCAGAGCCGCCGAAGAATGCGCCGGGTGCGTCGCCCGTGCCACCGAAAGTGTTCCTCCAGGCCGTCGACGGAGAGCTCTCGGACCGCCTCCGGCTTTCCGGCGTGGTGCTCGGCGTGGCCGAGGATTACTTGCTCGGCGAATCGCCGCCGGCGTCGATACCGACGAAGGGCCGCTGAGACGACGCCGTATTTCGGAGATGCCAGAACAACGATTACAAAGAAGACGAACATCATCAGGACCATCGAAGCCGAAATGGACGAGCTATAGGCCCCCGGCAGATCGACGATTCCGAAGAGGCTTCCCCGGGCCAGGTCGTACCCGAAGTAGGCACCGGCCGCTCCGACGAATCCGCCGACCGAGAGCATCACCGAGAGCCGATCGGTCAAGAGGTAGGCGGCCGCCGGGGGTACGATAAAGAAGGCGACCACCAGGATCGAGCCGACCGCATTGAAGGCACCGACGGCGACGAGGCTTACGAGAACCATCAAGACGTAATGGAGTAGCCCCGGGCGGAATCCGAGGGCCTTGGCCAATTCCGGGTCGAAGGTCGAAAGCTTGAGCTCCTTGTAGAACACCAGCACGAAGACTATTGTCAAGAGCGCGAGCACCCCCATAACCGTAACCGACTTCGGCCAGAACACCGCCACCGGAGGCGACTCCACCAGGCCCTCCTGCCAGGCTCTCGAGGGTGAGTAGGTGCCGCAGTTGATGCAGATTTCGGTAAACTCCGCCTCCGGGTGTCTCGGGCTTATGCCGAGGCTTAAGCAATTGGTGCATTGCCGGGCAAAACGGGCCGCCTCATCCTCCGGGGTAATGGTTACCTCTTCGCAGTTGGCGAAGCAGTAGCTCCGCGTGTCGGCCCAGGCCATGCCGATTTCCCCCACCATCACGGCGTCCTCGTCCATGTGGACGTCCTCGACGGCCCTGGATACGAATATAACGGCCACGGCGAAGAGGAGGGGAAAGACCAGGCCGAGGGCGGCGTCCTGCCGGACGAGCCCGGAGCGGAAGAGTAGCTCGGTAAGGATTACCGTGAGCACCCCGGCTCCGGCCGCCCCGATGATCAGCCAGGGTGAGGAGAGGTCTCCTTCGACCCCGAGCCACCGCGTCATAATCAGAAAGGCGACCACGATTCCAAGGAGCACGGTATGACTGATCGCGTCGCTCGTCAGGGACATCCCCCGGAGGAGCAAATAAGACCCGAGAAGGCCTCCGGCGATCGCGATAAGGACCCCGACAATCGTTGCCGTAGCCCTCGGATCCCGGAAGAAGGTGTTGATCGTCTCCGCGTCGAAGAAGACGAGGGCGCCCCTTACCAGGAGTTGCTCAATTCCGAACACGAGGTTCCGCTCCTTTCTCGCCGAGAAGATCCGACAAGGTATCGACCGTCTCCTCCGGGAGCACCGCACGAATATCCCGGTCCCGCTCTTCGGCGACGGTAGGGAGATCCAGTTGGTCCCGGAGCTCCCGGTAAAGATCCCAGAGGCGCTGATTCCGGGCATCGACGGAGGCCACCTCGGTTCCCCTGTCGGTGAGTCTCCAC
>CAYPUT010000049.1:0-18717 GCA_964413945.1 uncultured Spirochaetaceae bacterium
GCTCGAGGACCGGTCGCGCGCGGTTACCCACAACAAGGGCATCATGAACGGCATAGCGTCGCTTGTCTTGGCCACCGGAAACGATACCCGGGCGGTGGAAGCGGCGGCCCACGCCTGGGCGGCACGCTCCGGAAGCTACGGGCCCCTGACGAGATACTGGATAGGCGACCGGGCGGATGGCGCCGAAGCCGCCGAAACCCTTGGGGCGGGCGCCCCGGGACCCTGCTTGGTGGGCGAGCTGGAGCTGCCGATTGCCCTCGGCACCGTCGGAGGGGCTGCGAGTATCCATCCGACGGCCCGGAGGGCCCTCGATATTCTCTCTCTCGGGCTCGACCGACGAATTACCGCCGGCGAACTGGGGCAGGTTGCGGTCGCGGTGGGGCTGGCTCAGAACCTCGCGGCGCTCCTTGCGCTGGTCGGCGAAGGAATCCAAGGGGGCCACATGCGCCTCCACGCCCGGCGGCTGGCGTTTCAGGCCGGAGCCCGGGGGAGCGACATAGAGGCGGTGGCCGAGAAGATGGCCGTCCTCGGGACCTACAATCTCGAGACGGCCGGGACTATCCTTCTAAGCCTTCACTCTTAGAGTGTCCGCCGCGACTTCCCCCAGATACGCGGTCAAACGCCGGGTGTACTCTTCGTAGAAGTCGTCCGGTAGTGTGTAGAAGAGCTGACGGAAAAGATACTGACCGTCGTCTCCTCGCTTTCCCACGGTGGCAAAACAGAAGTGCTCGAAGAAGCCGGTCCGGGCCGACGGTTTGTCCAGCTTTTCGATCTCCTTGAGACCCTCGATGGCGATTTCCGCACCGGACTCCGCTTGAGCCTTCGCGTATTCGACGGTGTCGTCCCACCAGATCTTGAATCTTTCCGGGTAGGTGTCTTCCAAGGTCCTGCCGTAGATGTTCTGGAGCATCGGAGAGATCTTAAAGTGTATCCGGTGGCCCGTGGCCCGGCCGAAAACCTTGCGGGTTTCGGAGCTCAAGTCGTCCCCTGAGTGGCAGTCGAGCATCACCCCGAAGGAGTCGGCCATTTCGTACTGCCGCTTTACCCGTGCTTCCAGCTCTCCGCGACCTGCGGGACAGCGGTAATCGACTCCCTTTTCGACGCCGAAGTTTGGTGCGATATGCGTAATGCCGAGCTCCCGGCGTTCCGCTTCGAGGAGGAGAAACATCACCTCGATGTCTTTGGTAAGGTTGTCGCAGGTGCGTACTTCCGCCGGGTTCTCGTCGATGCTCAATTCCATGTCGAAGGGAACGCCTTCCTTCAGAGACTCCACGTGGCGGCCAAGTCCGTCCGCCGCATCCAAGGCGTGCCAGTACTTCCCGACCAATCGCCCGAGGGCCTCTTCCGTTGCCTCGTACTCGTACCCGGCGACCTCCTTGTGGTCCCGGTGGAAGGCCAAGACGGCGTTCCGTTCCGCGGCGGTTGGAATCAGGGTTTCGAGGTATTCCCGGGATTTTGCCTCGGAGGTTTCGTTGATCGCCCCGTAGTCGAGGACATCCGAGACGTCGAGGGTAAAGAAGCTGTAGTGTCGCCCGGAGGTCGCAACCCTCTTGGCCCGGTCGAGGCCGCCGGGGCCGCGTTTGACCATAATGTGGTCGGCATCGGCTCCAAAGGTGAGGGGGCCCGGCTTCTTCAGGGCCGACATCATCCCGGCCAACCAGAGTCCCTCGAAGGTGCTCCCCGTGTGGCCCTCGTCTATCTTTCCGAAGCTAAAGAGATAGTTCGTCTTCGGTTCTCTCGCGGCGAGGACGTCCTCGAGCATGTTCAGCTCTCTCAGGGAGTTCTGAATCGCGTTGGCGGCGAAACCGTAGTCCTGCATTGCCCGCCAGATCGCCGGGAAGATCGCCGTCGACATTCGGTCTCCGATGCCCAGGCGGGGCGTGGCCCCAAGGGCCCGGGTCACCTTCTTCGGCAGATAGCGCCGGGCGAAACGATCGATGGTCTCGTCCCGGGTTGCCACGGCCGAGACAGTGGTTCCGTCGGGGAGCTCTTTCCGTCCGAAGGGCTCTCCTACGGTCGCCGGGGCGGCCGCCGAGGCAAAATGGAGAAGGACGTCCTGTTTGTCCGGAAGGGTGGCGAGAACGAAGGTCCCTTCCTCGGATTCGATCCGGCTGCTCGGGTGAATTGTCACCCCGGGGGCTATTTCGAAGGCTTGGCCCTTTGCGTCGGCCTTCCCGGCTCGGGCCAGGACGTCACCGTCGAGGGCTTCGATCTGCTTCCACGCCTCGTCGGTGTTCCATGTTGTGGTATCCAGCACTGCAGGGTTCGTTGCCGGATCAATCTTGAGCTTTTCAAATTGATGTGATTGTGACGCCATAGAAGCACTATAAAGGGACACCGAGAGGCCTGTCCACTCATAGACCCGGGAGATAACCTCCGGGCCGCCGCGGCTCTCGGGATGAGCCGGACGACCCTTTGGCGGAAACTCCGTCGGTTGGAGTCGGCTTAAACGCTTTCTTCCGACGGGTTCGGGTTTGTGAGACTGCCGATTACGATGGCGATACACGCGGCGAGAAAGGCCGGCAGAAGCTCGTACAACGCGAATATGCCGCCGGAGGCCTGGTTCCAGACCACGGTAACGACTCCACCGACGATGACGCCGGCAATCCCGCCGACGAAGCTCGTCCGGGGCCACACCAACGACATCAGCAATACGGACCCGATCGATGCGCCGAGTCCCGCCCAGGCGTAGGAGACAATGCCGAGGACGGTGCTGTTCTCGTCCAACGCCAGAACGGCGGCGATAATCGCGATTGCAACGACCGTGGCGCGGCTAATCTTGAGCGAGAGTCCCGGGCTCAGGTTCTTTCCAAGGAGATCCCCGGCCAAGGCGGAGCTTGCAACCAGAAGTTGGCTGTCGGCGGTGGACATAATTGCCGCCATAACCGCCGCCAACAGGAAGCCCGCGATCCAGGGCTGGGACAAAGCCTTGATGAGCTCGAGGAAGACCTGTTCGGCGTCCGCGAGGGGGGCGTTTTGGAAGAAAACCAGACCTACGTAGCCGACGAGGAGCGCCATTCCCATCGCAACGGCGGTCCAGGCAATCGCGATAATCCGTGCCGGCCCTGTCTTCTCCACCGACGCGATACCCATAAACCGGGCGAGGATGTGCGGCTGTCCGAAATAGCCGAGTCCCCAGGCCATCAGAGAGAGAATTCCGAGAATCGTAATCGAGGTGCCGTCGGGGTTGAGACCGAGAGAAAAGTGATCCGGGCTCAATTCCCGGAGCCGGGAGAAGGTCTCGCCGAATCCGCCCAGACTGAGGGCCGCTGCGACCGGAATGATCAGGAGGGCAGCGAGCATCAAGAGCCCCTGGATTACGTCGGTCCAGCTGACGGCGAGATAGCCACCGAGAAAGGTGTAGACAAGGACGAATACCGCACCGACGATAACCGCCGTCTGGTAATTCAGCCCGAAAACGGCGTTAAAGAGCTTGGCACCGGCGACGAACCCGCTACTCGTATAGAAGGCGAAGAAGAATAGGATAGCCAGGGAGAGTACCACTCGAAGAAAGCCGGTGGGATCCTTGAGCTTACGTTCGAGGAAGGTCGGGACGGTGAGGGCGTCGAGTTGCTCACTCTGTTCCCGGAGCTTCGGGGCGATAAATATCCAGTTTGCCGTGGTGCCGAGAAGAAGCCCGAAGGCAATCCAGAAGGCCCCGGTTCCACCGGTAAGGGCAAAGGCCGGGAGCCCGAGGAGAAGCCAGCCGCTGAAGTCCGAAGCGACGGAGCTTAGGGCACTGGGAAAGGCACCGAGGGTCCGGCCCCCGAGTATGAAGTCCCCCATGCTCTTGGTTCGGAAGAAAAAATAGATACCAATGGCGAAGATCGCCGCAAGGTACAGCCCAAATCCAAGGTACTGCAGGTTCATGTACGACTCCTTAGTAGGTGGATGAGGAAGACGGATTACGGAGGTCGTGCTTCTCTGTGCCCTTAAGAGCAGGATTGAAGACGCTGACCAAGATCAGATCCTCATCCTTGGAAGCCCGAAGATAGTGCTTATCGTGTTTGTCTAAGACGTATATGTTCCCAGGTTTGATGGGGTAGACGGTACCGTCCATGTCCTCCACCTCGCCGCTTCCCCCGATGCAGTAGCAGGCTTCAAGATGATTCTTGTATTCAAGGAGGGATTCGGTTGCCTTGTAGACGACGGTATGGCAGACGCCGAAACCCATGTTGTCCGCTTCGACGAGGAGCCGGTGGCTTGTCTCGTTGCCCCAATCTACATACCACTCGGTCTTTTCGATATCGTCTTTGCTCACGACAAACAAGGAAACCTCCCCAGAGCTTAAAGATGGGCTTTCGCGAAATTGTAACGGTATTCTCACATTTGGCAAGACCATGCAGGTTTCGGCGCCGTCGTGATGGAGGCCGACGCCGGGGCTAGGTCTCTCTGGGTTCGGAGAGCCTCTGAATGAGGAGGGGCAGGGAGTCTTCGAGGGTCCCGAGGACGGCAAAGTCGCTGATCGCCATAATTTCCGCCTCGGGGTCCGGGTTTATCGCGAGAACGGCCCCGGATCCCTGCATCCCGAGGCGATGCTGAATAGCTCCGGAGATGCCAATAGCGACGTAGAGCTCCGGCCTAACGGTGCGTCCGGTTTGCCCGATCTGGTAGGAGTAGGGAAGAATCCAAGCCTCCACCGCGGCACGGGAGCACGCTAACCCGACCGAGAGGCTCCACCTTCTTTCCATCGCGGAGATCAGCGGGCGTACGAGCTCTTCGACCTTCTCCCGGGAGCCGATCCCTACTCCCACGGACACCACGATGTCTGCGTCGGTCTTGGGCCCTTCCCCGGGGACCTGAGCCGCCGGCGCCGTGTGACCGGCGTCGACGAGGCGGATACCCCGCAAATGGGGTGGCGGGGGTACCTTTAGCTCCCGGAGGTCGGCCTGGTTGTCCCGGTAGAATCGACGCTGAAAGACACCCCCGCGAACGGTGGCCATCTGCGGGGCCGATGCATCCCCGTGGACGGACACGATGGTCGCGAGGATGTTTCCCCCGAGGGCCGGCCGGGTCTGGTGTAAAACAGCGGGGAAATGCCGGTCTCCCTTCTTCTGATAATAGTCGCCGATCGAAAGTCCGGTGCAGTCGGCAGTCAGTCCCGCCCCCAGGTAGGCCGCCGAAAGGGGCGCGACAACCCGGCCGCCGGGGGAGGCGGGTGAAAGGACTATCTGGGGCACCTCTTTCCGAACCGCCTCGGAAAGGAGATGGGCCCGGCGATGGTGCGGTGGATACCCCGGCGGGGAGGGTTCCGCCGTGACGGTAAGGACGGTCTGGGCGCCGGCGTCGGAGAGGTTCCGCGTCAAGCCTCGTCCCCCCGGGGTAGACGAGGCTTCTGCGTCCAGACAGACCGCGACCGCCGGAACACCGAGGGAATCCGCCAAGACTCTTGCGGTACCGAGGAGCTCGAGACTCGCCTCCGTCGGCCCGTCGGCCGCCTCCTCGATCAGCGAAAACACGGGGCCCCGGGGAGTCCCGGCACCCATCGGGTTCCCCGGAGTCGGCGCCGGTCCCGGGTCCGGCGTCCCGGTGCCCTCCGCCCCTCGCTGCTCCCCGGTGCCCCGGAACCAGTTGTCGAGGCTACGCACCAAGTCTTCTATCCCCCGGACGGCCTCCGTGGCGTTGGCCATCGTGACGGTGCACCGCCGGCTCCGCCGGGAGGAGACCGATTCGATGTTGACCACCCGGGTCGCCGACCCCGCAAGGCCGACCTCTTCCGGCGAGACCCCGAGGTCGGCCGCTCCCCACCGGTGAACCCGAGCCGACGAAGCACGCAGCATCCCCTCGAGGTCGGTCCGAAAGGGGAGCGCCGGAGTGTAGGAGGTTACCGTTGCCAACGCCGGGAGCTTTTCGACGAGATAGTGGGCGTGCCCGGTGGTTTCGAGGCAACGGAACTCGAGGAGTCCCTCCCGGGTTGTGGCGTCGGTGACGTACGGGAGGAGGGGTGCACCGAGAATTGCGGCGAGCTCCGGGGGCACTTGGGCGGTATCGCCGTCGGGACTCTGCATGCCCGAGAGGATAAGGGGATCCCGGATGCCAAGAGACTTCTCCGTCTTTCGAATCGCCGAAGCCAGAACCCGGGCCGTCGCGAGGGTATCCGCCCCGGCGAACGCCCGGTCCGTTACCAGAACCGCCTCGTCGGCCCCGTAGGCGATTCCCCGGCGGCAGATGTTTTCCGCGGACTCGGGGCCCATCGACAAGAGAAGGATACGGCCGCCGAACCGCTGTTTGAGATCCCGCGCCATTCGGAGGGCGTGGTTATCCAAGGGGTTGGTAACCATGTTGAGGCGTCCCCGTTTGAGGGTTCCCGTCTCGAGGTCCCAGGCATCCGGCGGTACATCCTCCACATCGGCGACGTACTTTGCGAGAACGATAATATCCACTCTGACTCAGCCCCTCGGAATCATGGTGTCGGGATTCAAAAGCCATTCCGGGTCCAAAGAGCGCTTGACCTCCCCGATCGCTCTGAGGCCCCCGGAGCCGAGCATAAAGTAAAGGTACGGCCGCAGGGTTCCCTCCTCGTCGGCCAGCCGCTTCTTTCCGACGCCGTGCTCCGCCGAAACGGTGCCGCCGAGAGCGACCGCGGTTCTCGCGAGGCTTAGGTATTTACGCCGCGCCTCAGCAAGCTCCTCGTCGGTGGTGGGAAGAAAATTAAGGTGAAGGTGATGCTGCCCGAGGTGCCCGAAAAGCACCGTACGAAGGCCCGAGGCTCGGACCGCGTCGTAGGCGCCCCGGAGGTCGGGAAACTTGTCGCCCGGAACCGCGAGATCGGTCCCCAGCTTTCCCTTGCGTCCCGAGACCCATCGGTTTATCCCCTCGGGGAGGCTATGACGAAACTCTTTCATCGCCGCGATGTCTTCGGCGGCAACGCTCCAGTTTTCGGAGCTTCCGGCCGCCCGAAGACGGGCGGTCCAGGACTCGAGGTATTCCGGCGGGGGATAGGGGTTGCCAGGGCCGGAATCCGGGGGGGCCACCTCGAAGAGAACGCAACTCGGCTGCCCGGTCGGTATGTCCGGGTAGTGCTCCCGCATGAATTCCAAGGAGGCGGCGTCGAAATACTCAATCGAGAGGACGCTTTCGTTCTCCCGGAGGCGGTCGGCAAAGGCAAAAGCGCCATCCTCCGTCGGAAAGAACGCCGCGGTCTGAAGAAGCCGCTTCGGGCGGTCGGTAAGCGAGACGAGGGCACCGGCTATTATCCCGAGAATACCCTCGCTGCCGATGAACAGATCGACGAGGTCCATTCCCCGGCGCAAGTAGAGGCCGGCGGCGTTCTTGGTCTCGACTGCCGGGTAGTCCTCCGGTAGTTGAATCGATGGAACTCCCGCTTCCGGAGGGAGGGGCAAGGTGCCCCCCTCGGCGACATAATCGCCCCTGCGGATCCACCGGAACCCGCCGTTTGGAAAGACGATAAGGAGACCCTCGACCCAGTTGCGAGTCGCGCCGTAGTGGTAGCTCCGGGCGCCGCTGGCGTTGGTTGCGATGGTGCCGCCTATCATCGCCGAGAGCTCCGTCGGATCCGGGGCATAGGTCAGTCCGTAGCGCTCGAGAGACTCAGAGACTTCGAAGAGGCGCACGCCCGGGGGAACGACAGCGAGGCGTTCGGATTCCAAGAGGGCGAAAGAGTAATCGGGTCCCCGGATCAGCGTTGCTTCGGCCGGCCCGATAACCTCGGCCGGGTCCGGGAGGCTCTCTAAGTCCCTGATCCGTTCGGTGGCAAGAACCCACCCCCCGCAGGTCGGTACCGGAGCACCGGTAATCGAGGTGCCCCCGGCGCGGAGCGTCAACGGTTCCCGGCTTTGCCGGGCGGACCGGAGGACCTCGCAGACGCCGGCGATGTCGGTTGGAAGGAGGGCCCGGGTACTCTTTCCGGCGAAGGCCGACGATTCGTCCCGTTGATAGCGCCCGAGGGCTCCTGTCTCCTCAATAAGTCGGACTGTCTGGGTCACGGCGGGGTGATTATAGCGTGTTTGATCCGGCCCATCGACCGTGGCGGGGCAGCATTTTTTCGGTCACTTTCGCTATATTAGGCGGCAGGAAGGTATCTTGGCGCTTATCAGTTTACAGGAAGTAACGCTCGGATTCGGAGGTCCACCGCTTCTCGACGGGGTCAGCTTTCATCTCGAACAGGGAGACCGGGTTTGCCTGATCGGCCGCAACGGCGTCGGCAAATCGTCGTTGCTCCGGCTTATCGCCCGGGAACATCAGCCGGACGCGGGGGAGGTGTCGATCGGCCGGGAAGTCCGGGTGACCTACCTCGGGCAGGAGACGCATCCCTCGTATGATGGGTCGTCGCTAAACTACTGCCTTGCCGAGGCGCAATCGTCGGTAAGCGCAGAAAAGTACCTCACGCTCCTGGGGATGGATCCGGAAGCGCGGTTCGAAACGCTTTCCGGCGGCGAGAAACGGAGAGTGATGCTCGCGGCAGCTTTAGCCTCGGAGGCCGATGTCTTGCTCCTCGACGAGCCGACTAATCATCTCGACCTCGACACGGCGCTTTGGCTCGAAGACCACCTGAGGCGGCAGGTAAAGACCTTTATGGTCGTTACCCACGACCGGGCCTTCGCAAAGGCGGTGTCGAACCGGGTGGTCGATCTCGACCGGGGAGAGCTCTTGAGCTTCGACTGCGGCTTCGAAGAGTTCCTTGCCCGGCGGGACGCTCAGCTCGAGGCGGAAGAGAAAAGGCGGGCCGAGTTCGACAAGAAGCTCGCCGGCGAAGAAGCTTGGCTCCGGCGGGGGGTGAAGGCCCGGAGGACTCGGGACGAGGGTCGGGTGAGGGCCTTGTTGAGGATGAGAGAGGCCTACCGGGAGAGGCGGGCCCGGAGCGGTTCGGTAAAGATAAGCGTCGACGACGCGGGCCGTTCCGGAAACCTGGTCATCGAGGTCGAGGACCTCTCGTTCGCCTACTCTTCGGGGCCGACGGTTATCCAAGGCCTTACCACCACGGTAATGCGGGGGGATAAGGTCGGAATCGTCGGACCGAACGGCGCCGGAAAGACAACTTTGATACGCCTGCTGTTGAAGGAGCTCGAGCCGACCTCCGGTACGGTTCGTCTGGGAACGAATCTTCAGCCTCTCTATCTGGACCAGATTCGGGGTCTCCTCGACCCGCGGAAAACCGTCGTCGAGAATCTGACCGGTGGGGACGACATGATTCTGGTTCGCGGGAAATCGCGACACGTCAACGCCTATCTGAAGGACTTTCTCTTCGAAGCCGACCGGGGACGGTCGCCGGTGGGTACCCTTTCCGGAGGGGAGCAGAACCGTCTTCTCTTGGCGAAGCTCTTCGCGCAGCCATCGAACCTGATCGTAATGGACGAGCCGACCAACGACCTCGATATGGAGACCCTCGAGCTTCTCGAAGACCTGCTGGTGGACTACACCGGCACGGTTCTCTTGGTAAGCCACGACCGAGAGTTTCTCGACAACGTCGTAACCGACTGCCTCGTCTTTACCCCGGACCAAGGGATCGAGGAGTTCGTCGGAGGCTACTCCGATTGGCGGGAACGCCGGGGTTCTCCGGCCCTGGGCGGAACGGCAGCCGCTTCTCAGAACGGTTCCGACCGTCCTCGAGCGGGCGGTTCGCAGACGAAGCGCCCGCGGACATCGGCTCGGAAGCTCAGCTTCAAGGAAGCCCGGGAGTTGGAAGCGCTGCCCGAAAAAATCGTCGCCCTCGAGGAGTCGATTGCCGCGCTTCAGAACACCCTCGGAGACCCGGAGCTCTACCGCACCGAGGGTGACCGGGTCGCCGAAATATCGGAGGAGCTGTCGGAAACCGAGGAGCGAGTGGCTGCGGCGTACGAACGGTGGGAAGAGCTGGAAGAGATTAACCGAGGAGCCCGGACCCCTCGGTAGCGGCGCCGGGAATTCTACAGAAACCGTGCTCTTCGGCCCCCAATCGCGGCTAACAGGCCCAGGCTTGGCTTCCCCCGTCGACCCGGATGACCTGGCCGCTCACAAAGCTGCCGGCCTCTGAGGCGAGAAACTCGGCGGTGCGGGCGACTTCTATCGGACGGCCGTATCGGTCGAGGGTTCCCGAGAGCACCTTCCGCGCCTCCTCGGTCTCCCGGGAGTGGAGGAAACGCTCGGTAACCGTGTCCCCCGGGGCCAGGACGTTCACGGCAATGTCGTAGGGCCGTAGCTGCACCGCGAGACACCGCGAGTACTCGTGAACCGCCGCCTTTGCGGTTGCGTAGATAACCGACTTAGGTATTCCAAGGGTGGCTGCAATGCTCCCTACGTTGATTATGCGGCCCCGTTTGCGTTCCATCATGCCGGGGCAGACCGCCTTGCAGCAGTGGATGGTGGTGAGGAGGTTCCGGTCCAATACGGTGTGAACGTCCTCGAGGGACACGTTGACCGCGTCGTTCTGCTCCGGCTTTCCCGCCATCGTGGCGTTTACGCCCCGCGTTCCGACATCTCCACCGGCACAGTTTACCAGGATGTCGAGGGGACCGAGGCTACCTTGGATCTGGTCCACGGCGCTCTGGACAACAGCATAGTCCGTCAGATCTCCGGCTATGGCTATACACCGGGTGCCGTACCTCTCCTCGAGAGTCCGGGCGCTTTCATCGAGGGTTTCGCCTTCGTTGAAGGTCTTCGGGGAGTCTTGGCGGGTTCCGTGAATAACCACCTCGGCGCCGCAGGCGGCGAAGTGCTCGGCAATCGTCTTACCGATCCCCCGGGACGACCCGGTAACCCAGGCAATCTTTCCCTTGAGGGTTTTTGCGTCTTGTTCCGGCATCATGCTCTCCTTGTATCAATAGTCAGGAACACTATGATGTGAAAGAGAGCCCGCCTCAAGGGGCTCCGTTGCGACCACCGCCACCGCGACGATGGAGAGCAGGGCGGTTTCAATTACTCTGGTTACCTGCGTAACCGCCAACATTTCTTGGGAGGCCACCACGGAGAAATGGAAGAGCGTCGCCGCGACGACGCTCCTTCCGTTGGCTGCGGAGAACCAACTAATCAGGACCCCCACGGGAACCAACCCGACATAGAAGTTTAGTGCAAACCAAGGACTTTCCCGGAGGGCGTGGTAGGGGTGCGTCCCCGCCACGAAGAGCAGCGGAAGGTGCCAGAGGGCCCATAACGCGCCGAAGAGAAGGGCCGCCGCCGGGAAGCTATGTCGTCTCCGAAGACCCTCGAAGGGGTACCCCCTCCAGCCGAGCTCCTGAGAGGCGGCGGCGGCCAACACGATGACTACCGCCGGCACCGTTCCATAACGGGTGGCAAAGGCTTCGGAAAGCCGAAACTGCGACACCGGCTCCCCGGCGAGAAGTGAAAAGAGGACCGACGCGACGACGACCATCGGCATCAGCAGAAGAACCGCCGGCAGCGTACTCGGTCTCAAGAGGGTAAGGTTGAAGATTCTATCGGCGTAGTCCCGCCGGAGCTCTCTATTGCCCGAGGCGACGATTATTCCCAGGGAGACTAAGAATGGTGCCGAAAACCCCGGGAGCGTACCGGGGGCAGATAGGGGGCCCGTACCCCCGTGGCTGACAGAGCTCCCCGCCAGCCAGAAGAGAGAGGTTATCAGAAAGGTGAGGGCGTAGTAGAGGCTCAGGTTGTAACGGAAACCGGCAACCATCGGTTACTCCTAAGGAAAGTGATAGAACGCCTGAAGCATCAGGGTTGTTTGGGTCTGCTCTTCGGTGTAAGGGCTCCGGGCGGCGTCTCCGAGAAGTATGACTTCCGCGACTAACAGAGAGACTCCGAACTGGTCGGTTATCTGAAAGCTCCCCTCCAGGGCTACCTGCGTCGCCCGGAGACCCGCCTCGGCATCGAAGGCGTCGAGGCTGCCGGTGTCTTCCGCCAGGGTGTACCAGGCGTCGGCGTACTGTGAGTCCATGGCCTCCAAGGTCGCGATCGCGGTTACCCGGACCCGCTCGCCGAGGGGAACCGGTAGCATATAGAACAGAGAGCCGAGGAAGCCGTGGTAGGTTTTGTCGGCGGAGGTCGGCAGGTAGCCGGCATTGGCCCCGAGGAGGCCCACCGGCGTGACGAAGCCGAGAGTGAGACTCGTCGTCACGATGCCCTTTACCGTCGGGGTATCCTCCAACAATTCGGACGTCTCGTCGGTGTGTTCGACCTGCCGGAAGAGCAAGTCGTGCCCCTCGCTGTTCCGTTCCGGGCCCGGGCTCACGCTCAGACTCGTCAATAGCCCCCGGTCGCCGTCCATATAGGTCACGCCGAGCCCCTCGAGGAGGGACGCGGAGAAGGAAACTTCTCCGGTCGTGTAGCTGACCGCCAGGTTGGGAAGGGGTGACAGGTAGTAGTCCCCGGAACCTTCGTAGACCGGGGACTGTACGACCCCCGCACCGAGGGTTAGGTCCCACCCGTCTTCCGCCGACGCAAAGGGCGCCAGGCACCCCAGGATCAAAACTAATAGTACCATTGTGCGACTCATATTCTTGTTCCTCCTCGTCGTGTTTCGACTAAGGTGAGAATAGGTCGCAAACGCTGAGGGAGGTATCGGACATTCGTCGTGATTAGCGGAAAAAAAGCTACGTAATATGTCCTAGTGGAGTAGCGTCCAGGAGACGGTGTCCGCCGGGAGGGCCGGTACCAATACCAAGAGGCCAAGAAGAAGGCCCATCAGAGAGAACGTGCGTAGAAAAAGGCCCGCCCCGGGGCGTCGATCGACCATATGGCTAGAGATAAAATGCGGAGCCGAAGCCGAATAATCAACACTTAGGGCCTTTCTCACTTCGGGCGACCTCGGTAGACTCTCCGGTGGTGCGCGTTAACAGACACGGAATATCCCGATTGCTGCCGACCGATCTCATCGTCGTTGTCCTGAATCTCCAGTTCGGGTTTCTCTTTTTGCTCTTCGGGATTCTCGGAAACGCAGGAGCCTGGGGCTCTGCGGTGTTCTATCTCTTGGCGGCTCCCGGCGTTCTGCTTCTGGTTCGCTACGCCGGCGTTACGAGAAACCGCCTTATCGGTTTTCTGCGGACTTTCTACGTACAGCTGTTCTATATCTTCTTCTTCACGGATTGCATCCGCCTTTCTGAGTTTCTCTACGGTGGCCGATCCCTCGACCAGCTGTTTCTCCGCTTGGAGGAGCTGGTTTTCGGTTTTCAGCCGGCGTTGCTCTTCTCCGAGGTGCTCTCGGCCTCCCCCGTGGTAAACGAGCTCTTCTTTTTTTCTTACTTCTTCTACTACGCCCTCATCGTGACGGGGCCCTGGATTCTGTTCTTCCGGGGGGAAAAGCTCGAGGCTGTCCGGGGGCTCTTTCTGATTACCGGAGGCTTCGCTATTCTCTATCTCTTCTACGTTCTCTTTCCGGTACACGGCCCGAAATACGCTATAGAGTCGTTGCGGCAGAGTTGGTACTCCGAGTTTTCCGGCTTCGTCTTTACGCGGATCATGACGACTATCTTCGACAACACGAACCTCGCCGGGGCGGCGTTTCCCTCTTCCCACGTAGCGATGGCAACGGCTGCGCTTCTCTATAACCGAAAGCACAACCCGGGACTCGCGACGGTCTTTATCTTGCCGACACTGCTGTTGTTCTTCTCGACGGTTTACATCTACGCCCACTACGCCGTGGACGTCGTGGCGGGTATCCCCGTTGGTCTCGCCGTCTATTACGGCGTGCCGAGGCTCTGGGCTCCGGTAAGCCGCCTCGCAGGGCGCCTCGAGAGGAGCCTTCCGGGGTTCGGAGCATAGCCTCTTGCGGATTATGCCCTGGGACGAGGGAATCGTTAGCTTTTACGCATGAGTGAGGGAAGGCTACTGCTTACCGTTCTAAGGCGAGTAGCTGATGCTGCCACCGAGGTCGAGATAGAAGTCGACTGAGGCGCCGGAGGCGTAAAGCCCCGGCCGGAGCATAAGAGAGAGCCAGTCGGTAAGGTCGTAGCTACCTTCGACTTCGATGCGGTGGGACGGGCGGTACGCTTGGGAGGCGAGAAGGTCCGATTTCTCCTGCTCGGTCGTAAAGAGATCGGCGCCCGGCTTTCGTCCGACTAACTCGTAGAGGACCGATGCCCCGTACCGGGGACCGGTCACTTTAGCCTCGGCAATGCCGTAAACCGTTCCCGGGCCGTAGGGAGATGTCAAGGGAAAGGCATAGCTGTCCCCTTCGGCTCGAAGTCGGTAGATCGCCCTGCTCAGCCCGGTTTCCCGGGGAAAATTTCCCCAGAGGTAGTGGGTGTACCCGAGATCCAGAGCGAAATCCCAAATTGTGGTTCCTTCTATCCGGGAATAGCGGCTTCCGAGGGTAAACGCGGGAATGGTGGGAATCGGCCGGTCTCCGATTCCTACTCCGGTGGTGCGGATATCGTCGAAGCTCGCCTGTCCGTAGATCTCGACCCCCGGAGCGAGGGGAAGCGTCGCATCCAAGAAGGCCGACATATTCCGGGGCAGAATGTTGGCGTTGTGCCAGCTAAAGACGGGAAAGAAGTCCGAGAGGGCAAAGTTGTTCATCTCCCGGGAAACGACAAGGTTGGCCCCGACGCCGAGGCGCCAGGTGTCGAAACGGTACTCGAAGTAGTGGGTGTTGAAGAAGATCTGGTTCCGGTCGAAGGTGTAGAGCTCGTTTCCGGGTGTTGGGAGCTCGACGTCCTGCCGGGCTGCGCTGTTGTCGAGGGAGGCGATGGTGTGATGCATCCTCAGGGGCCCGAGATCCAAGGTCAGTCGCAGGGCGTCCAGGTAGGGTATGTCCGGTGCCAGGGCAATCGACGACCGGGGTGCCGGACCGAGGTCGAGTTTCTGCCTCCCGAAGGTTATCGTAAAGAACTCCAGGGGCCAGTAGAGATAGCCTTCGTAGAGGTTGTTGAACTCGTAGGGGAGGGGATTCCCGGAGAGCGGCGGCGTGATGTTGCTCGGCCGGTTGAGGCGGTATTCCCGAATCGCTTCGACCCGGGTATAGAGCAGGGGGCCGTCGTCGAGGGCGCCGGAAACCGCTACGGAGAGAGCCGGTGCCTCCCGCCGCAGCTTTTCGGTTATGCTCTCTCGAAGGTAGTCGGTCTCGAGGTAAACCTGGGGGCGAAAGGCTACCTCGACCGCGGTCCGGATTTCTTCCGGGTCGTATCCGAGAGCGTCGATGTAGCGATCGAGACGCTCCGAATGCGCCCGGGGCAGAGAGCTCGAAAGCTCTAGAGCGGCCTCCCGGAGCCAGCTCTTTGAAACCGGAAAGGCCACCGTGGGAAACGCCCTCCCGGCTACCCGATAGAGACGGGATAGGTCTTGAACCTCCGGGTCTCCTGCTCCGTATAGGCGGTCGAGGCCCTGCACCGGAAGGGCTAAGCCGACCGCGAGGACGACGACGAAGAGACTATGACGTATCCTCCGTACCCGCCGGCGCGCGAGAGCCATTAAACACGCGAGAGCCATCGACCAAAGGATAGCCGGTCTCTGGCGATCTACACCAGGGCCCAGGCCTCTTTGATAACGCGCTTCGTGTTCGCGATAATCGCTTCGGAGTACTCTTCCGGGAGGAGGGGGCGTACTTCTGCGCTGACGATCGGCCGCTTCTCCGGGGACAAGAGCTTCTTCTCCAGGAGAAGACGGAAGAACGCGGTAAGATCGGCGGTGTCTTGCTCGCCCCCGGGAATACCGAACCGGGGCTGCAGGTCGCCGTAGAGAGGATGCCGCTTGTCCCGCATGATGCAGTTGCCGAAGTGAAACTGCAGGGGGAACTTCTCCACCAGAGGAAGCGCCTCTTCCGGCGATTCGTCGAGAAGGGGAAAGTGGGACATATCGACGAGGACTCCGAAATTGTCGTAATTCGGCGAGACCGCCGCCGCCACGTCCGCCGCATCCTTGAAATGCCCGATAAGCGCCTTCTTGTCGACATCCCGATCGAAGATCTTCATATAGAGTTTCGCGTCACCGTACTCCCGGGCAAACTCGCAGAGCTCCGCGAGGGACTCGGTAAACGCTTTCTTCGCGTCCTCCCGTTTTTCGTCCCCGGGGTCCTTTCCGGAGAGTACCCTAATCGAGGTGGCGCCGAAGTTAGCGGCCTCGATAATCCCCTTCTTGACCCCTTCGATGCCCCGACGCCGCTCCTTGGGATCGAGGGCGCTCAGGTCCAAACCGTTGGTAAAGACCCGGGGTTGAGTCGCGTAGGCGACCTCCATGTGCGATACGGCGAGGAGAGCCGCGACTTCCTGCCGCACCTTGTCGTCTCGAATCCATCCGACTTCGACGGCGGTCCAAAAATCGTCCTCGACGAGCTTCTTAAGCGTTTCGACGACGGGGCCATCCCCCCGTACGATCTCCGGGAATGCTTTGAAATGGACGATTCCGATCTTCATGTAGCGATAGAGAGATGTGTCCTGCATCTATGACTCCTGTAAACCGGTTGCCATGGTACGCAAGTAACCCACTCATCGCAAGCCTCTGAGCGCTTTGACGAAGTCGGACTTCCGGTCTTCGAGGGTATCTTGAAGCTCCTCCAGGGACTCCCGGGGCTCTGAGTCGGCTCCGGCAACCTCGATGACTCCGGCGGATACCCGGTACCAGAGGTAGTGGTAGCGGAGCCTTTCTCCGAGAGCCCGGGGCGGAAGGCGAGAGCTGAGCATTTCCTTCAGCTCGACGTGGTTCGGATCGCCTACGATGTGGTGGATGGTTCCGGAGGAGGAGAGGGCGAGTACCATACGACGAAAGCCCCGGGCAAGAGCGTCGTCGCTCCGGAAACCGGCTACCCGGATATCCAAAGAGCCGAGACGAAGCTCCCAGCCTTCCTCCCGGAGGGCCTTCCGGACCGCGACAATCTCGCCTCGTACCTCCCGCATCACTTCGGAATCGTTGCGGTGCTGGTCGAGGCGCCGCCGCCAGTCCCGGAGACGGTTTTCGTAGCGAGGCATCAGCTTAGAGCGGGAGAGAAACCGGTCCGTGTCGGAAAGCAGTACCCAGACGTCGGCGAGCTGCTCACCTAGACGGGCCCGGAGGTCCCTGAGCGACATGAAAGCTCCTTGAACCCAGTATATCGAGGCGCGGCGCCCTGAAGGTAGAGTCCCCCGAGAAGGTCGCGCCCCGGCGCGTCCTATTGAACACGTTTCCCTTGGCCATACAATCGACCTCCTCGACGCCGAGGGCCGGGCACTCTGCTACGACCGGGTCGTTTCTCCTCGGGATCCGGCGTTCTTCCAGCTGAACAGTATTCGGTAGCAAGAGGTGGAATGTGGTATGGTACTACCATGACGCCGCGTTGCCGCTGTCCGGCTCCTTTGGCTGTCCTCGTTTCGCTGTTGGTCGTCGCGCCGCTTTTCTCGCAAGAGGTCGCGGCTAACGTCGAGGCTGCCTACAGCCTCGATCTCCACTGCTTTAGCGGGAGTCCTCTTCTCTTGCAGCTGACGCTAAAAGACCCCCAGGGACGTTTCGATCGGTTGGAAGTTTCCGGCGGTGGTGCGAGCCTATTCTACCGGCTTCCGAAGCCGGAGGCTGGGGGTCCAGAGGGGACTGTGATCATCCCTCTTTCGCCCTTCTTTACCTCGGGTATCTACGACCTTGTTGTTCGCCTTTCGGGCCCCGAGTTGACTGTCGAGGTTCCCTACCGGATCGGTTTCGTCGACTTTGTCTGGGGGAGGGACAACTTTCGATTCGGCAACAACGGGAACTTCGAGACCCTCAACGGCGACTACTCCCTGGCGCTCTTTGCCTGGCTCGAAGAGCGGTTCGAGGAGGTAGACGTTGCCGACAAGGTTCTTCTGGTGCACTACATGTACGGCCTCTTCGGGACAAACCCCGGACGCTGCTACGCCTTTTCCGGAAGCCAGTACCGTTACATCACTACACCAGAGGCGCTGCCGCGGTACAACGACTCGGTCTACGACGTTCGTGGTGGTGTCGAACGTGTACGGCGCGAGATGCACTATCTCCAGATGGACATCGTCTTCGACCTCTTTCTCGGCGGCGGAATACCCCGGCATGGTACCCAGAGCCGCGCTTCGGCCCGCCGGGAGGTGGAAGAGGTTCTCAGGCGGATCGAGACCGGAGCCCCGGTGGTTGCAGGCTTTATCGGACCGGAGCTGCACCATTCGATGCTCGTCTACGGCTTTGTCGAGAGGACCGGTGCTGGGTACATAGATCTCCTGGTGGCAAACAACTGGAAGGACGACCAGGATTCGAACCTTCACAGCAAGAGCGCCGAATACGTTCGGGTTTACACCGGCGCCGGAAGCGGCGAGGATCTGCTTGACTGGAGAAGCGAAGACGGTCCGCGGCCGAGGCAGCCGAACCGGTTTTTCGTGGTGGATGTTCGGGAAGACTACGATCACGACCGGGGGGTTCTCATAGAGCATCTTGCCGGTGTAGGAGATGAGGCTCGCCTGGAGCGCAGCTCTATCTTGGTTGTCGAAAATGTCGCTTCGGCCTGGTTGGCCGACTCTGAAGGCAACGCCGCGGGGTATCGGAAATGGCGCTCCGTCGAGGAGATTGAAGGGGTAACCTTCTCCCGGCGTAAACGCGCCTACTCCTTCGAGATCATCTGCGAGGAACAGCTGTGGCTCCACATCGAGGACGACGCCGGTGCCCGGATCTACTACGTCGACTACTCCGGGGACACCGCCGAGGAAACCGCCTGGATGACGGTGACGGAGGCGCCGGAGCGGAAGGAAGAACGCCTCATCGTCCTGTCTACCGGGGAGGTTCTGCCTCCCGAGGCCGTCGAACCCTAGCGCCTGCTACTGCAACAACGCCTGCTACTGCAACAACGACAGAAGCACCCCGGCGGCCACCGCCGACCCGATGACACCCGCCACGTTGGGGCCC
>CAYPUT010000050.1:0-18470 GCA_964413945.1 uncultured Spirochaetaceae bacterium
ACCTTTTTGTCTTGGCTCTCTATGAATAGCACGACTTCAGAGTATACCACCGAAGTCCGAAAAGGAAAGCAGTGGGCATTTTTTCCAAGATAACTGGACGAATCGAATAAAAGCATTATAGTAGAGGCAGCTGTGGATGCCATAAATATGCGACCCGATGAGCGAGTCTTCCGTCTCGACGATGAGTGTTACATCGTCTACATAGGTAAGGACCGGGAAGACTACAAACCGTTCTTACGAATCGGCACCACGCAAGCGCTTCCGGAGGAGATCCGCTCCCTCGTCTACTCGGTTGTCGTTGCCGACACCTTTCCCGGTAGCCCCCTGGTTGAGCGGGAAAACTTCTCGAAGCTCGTCGGTACCGAAATCCGGTACGTCGGAGACCCGCAGACCGTAAAGCGCTACAAGAAGTTCCTCCGCCACAGCGAATTGCCCGCCGCTGCTTTCGAAGACAACGGTCTCGAGAAGATGGAAGAGGCCGGTGTCTTCGTCTACTTCTACGACGACGGTAATATCCGCATCAAGCTCGATAACCGAGAGCTCCTGGATCTCAAGAAACGGGAGGATCGTGATGTCCACTATCCCAAGCAGTGCCGGATAGTCCGGGAGCAGTGGAGCAAGAACCCTTACCGGGTGACCCAGAAAGAGCTGGCGGGACCCGGCTTTATTACGGTCGGCGGGGTCAACTACCTGTTTTCGGGAAACCGGATCACCGCCCTCTCTCTTCCCGACAGCTACTTTATGGATCTTGCCGGTGTAGGCGTCGATCCCGATCGTGTTACCACTGCCATTACCAAAGATACTAACGAAGGGTTGTTGCGTCTCTTCAAGCGGGCCAGGGAGCGCTCGGTCGGCCTTCGGATTCTTACGAGCAATACGCCCAACGTAAAGGCTACCGCCGACCTCTTCAAGGCCGATGGGCCCTTGAAGGTAGACGCCGAGGTCGCGAAGCTTTCGGAGAGCAAGGCGACGGCCGCCGGCGACTTCCGTTTCTCCCCTGCGTCCTCCGGAGGAATCGCCGTTCAAGAGCAGGGCTTGCCGGTCTCTCTCTACTTCGGTTCCGGCAAGGGTCCCCAGGGTGCCCTTGCGGTGGACGCCCAGAAGAAGCGGTGGCATCTAAACACCAAGGACGGCGGCGGTGGAGTCATTTTCGAAGGCGTGCCCTACACCCTCGTCGAAGAGGAGCTGCCGTCGGCGGCCGACTTGTACGAGAGCTCCTTTCCGCGCAACGTGGCGGACGTACAGGAGATGATCGAGCCCAAAGAGGCTACGGCGCTTAGGTACCTCAAAGACGCTTTCGAGCAGGCGTTTAGCGAGGCCGACGCCTCCGGATCGGTTAGATCTTTTCGGAATGCCGCGAAGTCGGCCGATTCGGGCGCCTCGGCGCTCTACGCGGTCCTTGTCTCTAACGCCGCGGAGATTGCGAGTGTCGGCGCCGTCGAAGGGAAGGAGGGCCCCCGTAAGGCGGAGCTCCGGCGTATCTACGACGCCGCAAAGTCGGCGATCCCAACGCCGAAGGCGGAGAGCTATACCCCCGGTGTCAGGGGACAGATTCGAGTTTCTAAAGACGCCGTCTTCGTTCTCTACCGCCTTCCGGACACCTTTTCCGCCTCCAAGACGGCGTTTGCCCATGACCTCCGGAGGCAGGTAGCGACACAGCAGCGGCTTACCGACCCGGAGTTTTTCGTCCGGGAGGAAGACCGGCTCTTCGAGCTTCTCGCCGGTTTGGATCTGGCGAAGGCCAGGACCCCCCGGGCGGCCCGTCCGGCGCCGGAACCCGAAGAGAAGCCGGAAGAGGAGCAAAAGGGTACCGGGCAGGAGAAACAGCAGTCCGCGGAAGACGCCGCCCGGGAACAACGGAAGGCGCGGGCACGGTCCCGGCGTCGACGGCGTACGGCTTTGCCGATTGCCGCAGCGGCTCTTGTTCTTCTGGCGCTGCTGGTCTTCCTGCTCTGGCAGTTTACCGAGGTGCCCCAACGGGCGTTAGCCGCCATCGGGGTCGGGCCTCTTGCGGAAGGGGTGGCCGAAGCCGGAACACCCGGAGGCGACGCATCCGACGGCGAGGCGGCGGTCGGTTCAACGACCGGCTCCGACGGAGAGACGGCTACTCCGGAGTACGGACCCGAAGAGCTTGCCGAAGCGGCGGAGGCCGGGGTCGACCTGAACAACCTACCGCCGGGGCTCGAGGAACGGGAGGGTACCGGCGGCATAACCATAACAATTCTTGACATAATTCGTATGGCAAATAGAATTGCCACCGATAACGGGTATAGAGGTCTGGGAGCGCCGGAGGAAGCAGGGCCGGATCCCGACTGGATCTATCCGGGAAACGAATTCACTCTTCCGGACGGAACCACCCGCACCGTGGTCCGGGGCGATACCATTTGGGGTATTTCGGCCGATCATATTGAAGACGAGCTTCGAGCGCACTACGCTATCTACCGTGGGCTTATGGATTCCCTTCCGGATGCCACGGCGGAAGAACGGCAGGAGGTTGTCCGGGGTCTTGAGGCCCTACGGGAGACAACCAACAGCGAGAACTTCGCTGCTCTTGTATCGGAAAGCATGGAGGAGGTTCGTTCAAATCTCTAACGTAAATTAAAAATTGTAATGGGAATCCAATGTGCTATACTTTTTTAGGTATCGTTTCATGCGAACCTTAATGGAGAAGGAGTAGATTATGTCAGATCTTCCACGGAGTCCAAACGTATTCCATCCGCGAAAACCATCGGCGGTGGGGTCCCGGAACAGTTTGGCGCAAGAAGGCCGGGCGCAGAAAGAAGAATACCAGCAACTCATTTCGGAGGCGGCGGACAATATACTCAACGATATTTCCGTAAAGCTCCCCGACGAAGTTCTGGAACAACTCGATGTTATGGGTGGTTTGAAGGAGAAGCTTTACAACTACTTCAACCAAAACTACCAGAACATGTTCAACCGGTACGTCACCACGAGCGAAGACGAGATGGTGAAGAAGGTTCGGAACTTCGTGGACAAGGAAGAGAACAAAGTCCTTGCCCGCTACACTCCGAAAGAGATCTCCGCGATGCTCGACGAAATCGGCGGCGCCGACAAGTTCAATAGTGGCGAGGTCGAGAAGTCCATCGTCAATATGTATGGACACCTTCAGGGTCATATCCAGCGCGGCGTCAACGACCTGGAAAACCACACCAACTCGCTGCTGCGACAGAAGACAGACGTTGGTGCCTTTATCCGGGGGGAGAACGCCTACTCGATCGTCAAGTGTTCCTTTAAGGACAACCTCTTCAAGCCGAAGGAAGTAAGCGACGTCAAGCTCTCGGTCAACATTCTAGACTCGGAGTTGATTAGCCCGATCTTTCAGTATCAGGCGACCGTCGAGTACCTGATCAAAGACCAGATTTCTCGGACCATTTCTACTCTGATCGACCGGGAAATCGAGCGGTTCCAGGACGAATTGATCGACGAAGGAAAGGAAGAGCTTTCCGACTCCGAGATTATCTTCGAAAAGATCAAGCGGGTGCCAAACTACACCGACGACGACACCGAAGACGAAAGCTCGATGCGCTATCGCTTTATGGCGAAGAACCTCATCGAGAAGATAGAAGGGTTGCGCGCCGAAATCGATCCAAAGGAATTCGATCCGCTGAATATCCGGGAAAACATCAAGAAGATCATCGACATGGAGAACATCCGCAACCGCGGGTTCAACACGGCGATCAACTCCCTGACCAGCATCCTCGACACTTCGAAGATGGGGTATCAGTACATCGAGAACCTCAAGAACGCTCGAGAGCTGATCATTCGCGAGTACGAGGATGTCGATGTTAGTCGTCTTCCCGACGAGCGCTATCAGATCCGGCTGAAGTACTACGATCCCGAGCAGCTGATCAAAGAGCAGGAAGCCTACGACAAGCAGATGGAGGCGTACAAGAACGAAATTGTCCACCTCTTCGACGTCGTCCACGCCGTCTACGAAAGCGGCAAGTCCAACTTCAAGGTCGAAGACTTTGAAGACCTCGCCAAGAGGGTCCGGGGTCGGATTCGGCGGCAGAAGGAAGAGGCCGGCGAGCCTGTCTACGAGGACGTGCAGAAGGGCTGGAACGAGATCGTCGCGATTCGAGCCGAGGAAACCGATGTCGAGAAGCTCAATCGGACCTACCTCTACGAAAAGGATCTTTTCAAGAAGATGCTCAAGCGGACGCGGGAGCAGATCGGCGAGATCTACGGATTCCAGAATCCCAAGACCCGGATTATCCTCGATCAGCGCTGCGACTTCCTAACTCGGGAGTTCGAGGCTTTCGACTACCTAATCAACCCGTACCACATCCAGCCGGGGCTGATCATGGACGTCGACATTACCAGCATCAAGCGGAAGAAGTTCACGCTTCTCGGTATGGCCAACGTTCTTAACGAGTTCCTCCACGGTGTATCGAAGGGCTTCCAGGATGCGGCCTTCGCCTCCTTCAAGCGACGCCGATCTACCGTCCGAGCTGATATCGATCAGAGTTTCTCGGCGGCCGAGAACCGACCCGAACCTCGCCGGGAAAGCCTTAGCGAATCTATGGCGCAGGGAGAGCAGGGTGCTGCCGACTCCAACGTCAAGGGACGAGCTAATGTGACACCCTCGCGAAGGAGGCGGTCCTCAAGCGATCTTCAAGAGCTCTAAGGTATGGAAAACTCCCTAAACCTTCTTTCACGCAGGGCCGGCTTCAACGCCGCCCTGCGTCACTTCAAGTCCGTGAACGCATTTGCCGCGGAGGTTTCCGACGGGTACAACCTGGCGGACCTCCTCAACGATGCATTGCAGGCGGAAGAAATTGAGCGGTTTCAAGTACGAACCATTATTCCCGCTCTCTTAGTCGACAAGTTCGGCTACCACTACGAGGGCATAAACATGCTATCGACCGTGGAGTCGGCGGATAAGATCGTAGAAGAGCTTTCCTCCTGGGGAAACATTCACGTTGTTATCTCTTACCATCATCCCCAAGCCGGTCTCTTCGTGATAAACCCTGCTAACCCCGCCAACTGGGAAGAGGCGCTGCCTCTCCTGAAGGACGAGCTGGTGGTGGTCTACTGCGGTGCGGCGCGGGGCGAACTGCCCGACGATGTATTGGCATCGGCGGTAGAGGATGTCGTCAAGCTTGTCCACGGAAAGAGCGTAAAGGCCAAGCCGCAGTACAAGGGCACCGGAAAGGCAAAGATTTTCAAGCCGGAGAAACCGGCGGCGCCGGAGCCCGTGTATTCGGAAGAGGCGCCCCCTGGCGCCGGACCGGCCGCCGAGGCACCCGTAGCGCCTACACCGGGCCGCAAGAGCCGGATGACCCCCCGGTACGGGGTTCTCGTAACCAACGAGCTTTTCCACAACGGAAACGTAGAGGCCTGGAAGCGGATTATCGAAAGCTACCGGAGCAAGTATCCGGGGCTCGACGTCCTTATCTGGTACGAGAACGAGCGGATCAACGACATCAACACCCTCTTTAAATGGGGAAAGGTCAAACACGGCACGCCGATTATGATTAGCGTCGCGGGGGACGAGATAAAGGATGTCTCGAAACTGCAACGCTACCTCTTTGAAGGTGCAAGTCCCCGCTTTGAGGTATTTCTGCAAGGTGGAGTAGGACGAGTCCTCGACCTGTTTTGATATAGCACATCAGGAGTGCGAACTATGGAGAAGATTTACTCCTTTAACAGCTCGGAGTATCTCAGCGATCAAGTGGCTCTCGATACTATCGGAAGCCGCGGTGTGCGGGTAATGGAGTTAGCCTCCCTCGGAGCACCCATTGCGCCGGGATTTATCATCACCAATGCCCTATTGAACGAGATCGCCACAGATCCCGCGATTGCGTACGATTTCTACGCCGACCCCATCGCGAAGATGGAGAAGGTGATGGGCAAGCAGTTCAACGACGCGAAGACCCCTTTGCTGATAAAGGTCGTCGAGAGCCCGATGCTGAACATGGTGACCACCTTTTCTACGATCCACAACATCGGTCTCGGCGACCACACCGTTGAAGGATTCGGCGAGAAGGTCGGCCAAGCCTTTGCGTACCATGAATACGCCGGGGTCTTGGCCAAAATGTGCAACCTTGAGATTCAGTCGGATGTCAGCGCCGCGCGGAAGAAGGAGCTTGCCGCTTACAGGAAAGCCCTCGACGGTGTAAAGACCAAGGCGGCGGCGACCAAGGCGATCGGCACCTATCGCTCTGTTTTTCCGGAAGAGGTCTACACCAACACCCACGAGCAGCTTATCTACGTCCTCAAGATCTACCACGATCTCTTTGAGAAGCACTCCACCAGTACCGATTCCTGTCTTCTGATTCAGTCGATGGTCTTCGGGAATTACGGTGACGATAGCGGCTTTGGGAGCTTCTTTACCCGGGACATCATAAGCGGAGAGTCGGGTATAAGCGGCGAGTACTTCGAGCGGGCCTTCGACGCAACGGCAACCAAGGGGGTGGAGCTCAAGAATGTCTCTCCCAAGCTCAAGAAAGAGCTCGATCGGATCGGGGACGAGTTGGAAAACCATTTTCGGGAGATTCGTCGGATCCGGTTTACCGTTGAAGCCGGGAAACTCTGGGTAATCGACCAGAATCCGGTGCCGAACAAGTCCACCCAGGCGGAGATTAAGACCCTCCTCGATCTAAACCGGAAGAAGGTCGTCTCCAAAGAATACGTCATCGAGTCGATCAAGCCGGGTCGTTTGGCGGAAATCCTTCACTCGGCGTTGGACTTAAGCTCGGTGGCCAAATTTGCCAAAGCCGAAGGCGGAATCGCCGGAAGCGTCGGCGCGGCAATCGGCCGGGTCTACTTTTCGACCGACAGCCTGATGAAGGCTCAGAAACGAGCGGTTCAAGAGAATCAGGATACCAACTTCATTCTGGCGATGGAGTCTACCTTCGCCGAAGACGTAAAGGCGATCGAAGTTGCCTCCGGGGTTCTCTCCTCCGAAGGCGGTTACGCTTCCCACGCGCCGGTTGTTGCCCGCAGCCTCGGAAAGGTGGCGCTGGTTTATCCGAGTACCAAGTTTCTTAAAGGCTCGATGAAGATCGGCAACAAAGAAGTAAAAGAGGGCGACTACATAACCCTGAACGTTCCGTACTACGATCCGCCGACCATCTTCTTCGGTAAGGCTTCCCTTACCAAGCCGACCCCCGAAGGGAGCGGACTCCTCGAGCTTCTAGAAATCGTCCAGGATTTTATCGAGGATGACTTCGACGTTCACGCCAACGCGGACCAGCCGAAGGACGCGGAGCTTGCGAAGATGTTCAAGGCGGCGGGTATCGGACTCTGCCGAACCGAGCACATGTTCTTTAACGAAAAGCGGATTAACACCTTCCGGTCGATGATTATCGCCGAAGGCAAGGAAGAGCGGATAAAGGTTCTGAAGAAGCTTCAGAAGATGCAGAGCGACGACTTTTACGGTCTGTTCAAGACCATGGAGGGCTATCCGGTTACCATCCGTCTCTTGGACGCGCCTCTGCACGAGTTTCTCCCGCATACCTCCGAGAGCATGATGGAGTTTATCGCCTTCTACAAGAAATCGTATCCGAAGATTTCGGACGAAGAGATCCGCAGCCGGTGCGACCTCTTGAAGGAATTCAACCCGATGCTCGGTCACCGGGGCGTCCGGGTAGCTATCTCCTTCCCGGAGATCTACAACATGCAGGTTCGGGCACTCTTCGAAGCGGCGTACCGCTTAGCCGGAGAGGGTAAGAAGGTCTACCCGGAGATTATGATTCCGATCGTGATGACGGCCAACGAGCTGAAGACCATCCGGAACGGAAAACGGATCGAAGGGAAGCAGATCGTCGGGATACAGGATATCGACGCCGAGGTGCGCAAGCAGGTCGGCGCGAAGAAGCCGGTTCCTTACAAGGTCGGAACCATGATCGAGCTTCCGGCGGCGGCCCTGCAGGCCGACCGGATTGCCCGGTATGCCGAGTTCTTTAGCTTCGGCACCAACGACCTGACGCAAACGACCAACGGGCTTTCCCGGGACGATTTTAACAACTTCTTCTCCGACTACAACGAGTTCGACCTTCTCGAAGAGAACCCTTTCAAGGTTCTCGGGGAGCAGGTCAAGGAGATGATAGCCATCGCCGCCGAGCGGGGCCGCATTACGCGTCCGGATATCGTCATGGGAATGTGCGGCGAGCACGGTGCGGAGCCGGAGAATATCCCCTTCGTAAAGGATACCGGCCTAAACTACACCAGTTGCTCACCCTACGGTATTCCCATCGCCAAGCTGGCCATCGCCCAGATGAACCTCGAGCGGCAGAGGGAAGCGGCGAAGTAGGCCGTATTGCCGGGCCCCGTGCTAAATCAAGGCGAGGACGACCGTTAGGGTGACGACGCTCGCGAGCGTGGAAAAGAGCACCGTGCTGGTGATGAAATCCGGCTGGAGGTCGTATTCCAGGGCGATAATGGAGGCCAGAACCGCCGTCGGCATACTGGCCTGGGCAATACCCGTGCTCCGCGCCAGACCCTCCAGGGCAAAGGGAATGGCCAGGGCGAAAGCCAACATCGGACCTCCTACGAGGCGGACGAGGGAGGATACCACGACATCGCGGTCTATGCGAAAGTGCTTGGTCGCCGCGAGTTGCACACCGAGGGAGAGAATCATGACGGGGATCATGGCCTGACCCAGAAGCCCGATGGTGCGGGAAACCAACAGGGGAGGCGCAAGGTCGAGGCTGTTCAGCAACAGAGCCGGAGCCAGTGCCAAAAGCGCCGGGGTCTTGAGGACCGAGAGGACCGCAGCTCCGCCCCCTCCGCGCTGCCACCCGGCTGCAGCGACGCTGATGACAAAGGCGATCAACACAACCGCTAAGAAGTAGAGCGCCGCGGGAACCATGGCTCCGGGACCGAGGCGGAACTCGATGAGGGGCAGCCCGAAATTGCCGACGTTTCCGAAGACGGCGATAACGACGAAGGCCGCGGTCATCCGTGCGTTCTTCCCGAGGGCCCGGGCAACCATGACCGCGAGGACGGCCAAGGCCAGATGGACTAAAGTGATGTAGGCGATCATCCGAAAGGCTAGGGCGGTCTCCAGCTCCGCCCCTACCATCAGGTCGAAGATAAAGGCTGGAACAAACAAAAAGTACGCCGATCGGGACAGCGTCCTGGCGTCCAGACCCAAAGGAGGCCCTGCGAAATAGCCGATAGCCACCAGGGCAAAGACCGGCGTGATAACGGTGAGAAAGACACTGCCGAGTTGCAGAAGCATGGGGTGATTGTGCCGGAAGCCGGGCGCCGGGGCAAGGAGGAGAGGCAGGGTTCCGCGGGTGGGGACGCCCGCTACCCCGCCATTCGGAGCTTGTTTATCTTCTCGAGGTTATCCAGAAGGTACATCTTGATGAGCGTCTCGGGCATCCAGGTGCTCTGGGTGTATTTTACCAGGACCGTCATAAACTCGTGGTAGCTTACTTGGAGAATGCCCTCGGCGTTCTCCCCGAAGTTAGCGTCGAGGTCCCGGAAAAAGTTGCGCTTGATGGCGCTGTCGAGGTGCATACTCCCGTTGGCGTAGTGCTTATGCGCTTTGTTATCGACGACGGGCGCCGACGGGATGTAGTACTTCTGAATCAGCATGTTCTGCAGGAAGGCCTTCGAGAAATCGATAAAGACTTTTAGCTTATTCGCTTCCTCCGGCGTTGGGTCCCACCCGGTGAGCGCGTCGAGCTCCTTGATGCCGTTCTTGAGCCGCTTTACGGCAACCCGGTAGCGGAACCGCCGAACACCCTCTTGCCGAAGGTGGATATTCTCCAGGCCGTACTGATAGTAGATGTAGATGCCCTCTAAGATACCGTCGAAAGCCGCCTCCAAGAGGTCGGTAAAGTCGTAGGCCGGCTCTTCCTCTTCCGGGACCAATGGCCCCTGTTCCGACTCGTCGGGAAGCGAGTTTAGGTAGTCCTTGGTTATCTCGAAGGCTTCGTTTACCCGGCTCATAATGCGGTGGGCAAACTCCTGTTGGTGTGCATTCCGGTCGGGATGATATATCTTGACCAGCTTGCGGTAGGCGATTACCAGCTCTTCGTAGGTGCAGTTCTCGTCCACGTGAAGAATATCGAAGGCAATATCGAGGTTCACGAATGTAATTATACGGGAGTCGGGTCCTGCCCTACAATGGCAGCCCCTGGGAAGCGAGGGCCGCCTCAGTAAAGCAGCGATCACCATTGAAACGCATAAAATCCTATGCGAAACTGGCAGCGACATGGAATTCGAGTTTGACGATCAGAAGTCGGCCGCCAATACGGGGAAGCACGGAATCGACTTCAAGCACGCGCAGGAGCTGTGGAACGATCCAGGACTCGTTGTAATGCCATCTCGATTTCCTGATGAATCACGATACCTCGCTATCGGCAAACTCGGGGATAGCCATTGGACCGCAGTTTTCACCGAACGGTCCGACAGGGTTAGGCTGATTAGTGTTCGAAGATCAAGGCAAGAGGAGAAAGAGCTATATGAGCGAAACCAATAGAGAAAACCTGGAAAAGCGATTTGATAACGGAGATGCTGTCCTCGATTACTTCGACACAGATATAGTTCTTACCATCGATAGGTTGGCCGGTTTGGCACCTATTCTAAATCTGTCCGCAGTCGCGCGCGAGGCTGGTATCAACGTCCAAACACTTCAGGCAAAGTTAAGGCGAAGGACACCGCTCACCGGAGAAGAAACGCAGCGTATCGTGGGAGTACTCAGACGACACCATTTGGGAACAGTCGCCTAATGGTGCAAGAGGCGATGTGCACCATGGCCTGTCGACCTCCCCTGGGAAGCGAGGAGCTCGCAGGGCGCGACCGAAGGGAGCGGTCCGCCGCCCGCGGCGGACGAAACCCCGGAGAGCTCCGACCCCGCCCGGAAAACGGGGCCCCCACCGCAGACGGTCGGCAGCGACGGCGTCCCAGTCCGACGGCAAACTGCCGCACGACGGAGGGCGCGGCTATCTTTCCACGCGCCTCTGACTCAAGGCAGACCGCAACCTGGAAGGCAGCTCGGTCAGCGAAGCGTGGGAAGATAGTCGCGCCCACCGGGAGACAATCGCTTCCGTCGGGCTGGGACGGTGCCCTGCCGGCGGGGACGCTCCCACTCTTCCAAATTGACAAATATTGAGGAATTATCTACACTATCCAGGTTGACTCATCCATCAGTCGAAGAGGTAAGGACGAGATATGGCTAAAATGAAAGAGCTTTTCGGAGCGTACAACGCGAGTGAGCTGCCGACGGACGGCGGCTACATCGTCAGCTCATTTTTTGACGAGACTTCGACCTACACGAAGTACGAGATTACCTCCTACAATAACGTCAAGGACATCTTTGTCACCGACGACGGCATTACCTTCCAAGCCGACGGTAAGCGCGTTTTCGTTCTGGTGGAGCCGGCGAACTACTCGAGCAAGCACATCGAGCCGACTTACCGGGACGCCTTCCACAAGGCGCCCTACCGGTTCAAGGAAGTCGATACGATTACGAGCAAGCGGGAAGACCGGATTATGATCGGTAAGGACCCGGTGGAAACCTACGGCTCCTTTACCATTCTGAAGACCTTCGGCAACAACTTTTCCTACATCTTCTACAAGACCGACGACCTTAGGCCGGCAGTCGAAGAGTTCTTCTCCAAGTCCCTCTGGCAGGATGCCCGGGTTCCCAAGCGGGACGCCGAGGAAGCGGCCCGGAAGATAGCCGCAAAGTTCGAAGAAATCGTCGTCTGGTAGCGCCTTCGGCCGTCCTCGGCCGGCGGCCGGTCCGAGACCGAGCCGGGCCGCGAGGACTACTCGCCGGCGCCGGGTCGGTCTGCCAGGTACTTGTAGGTATCCCAGGTCTCCTTGACCGCCTCTTCGGCCTTGCCGAGGAGCTTCGCCGCAACTTCGGGCTGACTCTGCTGGAGGGACCGGTAGCGGATCTCCTTGTACATGTAGTCCGAAAGCGGGGTCGTCGGATCCTTGCTGTCGAGCTGGAAGGGATTCTTCCCCTCGTCCTTCAGGCGAGGATCGTAGCGGTACATCGGCCAGAGGCCGCTGGTAACCGCCGACTTCTGCTGATCGAGGCCCCGGGACATATCGATGCCGTGGGCGATACAGTGGGCGTACGCGATGATGATCGACGGTCCGTCGTAGCTCTCCGCCTCGAGCAACGCCTTGATGGTGTGCATTCGGTTTGACCCCATCGCGGTACGGGCGACGTAGACGTAGCCGTAGCTCATCGCCATCATGCCCAGGTCTTTCTTTTTGATGCTCTTTCCGCCGGCGGCGAACTTTGCGATGGCGCCTATCGGCGTCGCCTTGGACATCTGACCGCCGGTATTCGAGTAGACCTCGGTGTCGAGGACCATGACGTTTACGTTCCGCCCGGAAGCCAGGACGTGATCGAGGCCACCGTAGCCGATGTCGTAGGCCCAGCCGTCTCCACCGAGGATCCAGACCGACCGCTGTACCAGGTAGTCGGCTACCGAGGAAAGCTCGGCGCCGGAGCCACCCTTGTCGAGCTGCTTCTTGAGCTCGGTAACCAAGAGCCTTTGCTCTTCTATCTCTTCCGGGGTCGACTGGGGGTTGGACTTGATCTTCCGGAGGATGGCCTTGTCGACGGAGCCCTTGCCTTCCTGGATCATCACGTCGACGAGCTCCAGAGCGTACTCCCGAAGCTTGTCCGAGGTAAGGCGCATTCCGAAGCCGAACTCCGCGGCGTCCTCGAAGAGGCTGTTCGACCAGGCGGGGCCCCGTCCGTCGGCCCGGGTGGTGTAGGGAGTCGTCGGGAGGTTTCCGCCGTAGATGGAGGAGCATCCCGTTGCGTTGGCGATAATCATCCGGTCGCCGAAGAGCTGGGACATTAGCTTGACGTAGGGTGTTTCTCCGCAGCCTGCACAGGCGCCGGAGAACTCGAAGAGGGGCTCGAGGAGCTGGCTTCCCTTGGTGGTCCGGCGGTTGATCAGGGCCGGGTCGGTGTTCGGGATCTTTAGAAAGTACTCCCAGTTCTCCGCTTCCTGGTCTCTTAAGGGGATCTGGTCTGCCATGTTGATGGCCTTGTGGTCCGTCTTCTCGCCGTCGACCTTCTTGAAGGCGGGGCAGGCGTTTACACAGGCGACACAGCCGGTGCAGTCCTCAGGGGCGACTTGAATGGTGAACTTAAGTCCCTTGAGGTCCTTACCCATGGCGTCGATCGACTTGAATGTCTCCGGCGCGTCGGTGAGGTATTTCTCGTCGTAGGCCTTCATCCGGATGGTGCCGTGGGGGCAGACCGCCGAACAGTCTCCGCACTGGATACACACTTCCGGGTCCCAGACGGGGATCATCTCGGCGATGTTGCGCTTCTCGTACTTGGTGGTTCCGACGGGATAGGTACCGTCGTTCGGGAGCTTCGAGACCGGAAGCAGGTGTCCCCGGCCGGCGATAATCTCTCCGGTTACCTCTTTGACGAAGTCCGGCGCATGGCCGGGAACCGGCGGGGCCATGTGCAGATCCCCGGAGGAGGACTTCGGGTAGTCGACCTCTTCGATGGCGTCGAGGGCAGCGTCGATGGTGTCGATGTTTCGGTCGACGACGTCCTGTCCCTTTTTGCCGTAGGTCTTCTCGACCGACTTCTTGATTAGCGAAACGGCCTCGTCCTCGGGAAGCACACCGGAGATCTTGAAGAAGGCGGTCTGCATGATAACGTTGATCCGGCTTCCCATCTTCATTCGTTCGGCGATGCTCATCGCGTCGATAACGTAGAACCTGAGCTTTTTGTCGATAATCTGTTTCTGCACCTCGACGGGCAGATGGTTCCAGACCTCGCCCTTTCCGTAGGGGGAGGCGAGCAGAAAGGTCCCGCCGTCCTCGACCTTCGAGAGCATGTCGAACTTCTCGAGGAAGCTGAACTTGTGACACGCGAGAAAGTTGGCGGTCTGGATGAGGTAGGTGCTCTTGATCGGCTCTTTGCCGAAGCGCAAGTGGCTGACGGTGGTCGCGCCGGCTTTCTTCGAGTCGTAGACGAAGTAGCCCTGAGCGTAGTTCTCCGTCGCTTCTCCGATAATCTTTATCGAGTTCTTGTTGGCGCCGACGGTTCCGTCGGAACCGAGCCCGTAGAAGACCGCCCGGTGGACGCCCTCCTGGGAGGTGCGGAAGCTCTCGTCCCACTCCAGATTGGTGTGGGTTACGTCGTCGTAGATACCGACGGTAAAGTGGTTTTTCGGTTTCTTTTCCGAAAGGTTGTCGAGAATCGACTTGGCCATTCCGGGGTTGAACTCGTTGGATCCGAGGCCGTAGCGGCCGCCGACGACAACCGGGTATCCGGAGAACTTGGAGTTTCCGTCGGACATATGCTCGCCGATGGCGGTCCGGACGTCCTCGTACATCGGCTCTCCGACGGCACCCGGCTCTTTGGTCCGGTCGAGGGCCGCGATGGCCTTTACCGTCTTCGGCAAGGCGTCGACGAGGGCCTGGTAGCTAAAGGGGCGGAAGAGGCGAACCTTCAACAGGCCGACCTTCTCGCCCTTGCCGACGAGGTACCGGACCGTCTCGTCCATGGTCTCGGCGCCGGAACCCATCATGATGGCGACGCGCTCGGCGTCCGGAGCCCCGACGTAGTCGAAAAGCTTGTACTGCCGACCGGTAGCCTTTGCGAAACGGTCCATGCAGTCCTGGACGATTCCCGGGGTCTTTACGTAGTACTCGTTTACGCTCTCCCGGGCGGCGAAGAAGACGTCGGGGTTTTGGCTGGTCCCGCGAATCGCAGGATTCTCCGGGTTGAGACCCCGCATCCGGTGCGCCTGCACCGACTTCGGGTCGATGAGCTCTTTCATCACCTCGTAGGGAAGCTCTTCGACCTTCTGAATCTCGTGGGAGGTTCTAAAGCCGTCGAAGAAGTGGAGGAAGGGGATTCGGCTCTCGAGGGTCGCCGCCTGGGCGATGAGCGCCAAGTCCATGACCTCTTGGATAGAGTTGGACGAAAGGAGGGCGAAACCGGTCGACCGGGCAGCCATTACGTCCGAATGATCGCCGAAGATGCTCAAGGCCTGGCTTGCGACGGCCCGGGCGGCGATGTGAAAGACCGTCGGGGTAAGCTCCCCTGCGATCTTGTACATGTTCGGAATCATCAGAAGCAGACCCTGGGACGCGGTAAACGTCGTGGTCAGGGCACCGGTGGTCAAGGCACCGTGAACGGCGCCGGCGGCTCCCGCCTCCGATTGCATCTCCACTACGTGGGGAATGGTGCCCCAGATGTTCTTCCGGTCTTGGGCGGAATACTGATCGGAGAGCTCTCCCATGGGAGAGGAGGGGGTAATCGGGTAGATTGCGATCACTTCGTTGGTGGCGTGGGCAGTGTATGCCGCCGCCGTGTTTCCATCGATAGTGACCATATTCTTGCTAGCCATATGGAACGACCTCGTTTCGTGGATTCCCCGCGGCAAGTGTGGTCTCGCGGCGAGGTGCGAATGCTCGGAAGGCCCGAAGACCGTTCAAGCATCTTGGATGTTTTGGATTTTCTACGCCCTTATCATACCCGATATTGGGAGAATCCGCAAGGGATAGCGCGAACGGTTCACGTAATGAGGGGTAATCCCGTCTGTTTATGTGAAGAAAAGTGGGTAGATGTGAAAGCAAACTGTTTATTATGGAAACAGTAAGAAATTGAAGGGGCCCCTACCCCTCCCGATAGAGCGGATGCACGTGCTTCCGGTACTCCTCGTACTGATCCCCGGCGTGGTAGCTCGACCGGACGAGGGGCCCCGCCTCGCAGTGGGTAAAGCCCTTGGCCAGGGCGGCTTCCTTTAGCCGGGCGAACTCTTCCGGGGTCCAGTATTTCTGCACCGGGATGTGGTTCCGGGTCGGCTGGAGGTACTGACCGAGGTTTAGGAGGCTGACGTTGTTGGCCAAGAGGTCGTCCATCGACTCGAGAATTTCCGCTTCGGTTTCGCCGAGGCCGAGCATCATGCTCGACTTGGTGACCGCTTCCGGGTCTATTTCCTTAGCCAACCGGAGGAACTCCAGCGACCGGTCGTAGTTGGACCGGGAGCGTACCTGGTGGGTCAGGCGCCGGGTGGTCTCGATGTTGTGACTGACGATGAGGGGCTTACTCTCGCAGACCACCCGGATGGCCTCGGGATCCCCCATCAGGTCGGAGGAGAGAACCTCGATGCCACACTCCGGGGCGAGCTCACGTATCTTGGTAACCGTCGCCGCGAGGACCGACGCGCCACCGTCCGGCAGGTCGTCCCGGTTTACCATAGTGACCACCACATGTTTGAGACCCATCTGGGCCACCGAGGCGGCGAGGCGCGCCGGCTCCCCGTAGTCCACCGCCCCGGGCATCCCGGTCTTTACCGCGCAGAAGCGGCAGCGACGGGTGCAGGTGTCCCCGAGGATCATAAAGCTTGCGGTCTTATGCTCTCCCCAGCATTCGTGGATATTCGGGCACTTGGCTTCCTCGCAGACGGTATTGAGCCGTTCGTCCTTCATCAGGTTCTTGAGGAAGTTATAGTTGGCGTTGCTATTGAGCTTGATCTTGAGCCAGTCGGGCTTTCGATGGTGTGGGTAAGTTGCCATAGAGGATCGCTCCTTTCTCGTGGTAGTGTAGCACGTAGCGCGTTAAGGGGGCAGAGGTATTGTTGACGGAAACCGTAAGAAACGGTGAGGTAGTGGGATGATTCTAAGGATTTGCGATATCGGGCGCATCGGTTACGAGGACGCTCTAGAGATGCAGCGGCGCGCCGTTACCCAGCGCCAACGAGAGGAAATCCCCGACACCCTCTACCTTCTCGAGCATCCCCCGGTTATCACCATGGGCAAGAGTGCCGTCGAAGACGACATTCTCGCCTCCCGGGAGGATATCGCGGCGGCCGGGGCGACGGTGCACTACATCGAGCGGGGCGGGGAGACGACCTACCACGGCCCGGGACAGCTCGTGGGTTACGTCATCTTTCACCTCTATCAACACCAGCGGAAGCTCAAGAAGTTTGTCGAGAACTTAGAAGAGGTCTTTATTCGCCTCTTGGCCGCGGACTTCGGAGTCGAGGCGGGGCGGGACCCGGAGCACCGGGGGGTCTGGGTCGGTAACGAAAAGATCGCCGCCATTGGAATCGCCGTCAAAGAAGCGGTGACGATGCACGGCTTCGCCTTTAACGTCGCACCGGACCTTTCCCACTTCGGCTGGATAATCCCCTGCGGCATCCGGGACCGGGGCCAGACCTCCCTCGAGCGGCTCCTCGGCCACACCCCGAACCCGGAGATGGTAAAGGATGCCGTCGCCGAATCCTTCGCGGAGGTATTCGGCTACGACGAGGTGCGTCTCGAGTCGGACGGGAGTTGACCGCCGGCTACCGGGGCCCGGCCGCCGCGGCCTACATGGTTTCGTAGAGGAGCCGCAGATAGTCTATGGTGGCGAAGTGTGAGAGCACCGAGTCGGCGTCGGCGGCCTGGTTTCCGCGGGCGGTTTCGTCCTCGGCCCCCCGGCGGCCCTGTCCGTCTTCAAAAGACCCGACAATCTCCCTAAGCCGCTTTCCGTAGACGGCATAACCGAACTCGGCCTCCAGGGGCGAAAGGTCCTCCGGTGGCTCCGGGCCGGCGACCCCCGTAGCGTCTGCCGCCGCCGCGGCCCGTCGGAATCCGGAGAGGGCCTCGGCGTTCCTGCGAACCAACTCCCCGGCGAAGCGGTCGTTCTCGAGGTCCTTGAGGACGGTGTACTGCATCTGGGGTAAGAGAAAGGAAAAGTCGATGGCGTCCCCCGAGAGGAGACGATCGACCTCGGCGGCAAGCCCGGCGAAGATCTCCGGTGGCAGGAGAGGCCGGACACCCTCGAGGCGCTCGTCGTACCGCAGGCGCAGAAGGGGCCGCATATCCGAGAGGGAGGGCGTCGAAAAGGGCACGAGGACGGTGTGGTAGAAGGAGACCGCAAACTGCCGGAGAATTTTATCGACACCCGACAGAACGTCGATGTACCGGGCTACGAGCGGGCGCCGGGTAGCGACGGCCTCGAGGTAGGTGTATCCGAACCCTTCCTGCACCGAGGAGGAAACGATGGCGTCGGCGCTCTCCATAAGGGAACGGAAGGGGATATCCGCCTTGGTTCCCGGGGAAAAGCGTCCGGCGACGAGTCCCGCATCGAAGGCGTCCTCGACCATCTGCGAGTAGCGCCGCTCCTGGTCCGATGTCCCCGGAAGGGTGACGACCAAGTTCCAGGGTGTCGTCCCCCGGCCGGCCAACTCGGTCAGCAGGGCCGCCTCGAGGACGTTCTTTCTTCGGATACACCGCACCGGATAGATAGCGAGGTGCCCCCCTTCGGCAAAGCGCCGGGACGCCTTTCCGGGAACAGCCGCAAGGTCGCGGCGGATCTCTCCCGGGTCGGGGTGCGAGCCGTCCGCCTTCGCCGGGGCCCCGATATGGACCGGGTTCGGCAGCGCAAAGAGCGTCCTCTCCGGTATTCCCGCGGCCTCGAGCACTCCGTAGTCCCGACGGTTCAAGACGACGTAGCGAAGGTTCTTTAGGACCGGGTAGAGCGGCTCGGTGACGTCCCGATT
>CAYPUT010000051.1:0-17884 GCA_964413945.1 uncultured Spirochaetaceae bacterium
CGGCATCTTAGTCCTTCCTCCCGGCTTTTCCTTCACGGCGGCGCCGGGCTGCCAATTCAACAGCGGTAACAATGTTCTTGTATCCGGTACACCGACAGAGGTTTCCCGCGAGGGCCTCGTAGATGTCCTCTTTGGTAGGATCGGCGTTCTGCCGAAGCAGCGCCTCGGCGGAGGTGACCATTCCGGGTGTGCAGAAGCCGCATTGGGAACCGTCGGCTTCCATAAAGGCCTCCTGTATATCCCCGGGCTCGCCTCTCTGGGTAAGCCCCTCTACGGTAACGATTTCGGCGCCGTCTACGCTCGCCGGAAGCACAAGGCAGGAGGTTACCGCCCGTCCGTTTAAGAGCACCGTACAGGCGCCACACTCGCCCTGACGGCAGTTGAGCTTGGTCCCCGTAAGACCGAACTGATTCCGGAGGAGGTCCGCCAGGGTCTGGTCTTTATCCACCGCGGCCTCCCGCCAAGTGCCGTTCACCTTTATGCGAATGCTCGTAGTCGATGACGTCATCGGGACCCTCCAGCTGCCTGTTCCGTCCGGGCTTTCGCCGTAAGGTAGGCTCGTTTTGCGAGAACCGCGGCCATCGCAAGCCGGTACTCCCGGGAAGCCCTAACGTCGGTGATGGGCGCGATGTCATCGGCTACTGCAGCTTCGAGCTCTTCTCGGTCGCCGCCGTCGGAGCCCTCTCCGTTTTCGAGCCACCGGCCGAAAAGCGCTTCCGTCTTAGGCCCCGTGATCGGCCGGGCGCTCGCAGCTCCGTAGCTGACCCGGACCCCTTCCTCGGTCACGAGCACCGCGGCATCTACGATAGCGAGGTCCACGGAGCGTCTCCTGGTCATCCGGAGATACGCCGACCCTGAGGGGCCTGCGGGAATCGGGATTTCGACGGCCTCGACGAACTCCCCGGGATTGAGCACGGTCGCGCCGGGTCCCGTGACAAAGTCTGTAACCGGAACGGTCCTCTTGCCTTCCTGGGAACGGACGATCGCCGACGCCCCGAAAACGACCAGGGGAGGCACCGTGTCCGCCGCAGGGGAGGCGTTACAGATGTTTCCGATAAGGGTGGCCCGGTTGCGTATCTGGACGGATCCGATCAGAACCGAGGCTTCCTTGAGGGCGACGAGGGGGCCGGCGAGGAGCGGATGGAGAACAAGGTCCGAAAAGGGTGCCATCGCACCGACGACGAGGCTCGTCTCTGTGTCTTCTATCCGGCTAAGCCCTTCGACGGCGGACAGATCCACCACCGAATGAGGCTCTATCTTTGCATCCTTCAGGTGCACCATCAGATCGGTACCGCCGGCGTGGAGCTTAGCCCCCGGGGGAAGCTCCGACAGAAGCGCAAGGAGGTCCTCGACGGTCTGGGGTCGGTAAGACGCGAAGGAAACCGGCACGCTATCCCTCACCATTCCCGTCGGTGGTGTTGGAGACCCAGTGATTCGTCTCGAAGGTCTTGAGCAGCGTGTTCATGGCGTTGAACACGTGTTGTTTCGTTAGAGCCTCGGCGGCGGCGACGTCGCGATTTCGACACGCTTGGAGAATCCTCTCGTGATCCGCTCCCATGTTCGGAAGCGCTTGAATAAAATGGTGGGAAATTGCGACATAGCGCGCCACGTTGTGTCTGAGCTTAAGGATGAGCCCGCCGAGGGTATCCCATCGGCTCGGCTCATAGAGCATGTTGTGAAAACGGGTGTTTACTTCGACGAAACTGACAATGTCGTCTTCGATTTCGTGAAGCTCGTGAAGAACCCGTTCGACTTCATCCAAGTGGGCATCGGTGTAGTTGGGTACGGCCCTCGAGATGGCAAGACCCTCAAGAATTGCCCGCATGTGGTAGATCTCTTCTATTTCGCCAGGAGAGAGCTCGGTAACGGTGACCCCCCGTCGGTAGGCTCGAATGACCAGCCCTTCCGATTCCAGCGTCGCCATCGCCTGCCGCACGGGCATCCTGCTCAGGTGCAGGTGCTCCGCCACCATCTCTTCGTCTATCGCCTGACCCGGTGGCAGCGCGCCGGTAATGATGGCTTTTCGCAATGCGGCAAGGGCAAGAGATTCTGCATTCACGAACCGACCAAAATCACCACTGAAGACCTCAGTCAAGCGCTCTTGGTCAAAGCTACCCATATAAGTACCACACGGCTCCACATCCATGATCTGTGATCAATGATATTATCATTGGCTTTTCACCCGGTCAACCCTTCAGTTTGGGACAGGAAGTCTCCAGGAAAGGCTCGTATGGAGTCTCCTTCGGAATCGGGACCACTCCGAAGGGCGCCCGGAGGAGAGAGTTGATTGCGACGCGTCCGTCCTCTATCCGAAGAGCGACGAAGTCGCCTTTCTCCGTGTATAGGTCGCCATGATGCGCAAGCATCGCCTTCTGAAGATCTCGAGAGAATACGGAGAGTCCTCTAATGTAGTGATGGCCGTTGCGCTCTACGTGAGAGATGCCGAGCTTAGCCATCATTGTGAGATCCTGCAATAGCGCTACCGGACCGATGTTTACCAAGTCCTCGCCGCTGAAGATAGCGGGTCTGCCCCGCGAGGCTGCATGCCGAACCCGAGCGGCGTTCAAAATTCCCTTGATTACACCCTTACAGTTCTTGTAGCTCGAACCGGCAAAGCCCAACGAGAGCGCCCGGGGTAGATCGTCGATGCTACCATCCGATTCGTCAATGATAATCGGCGGACGGTCCTTCCAACTCTTTAGCTCGCGACCGAGCGATTCCTCCAACGCAACACTCCGGGAGAAGGGCTGCTCCACGAAGAGTAGTCCCTCGAAAAACGCTGCGAGTGGATTGTTTCGTTGAATCAGGTCGAAAAACTCCCGGAAGGTTTCCCCATCGTGGAACTGCTCGTTCCCGTCCAAGGAAAACTTCGCATTCTCTACTCCCAGACGGCCGATAAGCTCGGCGATCTTGGTCAGGCGATCGATGTCTGCTTCGGGCTCACCCCGAACCTTGATCTTGAAGAAACGTAGGCCGTAGGCCTGGATATCCTCTTCCAACGTCTCAGGGAGTCCGTCGTCAACCGTCTCTTCCACTTCAATCTGCGTAAGAGGATCGCTAAGCCCTACAGTGTGGCGTATGTGGATAGAGGAGAGAGGCTGCGCCGTGAGAACCGCTCTCAGTGACTCCGGTTCTACGTCCGGCGCCGCAGCCGCTGCATCGATGCCAAAGAGCTCGTTCTCGAGCAATTCTGATATCGGCCTCTCGACCTGTCGACAAAGAGCGTCGAGAATCGCCCGCTCCATCAAGGTGACGCCAAAATGCCACAAGAGTGCCGGAAAGCCCCGCTTTTCTCCCCAGACCTTCTGGCCCTGGTACAGGTTCCACCACAGGTCAAATGCAGAGGCAAAGCGACGCTGTTCAAGGGCATTCCCCACTGCCTGACCAATGGAATCCCACATGTTTTCGAGATCTTGCTGACCCGATGTGCGAGGATTCTTGTCGAACCATTTGGGTAGCAGCCCCTCTGCCGCGATCCCATGGGTGACCGGCCCGGCTCCCGCGGAGCGAATGCTTACCCTCAGAAAGAGATGCGGTAACCGGGTCAGCGTTGCGATTCCGTATCGGAAGGGAATCCGGGTGTCCATCCACACGACGGAGGAATCGACGGCGAGAACTTCAAAGTCGGTCATGCTACCCTCCCACATTAAACAACGTTCATTTTGACAGATCCGCAGGACCAATGCTACCATGCTTATGATCACTGATCAATGATTTCGGAGGTTTCCATGAAGTTCCAACACCTCTTTCAAGAGGGAACTATCGGCGGCGCGCCGATACGCAACCGTTTCGTCGTACCGGCGATGGTATTGAACTACTGCACCGAGGACGGCTATCCCACAGAGCGTTATTTCGCCTACCACGAAGAGAAGTCTCGCGGCGGCTGGGGGCTCATCATCACACAGGACTACGCCATCGAGCCTCGCGGGAAAGGGTACAGTCATATCCCGGGTCTCTGGGAGGACGCCCAGGTAGAACCCCATGCGGAGCTTCCCAAACGCGTGCATAAGTTTGGTGCCTCGATTTTCGCGCAGATCTACCACGCGGGACGCCAGACCAACGACGCTATCATGGGCATGCAGCCGGTTGCGCCGTCGGCAATTCCCTGCCCCACCAAGAAACAGATGCCTCATGTGCTCTCGGTTGCCGAGGTCGAAGAACTCGTCCGGAAATTCGGCGATTGTGCGCGCCGGTGCAAGGAAGCAGGCTTTGACGGCGTGGAGGTCCACGGCGCCCATGGCTATCTGATCGCCCAATTCATGTCCGCCTACTCCAACAAGAGGACGGACCACTACGGCGGAACGGTCCCCAACCGGGCGCGCTTCGCCCTGGAGATCGTGCAGGACATCAAGAAGAAGGCAGGCGACGATTTCCCGATTGTTTTCCGGATCTCCGGAGATGAATTTGTTCCTGGTGGCCGTGGCATCGAAGAGACCAAGGCCATCTGCATGATGCTCGAGCAGGAAGGGGTGCACTCTATCCACGTCTCCGCCGGTGTCTACGGAAGCCGGCACCGGGTGGTTCCCCCGGCTCGGATGCCCCACGCCCACATCGTCGATCACGCCTGGGACGTAAAGCGAGTAGTGTCTGTACCGGTTATCACGGTCGGCTGGATCAACGACCCGATCGTTGCAGAGGGAATCCTCAAATCCGGAAAGGCGGACTACGTGGCGATGGGTCGCGCTTCCCTGGCAGACCCGGAGCTCCCCAATAAGACCAGATCCGGAGCCTTCGATGACATCATATATTGCATCGGCTGCATGCAGGGCTGTGCCGAGAAGATCCGAAAGGCAGGAAGTTCGGGCGGATGCATGATCAATCCGATGACGGGGCATGAGTTCGAGTACAGAATTGAGAAGACGGACAAGCCGAAGAAGGTCTTCGTCGCGGGTGGCGGTATCGCCGGCGCCGAAGCGGCCATTATCGCTGCGAGAAGGGGACACGACGTCGAGCTCTTCGAGACGCAAGACCACCTCGGTGGAGAGTATAGTTTGGCTGCCGTAGCACCGGGAAAGGGCGAGATCTCAAGCTTCCTCATCTGGCAAGCAAGCCAAATGAAGAAGCATGGCGTGAAGATCCATCTCTCTACCCCCCTGACCGTCGAATTGATCGAGGCCGGCACGCCGGATGCACTGGTTGTCGCAACGGGAAGCAGCCCGGTTCAACCCTCAATTCCCGGTGCCGAAAGAGCGGTTCACGCCTACGACGTACTATCGGGCGCAGAGTCGGTTGGCGACTCGGCCATTATCATCGGAGGGGGCATGGTTGGCTCGGAAACAGCAAACCATCTGGCATCCCACGAGAAGAAGGTCACCATCATAGAAATGCTGCCGGACATCGCAACCGACGAGGAGAACAACTCTCGCTACCTCCTACTGGAAGACCTTAAGCATTTTGGCGTCGACGTCTATACCAGCACGAAGGTGCTGGAAGTTCGAGACAAGTCCGTTGTGATAGAGAAGGACGGGAAGCAACTGACCGTTGGTCCGGCGGAAACCGTAATAGTGGCGCTTGGGGCGGTGCCGGAGAACAGGCTGTACGAAGAATTCAAAGACAAGGTCGCCAAAACCTACCTGGTCGGCGATGCGAAGGGGGTGCGGAAGGCGCTGGAGGCAATCGAAGAGGGCTTCAAGGTGGGCCTGGAGGTTTAGAACGGGCTTCGGTGAGCCGCCGAAAAAAACTTTGACGGCTCACCGGTTCAGTGATACGCTGTGATCAATAATCAGAGATCACTGATGACAGATGTGATCAAAGGAGGGCTGTAATGAACAGGCCAAGAATGTTGAAGGTTTGGTTCGCTCTCGTCGTGGCGGCTGTCCTCGTCCTCGTTGGCGCCGGCGCGGTTTTCGCCGGCGGCGGTCAGGAGGAAGCAAGCCAGGGAGGCGGGGCGCAGGGGTCTGAATCCATGGCGCAGGGCGACCCCATCAAGATTGGTCTTCTCGCGCCGACTACCGGTGGACTCGCGCAGTCCGGCGCCGACGCCGTGAACGGGTTCATGCTCTTTTGGGAGCTCAACGGTTACGAAGCTGGAGGGCGTCCTGTCGAAGTGGTTGTTGCGGATACCGCAGCTAACCCAGACCAAGGTATCAATCAGGCTCGACGACTCATAAACAGCGAAGGTGTCGGCCTCCTCGTTGGCCCACTTGCCGGGCACGTCGGACTCCCCGTCGCTCAAGTAAGTGCTGAGACCGGCGTGCCGGTCCTCATGTCGCCCTCGGCGCCGGATAACCTCACAAAATGGGATCGGGTACCTACCGTCGTAAGAACCTCGTTCTCGGCGAGTCAGGAGGCACACGCCCTGGGTGAGTTTATCTACGAAGAGCTCGGCTGGCGGAACGTAGCCTTTATCGGACAGGACTACACCTACGGCCAAGAAAAGACCCTTGGTGCCGCCGCCACCTTCGAGCTGAAAGGCGGACGCGTCGCACAATTCATCTGGGCGCCCCTGGGAACGACTGACTACGGACCCCTTTTGGCCAGCATCCCGGCGAACGCGGATGGTGTTGTCGCCACCGTGGTAGGGGCGGATCGTTTGCGACTCTACGAGCAGTGGTTCGACTTCGGCTACGACCAGCGCTACGAGATCGTCGGAAATAGCTGGATGCAGGTAGACGCCCTACGCCAGATGGACGATCGGGCCATCGGGATGTGGAGCGCGGCAATCCACTACGCTCAAGGTATCGACAACGCGGCAAATGACGTGTTTATCCGGGAATATATCGATGCCTACGGCGTCGTTCCCTCGTACTTCGCCGAGAGCACCTACACCACGGCTATGTGGGCCAAGGCGGCCCTCGACAAGATTGACGGCAATATCGAGGACGTCGAGGCGTTCATTAACGCCGTTATGGAAACGGAAATCGACTCGCCCCGTGGTACCATCCGCATGGACGAATACGGAAATCCGATCCACAACGCATACATAACCAAGGTCGCCAAGGTGAACTATCCCGGCGTTGGAGACGCGCTCATCAACGACCCCGTGGTCGTCTACGAGAACGTGTCGCAGTTCTGGACCTGGACTCCCGAGGAGTTCTTGGCCAGAGGCCCCTACGTTCGTAAATAGTCGATGCAAAGGTTTCCCACTTCGGTGGGAAACCCTCTTTCTAGGAGACCAGGCAACCAACAGACAAGATATCAACTGCGAGGCAATCTGATAGTGACCGGCATCGTACTGCAAACGCTCAACGGCGTCGCAATGGCGGCGCTCCTCTTCCTCTTGGCAAGTGGATTCACCCTGACCTTTGGATTGGCCCGGGTGGTAAACATGGCCCACGGAGCCTATTACCTCCTAGGTGGCTACATCGGTCTGAGTATCCTTAGATGGACCGGTAGCTTCTGGCTCGGCATGATTGCCGGCGGCCTCGGCATCGTAGTAGTCCACTTTTTTGTTGACCGATTCCTTATCCGGCGGACCAGAGGCGACGCCCTGCAACAGGTCCTCCTTACCGTCGGCCTTGTCTACATAATCGCCGATATCGCGCTGATGATCTGGGGCGGGGACGTTCTTAAAGTCGCGCAGCCTGCCTTTGCCCGGGGCCCAATTGTTCTCCCCGGAGAAATCTACTATCCGAAGTACCGCTTCTTCCTCATTCTTTTCGGCGTAATAATCGGATTTGGTATGTGGCTCTTCTACGCGAAGACGCCGATAGGCGCGGTGGTGCGGGCAGGGGTTGATGACCGGGAAATGGTCGATGCAATTGGCATCAAGGTCGACCTGCTTTTTGCCGTCGTCTTTGCCATCGCGGCGTTCCTTGCCGGTCTCAGCGGAGTCGTCGGAGGGGCGTTTCTCGCCCTCTATCCAGGGGCCGAGTGGGAGATACTGGTCTTGGCCCTTGTCGTCGTTATCGTCGGCGGCTTGGGTAGCCTTGAGGGAGCCATGGTCGGGAGCCTCATCGTGGGACTGGTGGACGCCTACGGAAGGTGGCTGATACCGGAACTTGCCCATTTCATGATCTTTGGTCCCATGGTCATTCTGCTTCTGGTTCGACCAACCGGTATTTTCGGAAAGGAGGCCTGAGAATGACTCTTCTTTCCAGAAAGGTGATTCCCTGGGTCGCCGGATTGCTCATAGTTCTCTTGGCAGTCCCCCTCTTTGCGGGTGATTTTTGGGTCGGCATCCTGGTCCAGCTTCTTGCCTTTGGAATGTTGGCCCTTGCGGTAGATCTGCTACTCGGCCACGGTGGTATGTTTTCCATGGGACACGCCGCCTTCTTCGCGATGGCTTCCTACGCCGTCGCCATGCTGGAGGCCCGGCACGGTCTTCCTACCGTTGTCGCGGCACCCGCCGGAGTTCTGGCAGCAACGCTACTGGCCGTGGTCTTTGGTCTAGCGGTGCGTACCGGCGGCGTCTATTTCATACTTGTTACATTGGCGCTGGCGCAGATCGTGTACGGTGTCAGCGTCAGCTGGGTCGCCTTCACCGGGGGGGACAACGGCATTGGTGGTGTCCCCTTCCCCGCCGTTGGGTCTCTGCAGATAGAGAGCCTCACGGCCTATTTCTACCTCGCCTTCGCCGTTACGGTCGTTGTTCTGGTACTCTACCGGCTCTTGGTTAGTTCCCCCTTCGGCCTGACGCTTCGTGGTATTCGAGAAAGTGAGTCGCGGATGCGATCCCTCGGCTACAATGTCACCGCCCACAAATACGTGGCGTTCATCATTTCGGGTATGCTTGCGGGAATCAGCGGCGTGCTCTATACCTACGCAAACCGCTTCGTTTCCCCCCATGCCGCCTCGTTCCTTATTTCCGCGGAGGCGGCCCTCATGGCCATCGTCGGCGGTGTGGGAACCGTTCTTGGGCCCTTTGTCGGTGCGGCCATCGTTCTTCTAATCCGCAACTATCTGAGCTCCTTCTTCCATCACTGGTTGCTTCTAATGGGCGTGGTGTTCATCGCGGCGGTACTTTGGACACCTGAGGGAGTGATGGGCGTTTTGCGACGTAGGATAGGCAATAATCACATCAAACCCCCAAAGGTTTCGACATGAGGGCGCCCCCAGTCGCAACACACGACATAACCGTGGACTTTGGTGGGCTCAGGGCAGTCGATTCTGTTTCCCTATCGATAAGCAGAGGTGAGCGTCTGGCCGTTATTGGACCCAACGGAGCCGGTAAGACCACCCTCTTTAGTTGCATTACGGGGTCCCGACGACCTACCTCCGGGTCCGTTGAATACGGCGGCCGGGACGTCACGAGGGTCTCGGAGCATCGCCGTGCAGCGCTGGGAAACGGCCGGACCTACCAGATTACCAACGTCTTTATGCACCTCACGGTACTCGACAACGTGCTTCTGGCGGTCCACGGAACCACCCGGCGCAAGTGGGTTTTCCTGCGACCGGTTTCTCGCTTCACAGACAGCATTGAAAGAGCCCAGGCGGAGTTGGACCGTTTCGGATTGGCGCACCGTGCCGATCGCCTGGTCAAGGAGCTCTCCTACGGCGAGCGGCGGCAGCTGGAGTTTGCTCTTGCCATGGCAAGCGATCCGGAAGTTCTGCTCCTCGATGAGCCCTGCGCGGGGCTCTCTCCGGCAGAGCGGGAGCGGGTCAGTCAGATCATCTCTGAGATGCCGCGAACCATTACTCTTATGATTATCGAGCATAACATGGACATAGCCATGGGACTGGTGGACCGGGTACTCGTCCTCCACAACGGCCGGCTCATTTTGGAAGGAACCCCGGACGAGGTCAGGTCGAATCCTTTGGCAATGGAGGTGTATCTTGGTGGAGCACAGTAACTCTCTCCTCAAGGTAGATGACCTCCATACCTACTACGGTGATAGCTACGTACTGCAGGGCGTGTCGGTTTCCGTGGCCCCGGGGCAAATCATCGCTGTGTTGGGCCGCAACGGCATGGGAAAGACAACCCTGATTCGGTCTATTTCCGGCCTTACGCCACCCCGCCGAGGCATGGTGCAGTTCAACGGTGACCAGATCCAGGGAATGGCGCCAAACAAGATTGCCCGGCTAGGTATTGCCCTGGTCCCCCAGGGGCGCCGCATCTTCCCTTCACTGACGGTGAAGGAGAATCTACTTCTTCCCGGGAGTGTCCTAGCGGGGAGACGGGCAGCCGACGGCGAGTGGAATCTCGAGGCCGTCTTCAAGGAGTTTCCCCGTCTGGAGGAACGGGCGAAAAACATGGGTAACCAGCTGAGTGGCGGGGAGCAACAGATGCTCGCCATAGGCCGAGCACTTATGGCGAATCCTCGGCTAGTCCTCATGGACGAACCGTCGGAAGGCCTCGCACCGGTCATCATTGAACAGATAGAGGAAATTATGCAGAGGCTGAAGGAGCGCGGTTTTTCGATCCTCTTAGTTGAGCAGAACTTCGCACTGGCGACCCGACTGGCGGAGTATGTCTACGTAATCTCCGCGGGACAAATCGCATACGAAGGAACTCCAAACGAACTGGAGCAAAACGAAGAGGTGCTGTCCAAGCACCTGGGTGTGTAATGGTCCGGCCACGGCGTAAGGCGCGGACGAGGAGGTAAGTATGGCGGAAAAGTACATGAACTTTATCGGAGGAAAATGGATCCCGGCAAAGAACGGGAAGACCTTCGAAAGCCGCAACCCGGCAAAGCCCGAAGACGTCTTAGGGGTATTTCCCCGCTCGGACAACGAGGACGTGGACGCCGCAATGGAAGCTGCGGATTCGGCGAAGGCCGAATGGGCCGAGTATCCGGCCCCGAAACGAGGACTGATCTTGGAAAAGATGGTCCAGCTGTTGATCGAGCGGCGGCAGGAAATCGCCGAGACCATCACCCGGGAGAACGGCAAGGTGTTTGCCGAGTCCAACGGCTTTGACATCCAAGCGGCCATTGATACCGCCCGAGTAATGATCGGCGAAGGCCGGCGAATGTTCGGCCGAACGATGCCGAGCGAGCTGAACGACAAGTTTGCCATGGTCGTACGGGAGCCCTTAGGCGTGGTCGGCGCAATCACCCCCTGGAACCTGCCGATCCTTCTGGCCTCCTGGAAGATCTTCCCCGGACTGCTGTGTGGCAACACCATCGTTTTCAAGCCGGCGGAAGACACACCACTTGCCAGCACCATGTTAACGAAAATCGTAGAGGATGCCGGAGTCCCGCCGGGCGTAATGAACATGGTCCACGGGATCGGGGAAGAGATCGGTGAGCGCTTCGTCACCCATCCGCTCTTGAACATGATCTCATTTACCGGATCCCAGCAAGTCGGACGGCTTATCGCCGAGCGGGCGGGAAAGGAGCTCAAGAAGATCTCCCTTGAGCTCGGTAGCAAGAACGCCGTCATCATCATGGATGATGCTGAGTTCGACGTTGCACTAAACGGCGCTCTTTGGGGCGGCTACGGAACCTCCGGGCAGCGCTGCACCGCCGGAAGCCGGGTCATCGTCCACGAAGCCGTATACGACAAGTTCATCAAGGCCTACAAGGAAAAGGTCGAGGCCCTCGTCGTTGGGGACGGCCTGGATCCAAAGTCTCAGGTAGGCCCCCTCATCAACCAGAAGCAGCACGACAAGGTTCTAGGCTACATGGACATCGGCGTAAAGGAGGGAGCGACGCTTCTGACCGGCGGCAAGAGCCTGCAAAACGAGATGGGCGGCGGGTACTTTTTCCAGCCGACTATTTTCACAGACGTCGAGCCTTCGATGCGGATTGCCCAAGAGGAGATATTCGGTCCGGTGGTATGCGTGATGAAGGCAAATTCGTTTGATCACGCGATCGATCTGGCGAACAGCACCAACTATGGCCTCTCCTTCGGATTGTACACGGCGGACCTGAGCCGGGCCTTCACCGGCATAAAGCGCATCAAGTCCGGAGTCGTAAACGTCAACTCCCCGAGCCTGGGCGTAGAAACGGGCGTGCCCTTTGGCGGCCAAAAAGGTAGCGGCAACGGAGCCCGGGAGTCGGGATTCGCGGCCGTGGAAGAGTACTCTCAGATGAAGTCGGTCATGATCGACTACAGCGGTTTCCATCGGCGAACAGGTGTTGCCGAAGAGCACACCAAACGATAATTGGACTCCTCTCTCGGTGCCCGGCGGCCGGCCGGCGTGCCGCCGCCGGGTCTTTATTCGCGAAGCTCGGATAACGTTTTGCCTCGCCCCCATCCTTGACCCTACGCCGGTGAGGTCGCACTATTGATCCCACCATGCGAATCCACGAGCTTTCCATCGAATTGGAGAACCAGCCGGGGCGGATCCACCGGGTTACCAACGCCCTCGCCGAGGCGGGGATAAACCTTCGGGCTACGACGGTTTCGGACCGGAGCGCCACCGGGGTTCTCCGGCTGATCGTTTCCGACATCTCCGCCGCCCGGACGGTTCTGATGAATATGCAGCAGCCCGCGGAGGTCGACGAGGTTCTCGCCCTGCGCCTCGACGACCGTCCCGGAAGCCTCGCCGCCCTCCTTCAGGCCCTCGTCGACGCCCGGATCAACGTCGAGTATCTCTACGCCTTCGCCCTCCCCGGCGGCGCGGCGGTTACGGTTCTCCAAACCTCGGACAACCCCCGGTGCGAAGAGATTCTGAGCGACCAGGGGGTCTCCGGGGTGGATATCGAAGCGCTCTTCGGCGGCGCCCCGTGAATGCCGGCTCGGCACCGGGGTCCCCTCGGCGAGTCGCCGTTATCGGGGCCGGACCCGTCGGACAGGTCGTCGCGGCGCATCTTTTCGCCGGGGGCCATAAGGTGGTCCTCGTCGACGTCAGCGCGGCGGTTCGGGACCACTTGAATCGCCGGGGTATCACGCTCTCCGGAGCCGTCGAGCTTTCGGCCCCGGCGCCGGTCGCGGCGACGGCCTCGATAGAGGACATTGCCGACAGCTCTCTCGACCTCGTCGTTCTTGCCGTCAAGGCTCCGATCCTCCCCTTGGTCTGTTCCGCCGTCCAGGACGCCGCCCCCCGGGAGACGACGGTCTTAAGCTGGCAGAACGGTATCGATACCGAACGGTCGGTCGCCCGGTACATCGCCCCGGATCGCATCGTCCGGGGTGTCGTGAACTACGGTGTAAACCTGACCGACGGCGGCGGCGTAAACGTAGTCTTCCATCACCCGCCCCACTACGTAAAGGAATACGACGAATCCGGCCGCCCCCGGGCGGAGGCCGTCGCCGACCTCTTTTCCGGTTCCGGGCTCGATACCCGCCGGGCGGAAGACCTCGTGGGGATGGTCTGGAAGAAGGCCATTCTGAACGCCGGGCTGAACGCCCTCTGCGCCCTCACCGGGCTGGACATGGCAAACGCCTGGCACGACGCCTACGCCGCGGACCTTGCTCGAAGGATCATGCAGGAGGGCATCCGGGTCGCCCGGTCGAACGAGATATTCGTCGGGTGGGACTACTACCGGTGGGCCCAGGACTACCTCGCCGCCGCAGGGGCCCACAAGCCGTCGATGTTAGTCGACCGGGAGGCCGGGCGCATGTCCGAGATCGACTTTATCAACGGAAAAATCGTCGAGTACGGAGAGTTCGCCGGCATTCCTACCCCTTACAACGAGACGGTCGTCCGCCTCCTGAAGGCCATAGAGGCGAAGGAGCAGCAGGGATAGTCAACGCCCCCCGGGGCCACGAGCCTTCGGAAACCGAAGGAGGGCAAGCAGCGCGGCGAGAAAGGCTAAGACCGCAGAAATGCCGATGGCTACCCTCCCCCCGGCGGCGAAGGCGTCTCGTCGGGCTTCCTCGACGGCGCTCCGGAGCCCTTCGGGAACCGCCGCCGGCAGCTCAGCCGCCAAGAGCTTCCCGGCGTCGGCGAGGACGGCCTGTCGGGCGGCCTCGGGCAGATCGACCGGGAGCGCTCCCGGGAGAAGCAACTGGTAGGTCAAGCTCAAGAGGGCCCCGAGAATGGTGATAGCCAGGAGCCCGGCGGTCCTAGCGGCTGCGTTGTTCAAACCCGAGGCGGCACCGGAGAAGTGCTCCGGCACGGCAAGTGCCGCCTTGGTAATAGCCGGAATCAAGAAGACCATTCCGCCTCCAAAAACCAGAATGGCCGGGAGCCAGAAAGAGAGATAGCCCGGCTGCCTAATACCGAGCGCCATCACGAACAGCCCGACGCCGACGATTGCCGGCCCGAGAATCAGCTGGAGGCGAGGCCCCCGGCGGTCGGTTACCGACCCGCTCGGGGCCGACAGAAGCGCTATCATCGCCGTCGCCGGGAGAAAGGCCAACCCCGTAAAGCTCGCCGAATAGCCGAGAAGCTGCTGAAAAATAAACGACAGGAGAAAGAAGGCCCCCTGGAAGGAAAAATAGAGGAAGAGGGTCGAGACGTTGGCGACGGCGACGGTCGGGTTGAACATCCCGAAGGGAACGATAGGATGACGGGCCCGCCGCTCGATCGGGAAGAAGGCCACCCCGGATAGAACCGCCAGCACCAGACCGGAGCCGGTTAGCCAGGTAACGCCGACTTCCGGAATGCGAATCAGGCCGAAGGAAAGGCCTCCGAGGGCCAGGAGCACCGCCGCGGCCCCGGCGAAATCGATACCCTTCTCGCCCTCGTTGCGGAGCTTCGGGACTGCGAGAACGGTAACAAGCGATGCCGCCACCCCGATCGGCACGATCATCCAAAAGACCCACCGCCAACTGACGTCCGCGAGAACTCCCCCCAGGAAGGGTCCCAAGGCGGCAATCGCCCCGGAGACCCCGGCCCAGAGCCCGATAACCCTGCCCCGCTCCCCCTCCGGGTAGAGCCGGTTGATAATCGCGAGGCTCCCGGGAACCATAAACGCCGCCCCGAGCCCCTGTACCGCTCGACCGAGGATAAGGAGACCGGGGGTCGGGGCAAAGCCGCAGAGAGCCCCGGCGACGGTAAAGACGAGAATACCGACATTAAAGACCCGCCGTACCCCGAAGTAGTCGCCTAAGGATCCGCTGACCAAGATAAAGGCCGAGAGGGTAAGCGCGTAGGAGTTGGCGATCCACTGCACCAGGGAGAGCTCGAGGTCCCAGTAGCCTTGGATCGTCGGAAGAACGACGTTGACCGCCGAACCCATAAAGAACCCGAGGCCGCTCGCAAGAATGGTCGCCGTCAAAATGAGGGCGCTCTTGTCAGGTTTCGTCGTGCTCACATCGCCAAAGATGCCACGCCCGCCTCTGCGGTATCAACATCCCTGTTGATAATAATCGGACTGCTCTGCGGTCGCCCTAGACCGGATGCCCGAGAAGGAGCGGCTCCTCCACCTCCGTGAGCCCCGCGACGACGACATCCCGAAAGCTGTTCGACCGAAACAGTTGCGCGTTCCACCCGGCATCGGCCCGGAGCTCCACCGGCGCGTAGTGCTCGCCGTAACCCCGGGCCGAGAGCCCGTCTTCTGCAACTCGCTCGAGTAGCACCCGTTGCCGGCGGCCGATAAGGCTCCGGCGGTAGGCGAGCTTGTTTTCCTCCGAGAGGCGTCGGATGCGCTCGCTGCGCTCCGCCTTTACCGCTTCGGAGACCTGCCCGGGCATCCGGTCCGCCCGGGTTCCCTTCCGACGGGAGTAGCGGAAGGTGTGGACGTGGCTAAACCCAACCTCCCGGACCACGGCCTCGCTCTCGGCAAAGTCGGCTTCGCTCTCCCCGGGGAAGCCGACGATAATGTCCGTCGTTAGGTTAAAATCGGGGATCCGGGAGCGGATGCGCCCAACGGCCCGGAGATACTCGGCGACGGTGTACTGCCGACGCATCGAAAGCAGGATCCGCTCGGATCCGCTCTGAAGGCAGAGGTGGAGATGGGGGCACATCTTCGGGTGCTCTAAAACCGCAAAGAAGCGCTCGTCGAGGGAGTCCGGCTCGAGGGAGGATATCCGGAGGCGGAAATCCCCGGGGATTTCCAAGATTTCTTCGATCAGGGCGCTAAACCTGGCCCCGCCGTCCCGGTAGCGGCTCATGTTCACCCCGGTCAGGACAACCTCCCGGGCGCCCCGGCGGACGGTTTCCCGGACATCGGTCAACACGTCTTCCGCCGATCGGCTGGTCGCCTGCCCCCGTACCTGGGGGATAATGCAGAAGGAACAGAAGTTGTCGCACCCGTCCTGGATCTTGACCATCGACCGGGTGTGGAAGATCCGGTCCGGGGGCTCGTAATCGAAGAGCGCCTTCGGGAGCGCCTCGGGTTGCAGCACCTCCCCCCGGCGGGCCGCCTCGACTAAGTCGAAGATGTGGGCCTTCCGGTCGTTGCCGACGACGAAGGTCCGCCCGTCGGCTTCGAGCTCGGCCCGCCGGGCCTCGGCGAAGCAGCCGGTTACGACGACAAGCGGGTCGCTACTCGCGCCGGCGGTAGCGTCGGCGGCGGTCCGGAGGGCCCGGTTTACCAGGTTCCGCGATTTTCGGTCCGCCTGGTTGGTGACGGTGCAACTGTTTATCACATAGACATCGGCGGACTCTTCGAAGGGCACAACGCTGTAGCCCCCGTCCCGGAACCGGGAGGCGAGGGAGTCGGTCTCGTATTGATTCAGCTTGCATCCAAGGACCGCGAAGGCGACCCGGGGAGCGATCACGCCGTCGCCGCCTCAGCCGGAAGATAACCCTCGGCGCACCCGACAAGCTCCCCTTCCAGCGAGAGGGTCGCGGAGCCGGTAATCCGGACATCCACGAAGCGGCCGATAAGCCGCTTGTCCGTATTCGAAAACCGGACGATCAGCCGCCCCTCGGTCTTTCCGGAGAGATAGCCGGGCTTTCGGTCCTCACCGTCTACCAAGAGCCGGTGGGTCGTCCCGACCAGCCGCCGGTTGTATTCCGAGGAGTAGCGTTGAAGAACGTCGGTCAGAACCGCCAGGCGCCGGCGCTTCTCGGCGTGGTCGACGTCGTCCTCCCACCGGGCGCTCGCGGCCCCGGGACGGGGGGAGTACATCGCGATGTAGGCCATGTTGTACCGGAACTCTTCCATCGCCCGCAGGGTGTTCTGAAATTGCTCTTCGGTCTCCCCGGAGAAGCCCACGATGATGTCGGTAAAGAGGGTCGCCTCCGGGAGGATGCGCCGGATGCTCTCCACCACCGAGCGGTACTTCCCGAGGTGGTAGTTCCGGTTCATCCGGATAAGCACCTTGTCGTCCCCGGATTGGATCGGGAGGTGGATCTGCCGGGCCAGGCAGTCGTACTCGGCGATCACCTCGAGAACTTCGTCGGTCATGTCCTTCGGGTGGGGTGAGGTAAAGTAGACCCAGAACTCCCGCCCAGACTGTCGCCCGATCTCACCGACCCGCCGAAGCAGCTCCGAAAAGGTAATCTCGCTGCTGTGCCGGTCGAGGCCGTAGGAGTTGACGTTCTGTCCTAAGAGGGTGATGGACTTATATCCCTTATCTACAAGGCCCCGAACCTCCGCGAGAATTTCCGCCGAGGGCCGAGAGACCTCCCGGCCCCGGGTAAAAGGAACCGCACAGAAGGTGCACATCTTGTCGCAGCCGTTCTGGATTGGAACGTAGGCCTCGAACCCCGAGCCGTAGGTCGGCCGGACCTTCCAGTAGTCGGTGGCCGGGTTTCCGGGGGCCGGGGCCGTTGCCCGAGGCTCGGCCGGCCGCCCGTCGGAGAGCGGGGTCACCACCCCGAACTGCCGAATCATTTCCGGCAGCTCCGGCAGCTCGTTGATGCCAAAAAGTAAGTCGAAGCGGTCGAGAAACTTCTCCCGATCGGCGGGAAGGATGCACCCGGAGACGAAGGTAAGGAGGTTCCGGCTATCTTTCCAGCTGTTCCACTTGTGGATCCGGGAGTAGACCTTATCGATCGCTTTCTGCCGCACCGAGCAGGCGACGATGCCGAGAAGGTTTGCCTCCTCCTCCCGGTCGGTCGCCTCGAACCCGACCTCTTCGAGGACGGTGCGTATGCGCTCGGAATCCGAAAGATTCATCTGACAGCCGAGTTGGACTAAATGGTACTTCATATCGCTTAGAAATAGACTTCCGCAAAAAGGTGTTCCGGCGGGACCCCGAGGTTCCGCAGGATATCGAATAC